>JAIXRU010000088.1 GCA_027485045.1 Opitutaceae bacterium | reverse complement strand
TTTTTCTCGCCGGCTTAGTCGTGCACGGCGGATTACAGGGTTGGTGGATCGAGCCGGTTTTGTCCGGTCTGGCCCCGACCGCACTTTTTTGGGGAGCAACTTTGTTAACCGCTTTTAACGACAACGCCGCCATCACATATCTGGCCACCTTGGTGCCGGATTTATCCGCAGCGGCGAAATACGCCGTCGTGGCGGGCGCGGTGGCGGGAGGCGGATTGACGGTTATCGCCAACGCCCCGAATCCGGCCGGACTGTCGATTTTGCAGCGCTTCTTCCCGGATGGGTTTTCCCCTCTGAAGCTAGCCCTGGCGGCTTTGCCCCCGACGCTGCTGATTGCCGCGTGTTTCTTGCTGCTTTGAGCACAGACACTTAGTTCTACTTTTTTAATTGCCTATTGCAGTGGGGTTATGACCGAAAACATTGCCACAAAAGTCGCAGAAAGCACAAAAGATCGGATCGTTTTTGCGTCTTTGGTGCCTTTTTTTGGCCCATTTCTCCGAATGCTCGGCCTGTTCGGTTTCAACTAACAAAGTAGAACTAGAGAAGCCTGAAGCCTCGGACATTCATAACCCAAAGCCTGACCTCGTTGGGTCAACCGCACTTTAAAAAGCCGCTGTCCTCGACCTTCGGGTGCCTGCCCATAGCAAAACCAATCCACCCATGAGCCATGCGCTGGCGCTCGGCTCGGGGATCGCGGTGGTATAATTGAACTGGTAATAGGCATCGGGCACTCCGTTTGCTAGGAGCCCGCCACCATCCCCGATGATTCGAATTCGGTCGTTCGCCAATCCCGTCACCGAAATCTCAACCTCGTCACCGCCCGGAAGCTCGAACAGCGCGAACACTGCGCTGGCGAACTCCGGATTGGGGAAAGTCACCGCCTGAGTGATTAATGCCCCGCCATTTACGCGGAAAGAAATCTCGCCTGGTCCCTGATGTTGCCCAAACCCCAAAAAAGCCAGCGCGTAGTAACTACCATAATCCAAGGTGATAGTGGAATCGCCGGCGTTTAGGAAGGGAGCGTTCAGCCCCGTGTCGTCGGTGAATGCCAAGGGTGAAGTGCCGTTTATAATCGTATCGTTTATAAACGAGAGCCCATTAGATTTGAAGCTGAGGTCCGACAAGGCCGCGAAACTTGTGTTAGTCACCACCAAACCAAGCGATAGGGCGAGCAGACGCGCGCCAATGCGCGCGCCGACGATACGATGAATGGACAAGGAGCGCATAAATGGATGATAGGTAACTGGACTTTGCCGAGGCTATGACCGGTAGTGGTTTAAGGGATGGGCGGGCGCTGAAACAGGGTTCGCAGAAGTCGGCGAACCAACGGTGTCGAAAGAATAAACGGTTGCAGGAACTGTGCCGAACCCGTGAACCCGAAATGCGCGTCTTCGCTCTAAAAAGACTGGTTTCGCAGGGAGCACCTCATTTGCAAAGTCATTGCTCTGCCTTGGCGCGAGTCAAGTTTCGCGCGGTTAGGTGTGCTGTTTTCAAGATAAGGCTGCGCGGTGCCTCAGCCCGACGCGGCGTCGGAGACGTCAGGCAGGCAATAGTCGTCGGCGAGGATTTCGACTTGGGCCGCATCTCACCCAGTCACCACCTTTAACCGGAGGCCAACGCATAGCCGAGTTGGTCCTAGCTCTGAGGGGGGGCGACGAAACGGGCCGTATGCAGCTTCTTCCTACTCCCGTGTGAGTTCATTAAAACGGGTTGTTCGAGGTTTGCCGTGGATAGACACAACTATCGCGCACCTCGGTTGGACGCTTGAGCAGCGCCAGTTTTATGTGGTCCGATGAACGCACGTCAGGATCGCTTTCTACGCTTTCCCAATTCCCATGCACCTACCGAGACCTAGGATAGCCACATCCGAATTCGCTCCCAGAACTTTAGCTAACCTACTCTGCACACGGTTTTCCTATGAATTGCGTTTCTGATTTTTACGCCTGTTGGTTTTTGGCTGGGGCGTGTCATGGGCTTGTTTCCACTTGAACCGACACCGGCCCCGCCGACTCGTTTGACTTTCCCCTAGCGCAAAGGGCAAACCCGAGCACGTTAAGCGGCATGGGAATGTTTAAGCTCAAGGCCGACTACGAACCGACCGGCGACCAGCCGCAGGCCATCGCCGAGCTCTCCGCGTCCCTGCTCGCCGGGAACAAGCACCAGACGCTGCTCGGCGTCACCGGCTCGGGCAAAACCTTCACCATGGCCAACCTCATCGTGGCCCGCGACCGCCCCACCCTGATCATCTCGCACAACAAGACCCTCGCCGCCCAGCTCTACTCGGAGTTCAAAAACTTTTTTCCGGAAAACGCGGTCGAGTATTTCGTTTCCCACTTCGATTACTACCAGCCCGAGGCCTACGTGCCGTCCTCGGATACGTTCATCGAGAAAGACTCGTCGATCAACGAGGAGATCGAGCGCCTGCGCATCGCCGCCTCCAGCGCGCTCGTTTCGCGGCGCGATGTGATCGTGGTCGCCTCGGTTTCCTGCATCTACGGCCTGGGCTCGCCCGAGGATTTTCGCGAGCTGCGTATCGCCCTGGAACGCGGCGGCTTGATGCCCCGCCAGATCTTGCTCCAGCGGCTGGTGGACAATCTCTACTCGCGCAACGATTACGATTTCAAGCGCGGCACCTTCCGGGTGCGCGGCGATGTGGTGGACATCATGCCCGCCTATCTGGAACAGGGCCTGCGGGTCGAGTTTTGGGGCGACGAGATCGAGGCGCTGAGCGAGTTCGATCCGCTGACCGGCGAGATCCTGCGCAAGCTCGACAAATTCGACCTTTATCCAGCCAACCAATACGTCACGACCAAGGACAAACTCGGCGCGGCGGTGGACCGCATCAAGGCCGAGCTCGACCAGCGGGTGGCCGAGTTTGAAAAACAAGGGCTGCTTCTGGAGGCGCAGCGCATTCGCATGCGCACCAACTACGATTTGGAGATGCTCCAGGAAATGGGCTTCTGCAACGGCATCGAAAACTACTCGCGCCACCTCGCCGGCCGCGCCGCCGGGGACCGCCCGCTTTGTCTCATCGACTTTTTTCCCAAGGATTTTCTGCTCCTGATCGACGAGAGCCACGCCACCGTGCCCCAGATCGGCGGCATGTACAACGGCGACCGCGCGCGCAAAACCGTGCTGGTTAACTTCGGGTTTCGCCTGCCATCGGCCTTGGATAACCGCCCCCAGAGTTTTGATGAATTCCAGACTATCACCGATCAAATCGTCTACGTCTCGGCCACGCCCGCACCCTACGAGTTGCAGCGTTCGTCGGTCATTGCCCAACAAGTGATTCGTCCCACCGGTCTGCTTGATCCGGAAATCACCATCCGCCCGACCAAAGGCCAGGTGGAAAACCTCATCGGCGAGTGCCGCCTCGCGGTCGAGGCCGGTGAACGCGTGCTGGTCACCACCATCACCAAGCGGCTCTCAGAGGACCTCACCGGCTACTTCCGCGAGGCCAAGCTGAAGGTCGAATACCTGCACAGCGACATCGACGCCATCGAGCGCGTCGAAATATTGCGCAATCTACGGCTGGGCAACTTTGACGTACTCATCGGAATCAATCTTCTGCGCGAGGGGCTCGATTTACCCGAGGTCGCCTTGGTGGCGGTGCTCGACGCCGACAAGGAGGGTTTTTTGCGCAGCGAAACCTCTCTCATCCAAACCTCGGGCCGCGCCGCGCGACACGAAAAAGGCCGGGTGATTTTTTATGCCGACGTGATGACCGAGTCGATCAAGCGCACCATCGCGGTCACCTCCGCCCGCCGGGCCAAACAAATCGCCTACAACGCCGAGCACGGCATCACCCCGCGCAGCGTGAAACGTTCACAGCAAACCAGCCTGCACGTTTACGACGGCTCGGGAGTGCGTGAGGAAGAGACGGTCGCCCTCGCCGAGGGCAGCGCGGAGGACGTGGCGGCGGTGATCGCCGAGCTGGAGCAAGACATGGCGGAGGCTTCGGCGCACCTGGAGTTCGAGCGCGCGGCGGTGTTGCGCGATCAGATAAACGCGCTGCGCACCGGCGATTTCCGCAAGGCGGCCCGGATCAGTTCCGAAAGTCCCAAGAAAAAGAAAAACCGACTTTCCGACGCCTACCCCAAGGGCAAGGCGACGAAACGTCGGTGAGCGATATGTGCCGAGATCGAGCACACGCCGCGTGAGCATCGGGCGAAACTTACGCTTGCGCATGCGGAGGGGCGGCGCTTTCTGTGCGGCTTGCCTGTAGGGGTGCCCGATGCGTCGGGCTGAGATTGCGGCACGACCGGCCGCTCGACCCTTCGAACCTGAAACGGATTATACCGGCGAAGGAAACAGCAGGACGGTGTTTACACCGCGCGAATTCCGCGCGGGCATCGTCCTCTTTCTCCCCGGGAGTCCGATTTGGGTCGGGCCACAGTCACACCATGCGACTCCCGACACAGATCCTTCTCCTCGGCGCGATTCTCACCAATGGCGCCCGAGCTAGCGAACCCACGCCACCCGCCTCTGCGGGTGCATCTTCCAACCCAAGCGCCGCCGTCGCGCCGGTGGTAAAACTGGAGCCGGTCCTTGTGACCGCCGACCTCTGGGAAACCCCGCTCGAACGCATCGCGGCCAGCGTGAGCGTCTACGATCAGGCCACGTTCGGTCAAAACGGCGTGCGTCACTTCGGCGACCTCGCCAGCCAGGTGCCCAACCTGACTTTCACCGGAGGCACCTCGCGTCCGCGTTACTTCCAAATCCGCGGCATCGGAGAAAACTCCCAATACGAGGGCGAGACGCCCGATTCCTCGGTGCGCTTCCTCGTCGATGATCTCGATTTCACCGGCCTGGGCACGGTCGGCGGCACCTTCGATGTGCGTCAGGTTGAGGTGTTGCGCGGCCCGCAAGCCGGAGCCTTCGGGGCGAACGCGGCGGGCGGCGTCATCCAACTGGTGAGCAACGCGCCGACGCCCTACTACACCGGCCAGGTGCAGGGCTCGGTGGGCGGGGATAATCTGCGCGAAGCGGGCGTCGCGGTGGGCGGCCCGGTCTTCAAGGACGCGCCGGAGAAACTCATGTTTCGCGTCGCGATACAGCAGCATCAAAGCGACGGCTTCCGCAAAAACGTCACCCTCGGCGACACCAACGCGCAGGACGAATTGAGCGCGCGTCTCGCGCTCACCTGGAACCCGTCCAGGGTGTGGCGCTGGGAGGGCACGCTGTTTTTCGCCGACGTGGATAACGGTTTCGACGAGTTCGCCCTGGATAACAACGGTCGACGCACCCGCAGCGATACACCGGGCCAGGACACCCAGCAATCGCTGGCGGGCAGCCTGCGCGGTACATACACCGCTTCGCCGGACGTGGTGTTTTCGACCGTCACGGCCGTGACCCGCTCGGATTCGATTTACAGTTACGACGCCGACTGGACGGCGTGGCGCGATACACCCGCCTTCGGCGGCGTGGACGGGTATTATGGTTTTGAGGACATCCGTCGCCGGCGCGCCACCGGGTCGCAGGAAGTGCGGCTGGATTCCGCGCCCGAAGCGGAGACCGGCGGCGGGATCGCCCGCTGGACCATCGGGGCGTTTTTCTCCCGCACCGACGAGGATACGCGTTACTTTTCCGACTTCGCGGAGAACGCGATCTATGGTCCCTACGGCGAGCAGACGCGCATGAACGCCGACTACCGGGCGGATAACGAGAGCCTGTTCGGCCAGGCTGCCCATGACTTCTCGTCGGCCACCCGCGTGATTGTCGGTCTGCGCGGCGAAGCCGTGCAGCAAAGCGGCGGGCTGGCCGGCACGACCACGGATTCCTTCGGCGGCGTCGGCACTCAGGCCTTTGCGCCCGAATACGACGCGGTGCTGTTCGGCGGCAAACTCACCCTGGAGCACGATCTGACCGCGACCCAGCTCGTCTATGTCTCGGCGGCGCGCGGTTATCGCGGCGGCGGCATCAACCTTGATCGCAAGATCCGTGTCGGCACCGATCCGCTGACCTTCGAGGCCGAGACGCTTTGGAACTACGAGGCGGGGCTGCGCGGGCGTTGGCTGGAGCAGAAACTCACAGGCACGCTGGCCGCGTTTTACACCGACCGGCATGATACCCAAATCCGCAACTCAATCGGCGCGGGCAACAAATACCGCTACTTCACCGACAACGCCGACGGTGCCTCGATTTACGGCCTCGAAGCCTCAGCCGAATACACCCTCGCGACCGCCTGGCAGCTTTACGGGTCGTTCGCCTTGATGCACTCGGAGCTGGATGCGTTTACCTACAGCAATGGCGCGGCGGGCACGGCGGGCACCCTGCCCAACACACCCAAATACGGCTACACGGCGGGGCTGCGTTATCAGCCGGCGACGGGCGTATTCGGCGGGTTGGAGATGGTCGCTCGAGGTGACTATCTGGAGTCGCTCGGGCACGGCGAAAAACGCTCCGCCTACGATGTGGTTAACGCCAGCCTCGGCTACGCTTGGGATCGTTGGCGGGTGAGTTTTTGGGCGCGCAACCTGTTCGATGAAGGTTACGAAAAACGGGTGTTCTTCTTCGCGAACACCCCGGCGGCCTATTACGCCTCGCCGGAGATCGCCTCGCGCTACACCAGCCGGGCGGATCCGCGCCAGCTGGGGGTGAGCGCTGGCTACCGCTTCTGATTCTGGAGTGGCGCAGTTCGCCACCGCGCCGCGCAAAAACACGTTGCGCGGCGCGGTGGCGCGGCGACGCTGGCGGACCTCCCCTTCCCTTCCGCCATGGCCAAAGTCCACATCCTGCCCGCCCGGGTCGCCAACCAGATCGCCGCCGGCGAAGTGGTGGAGCGCCCGGCCGCAGTGGTGAAGGAGCTGGTGGAAAACGCGCTCGATGCCGGGGCGACGCGCATCGAGGTGGAGTTTTCCCACGGCGGTCGGGCCTTGATGCGCATCGAGGACAACGGCTCAGGCATGGCCCGCGAGGACGCGGTGCTGGCGCTGGAACGCCACGCCACCAGCAAGATCGCCGAGGCCGACGACCTCGACCGCCTGGGCAGTTTTGGCTTTCGCGGCGAGGCACTGCCTTCGATCGCGAGCGTCTCGCGTTTTCAGATACAAACCTCCGATGCGAGTGGCGTCGGCACGGAGATCTTGGTCAACGGCGGGCGTCTGGTGCATGTGCGCGATTGCGGGCGGCCGCAAGGCACACGGGTGGAGGTCACGCAGTTGTTCAACTCGGTCCCGGCGCGGCGCAAGTTTCTAAAAAGCGACGCCACCGAGGCGGCGCACATCGTGGCGGCGGTTCGTCTGCACGCGCTCTCCGCGCCGCACTGTGCGTTTGTCTTAATCGAAGACGGGCGGGTGATTTTTCGCTCGCCCACCTGCCCTGCCCTCGCCGACCGGGTGGCGGAGATTTTTGGCCGCCAACTGGCCGAAACCTTGATGGCGATTGAGGCCAGTGAAGGCGGCCTGCGTTTGCATGGCTTGATCGCGAAGCCCGGCTCGACCGGGCGCGCCACCAGGCACGAGACGATCACCTTCGTTAACCGGCGGCCGGTGGACAGTCGCACGCTCACCTACGGCTTGATTGAAAGCTACCACGAGGTGTTGCCGAAAGGGCGTTATCCGGCGGCGTTTTTGTTTCTGGAAATTGATCCGGCGGCAGTGGACGTGAACGTACATCCAGCCAAGCGCGAGGTGCGGTTCCGCAGCGAGGCCCAAGTGCGCTCGTTTGTGATTCGAGGCGTGTTATCCGCTTTGCGCGAACAGGGGCCGGCCGCTGGCGTTCCGATTGCAGGAGTGCCGGTCGCGGGCGTGCCGATGGTTCCGGCGGTGCCGCCCCCTTTTGCCGTATCAGGAGCGCAGTCTACCGCTTCTGTGGCGATAGCACGAGCTTGGCCGGTGTCCGCCGTGGCGACGGCACCCGTAGCGGCCCGTCCTGCCAGTCAGGCGAGCGCTCCGCCGCCCGTCGGGCGGACCGAACCCGGGCCGCTGCCATCGCCGGCGCGGTCCACCGAGGCGTGGCGTTTCATCGGCTTGGCCCACTCGGTGTATGCGTTATTCGAGACGCCGTCCGGTCTTCTGTTGCTGGATCGACGTGCGGCGCAGGAGCGCATCCTGTTTGAGGAGCTCACGGCCCAGTTTACGGCCGGTGCGGTGACGGTGCAGCGCTTGTTGTTGCCCGCCATGCTGGAGCTGGACCCGGTGGGGGCGGCCCTGTTGCGGGACCGCCTGGCGTTTTTGGCCAAGCATGGGTTCGAGGTCGCGGAGTTCGGGCGGCAATCGTTTCGTTTGGAAGGGGTGCCCGCGATCCTGGAACCGAACGATGCGGAGGCATGCCTGCGGGACTTGCTGGATGCCTTTCGCGACGGGCGTGACCCGGCGCGAAATCCCGAGGTGGCGCGTGAGCAACTGGCCCGGGTGGCGGCGGCGCGAGCGGTGCGTTTGCCCGCCCGACCTGAGGCGGCGGAGATGCGGGCCTTGGTCGCCAGACTTTTTGCCTGCCGCGCGCCCCATGCCAGCCCCGGAGGGCGGCCTACTCAGGTGGAGCTGGGGCAGGGAGAGCTGGCGCGACGCTTCGGTCGCACATAAATCCCGGTTTTTCCAGTTGTCTTTCCAGCTGCGACTGGCGTGCTGGCAGTTCACTTAGCAACCGCATCCAAGCATTTATTGATGGCCCTCTCAGCACCCTCCGGCGGTGGCGCCCGTCGCCCCAACCAGCCCTTCCAACGTCGTAACAACGACCCGTTCGCGCACATCAAGCGCAACGACAAGATCCGTGTCCCCGAGATTCGCGTGATCTCTCCCGAAGGTAAACAGCTCGGCATCCTGCCGACTGAAAAAGCCCTGTCCCTGGCGCGCCAATTCAACCTCGACCTGGTTGAAATGTCGGCCAACGCGATCCCTCCGGTGTGTCGCATCATGGACTTCGGAAAATACATTTACGAAGAGCAGAAGAAGGCCAGCCACTCGAAAACCACCGCGAGCAAACTCAAGGAAGTCGAGTTTACCCCGCGCATCGCCGATAACGATTTCATGACCAAGGTTCGTCATGCCGAGGAGTTTCTCGACCACGGCAACAAGGTTAAGCTGCGCGTGAAGTTCCGCGGTCGCGAAATGGCCCACACCGAGTTTGGTTTCGACATCATCAAGCGCGCCCTGGCCGAGCTGGGCGGCATGGGCCACGCCGACTCCGAGCCGCGCCTCTTGGGCAAACAGATCAACGTCATGCTGACGCCGCTGCCGGCCAGCAAACGGAAGCGTAAATATACGATGCAAGCCGACGAGCAGGCGATCGACGACACCGGCACCGACGAAGGTGACGAGCACGACGAGAGCCACAAGTAAGGCTGACCGCCTCCCGTGCGTATCCTCGCGTCTTTTTCGCGCCGCATTCCGGTAAGCCGGATTGCGGCGTTTTTTTCGCACAAGCACCTCGCGGTTTTTTGCGTTC
The DNA here is from genome assembly GCA_027485045.1 of Opitutaceae bacterium. GTDB lineage: Bacteria > Verrucomicrobiota > Verrucomicrobiia > Opitutales > Opitutaceae > IMCC26134_A. The sequence goes on along the minus strand of JAIXRU010000088.1, from coordinate 3,096 downwards.
TGCTGGTGGCGTGTTTGTTCGTAGCCGGACCGTCGGCCCTAGGAGCCCCCAATACCAACCGCTCCGCTCCCAAGGCACCGTCGACGCCGGCGGTGATTAAGCTGGGGGCTTTTAGTTACACAGATGCACGGGCTTGGTTTGAGCGTAACGGATACAAAACCGTGGCGGGTGGAGACGGCCGCACGCTGGTCTTAAAAGGACCTGGCGGCACCCTGCAATTCGAGGCGGATTCGCGAGAGGCAACCATCCACGGGCTGCGGGTATTTTTAGGGGAAGCGGCGGCGGCGGCCAGAGGCTCGATCTTTGTGCCGACCGTGGATTTACAGCGCTTTTTAATGCCGATGGTCAGACCGACCCGGCTCAAGAGCGTGCCCTTACGCACCATCGTGCTCGATCCGGGACATGGCGGTAACGATACCGGGACGAGAAACCTGGCCCGTAAGCTCAACGAAAAGGAATTCACCCTCGATGTGGCCCGGCGGCTGGAAAAACTCCTGGGCCAGGATCGCTGGCGGGTGTTGATGACCCGCAAGGACGATCGCTTCGTGGAATTGCCGGAGCGGGCGGAGTTCGCCAACCGGGCCAAGGCCGACCTGTTCGTGAGTATTCATTTCAACGCGGTGGCCAACAATCCCGGCGTTCGCGGCACCGAGACCTACGTGCTGACGCCGCAGTTTATGCGCTCCACCTCATCGGCCAAGACCACCCCGGACGACGGGACGGCGCAGCCGGGCAACGAACATGACGCCTGGAGCGCGGTGCTCGGCTACCACATGCACCGTGAGCTTTTGACCGAGCTGAAAACCGAGGACCGGGGCTACAAGCGTGCGCGTTTCGCGGTGCTGCGCCTGGTGGATTGCCCGGCGGTTTTGGTCGAGGCGGGTTATCTCTCGAACGACACCGAGGCGCAGCAGATCGGCACCGCCGCTTATCGTGCAAGGATCGCCCAGGCCCTTTATTCGGCCATCGTAGCCTACGACGCGGCGCGGGTGGCGGCGGGCCGGTAAAATCAGACGGTTCGGGGATGGTGTGCGGAGGGATTTTTCGCCATGGGTGCGGCATGGGTAATTTGGCCAACATCGTGCACCTCGACGCCGACGCGTTTTTCGTGTCGTGCGAGTTGGTGCGGCGGCCGGACCTGCGCGGCACGAAATGCGCGGTTGGCGAGCGCGAGCGGGGGATCATTTCCTCGGCCAGTTACGAGGCACGGGCCTGCGGCGTCTATACTCCCATGCCCACCAGTCGTGCGCTGGCGGTGTGCCCGGATTTGATCCTGTTACCCCACACCTTCGGACTCTACGGCGAGGTGTCGCGGCGGATGTTTGATCTTTGCGAGACACTCACGCCGCTGGTGCAGCGCAACTCGATCGACGAAGGCTATCTCGATCTCGGCCCCTGCGGCCTGCGCGATGCAGCGGCGGTGGATGCGGTGATGAGGGGCTTGCAACGGCGTATTTTTGACGAGCTGGGCATCCCGGTATCCATCGGCATCGCGGCGAACAAACTGGTGGCGCAGATCGCCAGCAAGCTGCGCAAACCAAGGGGTTTTGTGACGGTGGCGCCGGGGACGGAAGCGGCGTTCCTGGCCCCCTTGGATATTGGAAAACTACCCGGAATCGGCGGCAAAACCGAGGAGGCCTTGCGCGAGCGCGGTCTGGCGCGGATCGGCGAGGTGTTGACCCGTTCGGAAAACGAGCTGGCGGCGCTTTTTGGCTCGGGCTGGCGCGAGGTGGCGGCGATGGCGCGCGGCGAGGACGGGCGCGCGGTGGAGACCGAGGTCGAAGCGGCCAAGAGTTACTCGCAGCAGGAAACCTTCGCGGAGAATGTTGCGGATTTCGCGGCGGTGGCGCGGGTGGCCAAACGTATGGTCGATGAATTGATGCCACAACTACGGGCAGCCGGGCAGCGCGCTTCCACGATGACGCTCAAAGTGCGTTATGGCGATTTCAGCCAGGAAAGCGCGGGGCGCAGTCTGCCGGAAGCAAGCGATTTGGAGTCACCGTTTTATCCGCTGGTCGAGCCCTTGCTGCGCAAGGCCTGGAGCCGGCGTGGGGCCTTGCGCTTGGTGGGCGTTCGCTTTTCCGGGCTGGAGAAGGGCGCGGCGCAGTTGGATCTTTTTCAAAGCGAGACGGATGATAAACGGCGGCGGCTGGCGGCGGCGATGGATCGGCTCAACGCGGGCGGCAAGGTGGCTCGCGTAAAGCACGGAGGACAGTTGTGACGCCTTCGCAACGGGTGCCGCCACCCCAGTTTGCCGAAACCCTGGCTTCACTGGCGGCACGGACAGGCGGCACGTTTACCCAGATCGAGGAGGCGGCGCGAGTGACCTACGCATTGCCCGAAATGGCGACGGAGGAAGTAAGGGATTATTTACGAACCCGATGCGCCGGGGATCTAAGTGCGGTGGGCGCAGCACGCTTGCCGGAGGCGCGGGTGTTTGGCGCGGGTGCAGTGCTTTCGGGCGATGGGCAAGCCTTGGCTCGAGACGTCTCGTGCGACTTCGGAGGTTCGGAGGCACGGCACTGGTTAATGGACTACACGCAACTGCGCCCCCCGATGGTGCTGGATGGGCCGGTGGCGGTGGCGGCGGTCAATCTAGGGGAAGGCTACTGCCACTGGTTGCTGGAGGAGCTACCGCGTTTGCTGGGGGTTCCCGTGGGCGAGGCGGAGCATTTGATCGTGCATAAGGGGCCGAGTTACGCGCGGAAAGCCTTGGCGCGAAGAGGCGGCAAGGAAGGCCTGGTGGAGCCGCGACGCAGTTCGCACTTTGCCTGCGCGCCCTTGCTGGTGCCCGCCATGATCGGCAGGCCGGGCTGGCCGACGCCCGGCGCACTGGCTCGGGTGGAGGCGTTTACCGACGGGCTTGGGCGGGAAGAAGCGGGGCGCGGGGAACGCCTGTATTTCTCCCGTTCGCGGGCGGGGCGGCGGCGGGTGAGCAACGAGGAGGAACTCTGGGCGGAACTGGCACCGCGCGGCTTTACCCGGTTGTGGCTGGAGGAGTTGTCCTGGGCGGAGCAAATCGCCGCGTGCCGACAGGCGCGGGTGGTGGTGGCGGCGCACGGAGCGGGGCTGGCGAATCTGGTTTTTTGCGCGGCG
>JAIXRU010000075.1 GCA_027485045.1 Opitutaceae bacterium | reverse complement strand
TAAATCGTGGCGCGGGAGGTTGACGTGGCTTGGGCGCTGGGTGCGCTGGTATCATGACGAAACACGAGATCGCTGAAGTGCTGGAGGAGATCGGGGTGCTGCTAGAGTTGCAGGGGGAAAACCCATTTAAAACCCGTGCCTACCAGAATGGCGCGCGGGCATTGGAGGCGATGGAGACGGATGAGTTTTCCGCGCGTATGGCGGCGGGGACGCTGGGCGAATTAAAGGGGTTCGGCGAGGCGCTGGTGGACAAGATTGGCAAGCTTCACGCGTCGGGGCGGCTGGAGTTTTACGACAAACTGCGGGCTCAGATTCCGGACGGCGTAATCGCGTTGCTGGAGGTGCCCGGACTGGGGCCGAAAAAAATCAAGGCCCTGCGTGACCAACTGGGCGTGGAATCGCCGGAGGCATTGGCGGCGGCGTGCCGGGCTGGGCGGGTGGCGGAGTTGGCTGGATTTGGAGAGAAAACCCAGACGAAAATCTTGGAGGGTTTGGCTAATCGCGAAGCGTATGGAAAACGGCATCTTTGGTGGGATGCGCGGACGGTGGCGGAGCCGATCGTGCACACGTTGCGTTTGCTGCCCGGGGTGAAGCGGGCGGAGGCTGCAGGTTCGTTGCGGAGAAATTTGGAAACCGTGGGTGACCTTGATTTCATCGTGGCGGCCGATCCTGAGGCCGCCGGACGTATCACAGGGTGGTTTTGCACCCAGCCGGATGTGAAGGAAGTCACGGCCAAGGGCGAAACCAAGGCGAGTGTGCGTTTCGCGAGCGGGTTGCAGGCGGATCTGCGCATCGTGCCGGAGGCGCAGTTCGCTTTTGCACTGCATCATTTCACGGGTTCAAAAGACCACAATGTGGCGATGCGGCAGCGGGCCTTGGCGCTTGGAATGTCGTTATCGGAGTGGGGTCTGGTGCCGGAGGGAGGCGAGGGCACGGCCAAGGAAAAAGCGGAGCGCGGGCAGTGCGTGGCGGCGGCGAGTGAAGCGGAGTTGTTTGCCCGATTGGAGTTGGAATTTATCCCGCCGGAGTTGCGCGAGGGGCTGGGCGAAATCGAGGTCGCGGAGGCGGCGCGGGCGCATGGGGTGGCTTTGCCTCGTTTGGTGGAGTTGGCGGACCTGCGGGGGGCGTTTCACAATCATACGACCGAATCGGACGGCAAAAACTCGCTGGTGGAGATGGCGCAGGCGGCGGAGTCTTTGGGTTGGGAATATCTCGGCATCGCGGACCATTCCAAATCGTCGGTGCAGGCGCGCGGGTTGGATCAAGAACGGCTTGCGGCGCAGGTCGCGACGATACGGGCTTTTAACGCCAGCGGACGCTGCCGCACACGGCTGCTGGCCGGGGTGGAGTGCGATATACTTCCGGACGGACATCTGGACTATTCGGACGAGACGTTCGCGTCGCTGGGTGTGGACTACGTGGTGGCGGCGGTGCATAGCGCTGTGACTCAAAGCGAAGACGAGATGACGCGACGCATCGTTCGCGCGATCGAGCATCCGCGCACGACCATGCTGGGGCATGCGACGGGACGGATTCTGTTGCGACGCGAGGGCTACAAGGTGGATCTGGCGCGGGTGATCGATGCGGCGATAGCGCAGCGGGTGGTTATCGAGTTAAATGCGCATCCCTCACGTTTGGATATGGACTGGCGGCTATGGCGTCGGGCGGCGGAGCGCGGGTTAATGTGCGCGATCAATCCCGACGCACATGACATCGCCGGGCTGAGGCATGTAGAGGCCGGCGTCAGGGTGGCGCGCAAAGGTTGGTTACAGGCGGAGAACGTGCTCAACACACGCGACATAGTGGGTGTCATGGGGTGGTTTACGAATCGTCGATAACTGGATTTTTCGGTTAACAAACTACCCCTCGCTATCGTGATAGGTGGTCTCTTTAATGGAGTTCCGTAATGTCCCCCATACTTTATATCATCGTTGCCGCTGTGCTATGGCTTTTCCCTCTGTGGTCTTTTCACGGACCCAAGGCGCGCCTGGGTGGATTTGATCAGCGTGCCTGGCCTACCGGACGCAACCTGCTTTTCACTGTAATCGATCTTGTGCGCGCTTCTTTTGGAGGGTGGTTACTCGTGCGAGGTTTGGCTGGAATGCCAAGCTGGCCAATCAACAGCGTTTGGATGGCGGAGGCGTGGCTGGCCCTCGCACTCGGCATCGCATTAACGGCGCAAGCCTTTTACTGGCAAACGGAGGACTACCTGCAGGCCCCCGTGGTTTTTTTGATCGGGGCTCTCAGTGCGATTGTGCATCCGACGGTGTTGCTCCTGGGCATGCCGTTGGCGATTGGTGCGGCGCTCGCGCTTCGGGCTTGGTCGGCGTGTTTTGTCGGCGCCAGCTTTGGATTAATCGGTGTCGGGCTGGTTGTGACTGAACAAGACTGGCGCCGCACTGCCTTGCTGGGGGCGGCGGTGAACATGCCGGTGTTGATCTCCATGCTGGCAGGGCGGCATCTTGGCGGTGCGCGCAAGTAGCACGTTCTTTTTTCGCAACTGATTAATAACGTGTCGGTTAATGTTCATCTGCTAGTGTAGGGAAGAAGGGCTTTCTTTAGTGCGTCCGTGCATTCGGAGCGTAACTCGGGCGGGGCGATTGCCTCTGCATCCGGGCCCCAACTGAGTATCCATTGGCGGACTTCGGCCAGCGCACCCAGTTGCAGACGTAATTCCAGGCGACCATCAGGCAGGGAGACCAGTTCCTGGGTCTCGTGCCATTCGCGCTCCCGCACCCGGTCTGCAACCGCAGCGGAAAAACGAATGCGTATATCGTGGCGCGCCTCGCCGCCTAGCACGCCGAGGGCATGAGCGAAAAAAGCTTCAGCGGAAAAGTTGGCCGGTCGCTCAAAGCGACGCGCCAGCACGGTTACCTCGCTCATGCGACCAAGGGCGAAGGTCTGGATACGAGTTTTGGCTACATCTTCTGCGACCAAATACCAGAGGTTGTCGCGGTTGGATAGATGGTAAGGTCGCAGGCGGCGTGGTGTCGCTTCGCGCTGACCGGTTTTACGGTAAATGAGGCTGAGTTCGCGGCGCGCGGTCACGCCCTTGCTAACGGCTTTGAACACCTCCGGGTCCACCCGGCCGAGACCGAGGTGTTTAAACGAGACCGCGTCGGCGGGGGGCAGGCCGTCGAAGGTCACCTGGTCGCGCAGACCGGCGGCGAGTTTGTCGAAGGTGCCTTGGAGTTGCCGGTAGAGCGGGGTGCCTTGGTAGGGTTTGAGCGCCTGGCGGGCGACGGCCAAGGCGAACACTTCGCCTTCGGTGACTTGCAGGGTGGGGAAGGCTTGGACGGGCCGGGTGTAACGGTAGGCCCCTAGCGCCCGGTCGAACTCGATGGGCAGCTCCAGATCGTCGCGCATGGCGGCGATATCGCGCACCACGGTTTTGCGGCAGACGCCGAGCTCGGCACCGAGGGTGGCGCAGGTGACGATGCGGCCGCGTTGCAAAGCTTCGTGGATAACGTGCAGGCGGCGCACGGAGAAACGGGATTTAAGACCGGTAAAATCAGGCATGAATAAAATCTGCGGATATTTTTTGCTTGGGACAAGCTGTGTCCCAGCGGGGTGATATAAATGGAGACATGAAATCTCGTGCTAAATCCGTCACAAAGTCTCCCGCCGTGCGTTCGGTTAGGAAATCAGCCGACACTGGGTTTTCCCCCGAGTTGTGTTGGTCCAGCCTGGGCCGGTCCTATCGGGTGGGGGTCTGGCCGGAGCCGGTCTTTATGCGCACTAAACGCGATGGGGCATGGGAGGTTTATACGCCCGACCCAGGCGCGGAAGAATTTTGGGCGGCGGCGGTCTTGTTGAGTAATAAGGACTGGGCGAATTACCTGGAATTTGTGCCTTCGGAAGCAGCGGCTTTCTTGGCTGTTATAGGCGCTGGCAAACTGGAGGCCTGGGCGGTTTTGACACAGTGCCCGGAACTGCTGCCGGTGCTGTTACAAGCACCGGCATTGGTGACCTTCCTGGCCGGACATGTGGCGCTGCTAGGTGCGGAAGCACCGCGTTGGAAGGAGGTTCAGGCGGTTTATGAACGCGGTGGGCATTGGGCGCTACTCGACTGGTTGGGTTTGCCGGCGACACGGAAGGGCTGGGAGGCCCTATGCGGTTGGCACGTGCCGGACATCGCTCGCAAAGATTTATTGCAATGCCGGGCGCGCCTCTGGGCGGTGCCGGGTGCGAGGCTCAGCCACGCATTGGCGGCGTAAGTAGAGATCAAAACGCCTGATTTTTATAGGTGTTACGTTAAATCCTTAAATTTCAGTTTAGCTGAAAAGGATATATATTGCCAAGACCAAGCATGATGGAGAGTTCGGCAAGGGCGTTGCGGGATTCAGTGATCAGGTTGGGGTCGCAAAGGTCTGAGGGACTTAGTTTTTCTCGGTAGTGTTTCTTAACCCAAGCGACGAGGCGCGGGTAGGTGTCATCATTGATCCATATACCGGCTGGTAGTGCAATGCGTTCGGCGGCGGTGAGAGTTACGCGCAAGCGCAGACAGGCGGGACCACCGCCGTTGCTCATACTCTCACGCAGATCGATAAAGTGTGCTTCGGCGATAGGGTTTTTGCCGTCGGAAATCAGGTGATCAACGTAGGCGCGAACGGAAGGTATTTCCGCGCACTCAGCGGGTGCGATTAGCGCCATTTTACCCGGGGCCAGGGTGACGAGCTGGGAATTAAAAAGATAACTTCGGACCGCGTCTGCCAGGGATAAGCGTCGGGCTGGCACACGCACTGTGTTTAGTGTGTGGCCGTGGTGGAGGTTGGAGTAGGCGGCGCGAAGTGCTGCAACCACCTTCGGAGTGTTTTTGTAGGCATTTTCGTGATACAGTAAAACGTCGTCGTTACCCACGGCGATGACGTCATTGTGAAAGACACCGGTGTTGATGGCGGCAGCGGATTGCTGAATGAAAGCCGCTTGATCGGCGCGTAAGCCATGGGCGCGGGCGACGGCCTCGGAAGCTTCCAGCGCCTGACGGGAAGGAAAACGAAGGAGCGGTTGTCCGGCTGGGTGGGCCAAGGCTTGGTGGCCATAGGCATAAACGTGGAGGCCCCGATGCGCGGCGGAAGGAGCAAAGCGGGTATGGTTTGCCGCACCTTCATCACCGAAAAGATGCGGCCCCGGAACGGGTTCGTGGTGAAAAAAGTGCTCGGGGTTGGCAAAAATTGATCGCAGTGTGCGCGCGGTTTGGGAGGTTTCGAACGACCGGTGGAGTTTGGATGCAAGATTGGCGGGAGTGAAATGCACGCGCCCATCGGCAGAATCGGATGAAGGGGTTACAGTAGCGGCATTGGCCACCCACATGGCAGAGGCGGAGCAGGTGGCACTAAGCAAGGCGGGCGCGTGTTTGGCGGCGGCGGCGAGCACATCCGCATCGGTTTTCCCGAAGAAACCAAAGGCACGAAGCACGCTTAGAGCGGGGCGTTCGTGCGGGGGTAACACGGCTTGCGGAAGGCCGAGATCCGCCAATGCTTTCATCTTGGCGAGGCCCTGCAACGCGGCGCGACGTGGATTGGAGGCGGCACCGCGATGCGAAATGGAGGCTATGTTGCCGTAGGAGAGGCCGGCGTAGTTGTGGGTCGGTCCGACGAGTCCGTCGAAATTAACTTCGCAAGTGGCCGTAGAAGAGGAGGAGGGCATCGGAGGGTTAGCGCAAAACGAACGGACGCATGAAACATCGGGACGATGGTTGGCTGAGATAAAATCAAGGATTGAGGCCGGGCGGAAATTGAAGGGGCAGTTTGAGTTCCGGACTCTCGATTCCAGCGACTACGTAAGAACAGTAATCGGCTGCAAAAAAACCACTGGGGCGATGGTTACCGCTGGCACCGATCCCCCCGAAAGGCACGGCCCCACTGGCCCCGGTGAGGGCTTGGTTCCAGTTCACGATACCGGCGCGAACTTCGTCCCGAAAACGGGCAAAAAGAGCGGCATCGTCAGTGAGGATACCGGCGGCGAGACCGAAGCGGGTGCGGTTGGACTCGGTAAGGGCGGCGGAAAAATCGGGCACACGGATTACCTGAAGAAGCGGACCAAAAATCTCCTCGTCGGATCGGTTTTGCAGGGCGGTGACGTCAATCAAACCAGGACGAAGCAGGGCACCCCCGGGAGTGATTGAAGTGACGCGCACAAGTGAGGTTCCACCAGCGGCTATCAATGCCTCTTGGGCTGCCAGCACACGTTCGGCTGATGCAGTGGATATGACTGGGCCGCAAAAAGGTTCGGGTCGATCAGTGGAGGGACCTACCCTCAGTCTTGCCATCAGAGCGATCAGCTCCGTGAGCAAGGCGTCTCCGCTTGGATCGGCGGGGAGTATGAGACGCCGGGCACAGGTGCAGCGTTGGCCGGCACTAAGAAAAGCGGATTGAAGGATCAGAAGCGCGGCGGCGGGGATGTCCGCAGGGTGCCAGGCTACAAGGGGGTTATTGCCACCGAGTTCGAGCGCGAGGATTTTTCCAGGCCTGTGAGTGAATTTAGTAGCAAGCAAAGCGCCGGTGGAAATGCCGCCCGTAAAAAAAAGACCGTCGATATCTGGATGGTCGGCAAGCCACTCTCCAGTGGCCCGGGCACCCTGAACGATTTGCAGGGCGTTCTCGGGCAGGCCGGCCTCGAGCCAGCAATCACGGGTAAGCTCGGCGACTGCGGGAGCGTATTCGCTCGGCTTGAAAATCGCGGTATTACCGGCAAGGAGGGC
>JAIXRU010000045.1 GCA_027485045.1 Opitutaceae bacterium | reverse complement strand
GTCGGCGGTGAAGGCGCGCAGCTCGGCATCAAGGGTCGGACTCTCGGCCGATTGCCAGCGCATATAACCGGTGTAGCGGAAACGTTCGTCGATCTCGGCATCGGGCACGCGAAAGAGGTTTTCCGGCACGGTCACGAGGATGCGTTCGGCGGGACGGGAGAAAAAGTTGCGGACCTTGGGGAGGTCGGCAGCGCGCAGAGCGTCGGCAATGGAGACGTTGATGGTGCGGTCGACCACGGCGTTGGCGGTTTTCCAGAGCCAGCGGTTCCAGGCGCGGCGAAGGGGGCGACCCAGCCAATGGGGGGCGGGAATGTGCTCGGGCGGGAAATCGGGCGAAGGGATGACGTGGGGAGCGAAGGCGAGGGTGGCGAAGGGCACGCCGTGACGGTCGGCGATGCCTTTGTTCATGGGGAAAAGGTAGCTGGAAACGAGCAGGTCGGTCTCCGGCATGATGGAGTCCATGCGGGCGATCATCTCGGGGATGTAGGACTTCGCCCCGACGTAGATTTCGCGCAGTTGGTAGATGGGGTTACGGATTTTGTTCAGGCGGCCCATCCAATAGGCTAGGTCGGCTTGTTCCCAATTGGGACAGAGGGCGTAGAACTCAACCCCGGCGGCCTCGATGTCGTCTTTATAATGCGGGATAGTCGCGAAGCGGACCGAGTGACCGGCTCGTTGCAGGGCGACGGCGAGAGCGATGACGGGGTAGATGTCGCCGGTGGAGCCGTGGGAGGTGAGGACAATGCGCATGGAAGAGCGTGAGGAGGGCGGAGAGCCGTAAGTGGGACCTTGGGTGAAGTCTTGAGGGCGGGTCGAGCCTACGGAGGTCACGTTTTGGTTACGGGGTGACGAAGCGGGGAGCGGGAAGAGACGGAGGCGGAGATTTTTTTAACCACTAACGGGCACTGATGGGCACTAATTTATGAGGATCAGATGATTGGGGTTTTATTAGTGCTTTTTAGTGTTCATTAGTGGTTAACGCGGTTCGTTTTTCTTCAGCGTTATAGCGAGGTACAGCGGTTAAACTGTTTCGGGCTCGGTTGGCGAACGGCGGTTGTGGCGACCCCGCCCTACATTTCTGACGGGTGAAACGCGTTACAATCCGGCAAGCAGGGCGCGCAGTTCGGCTTCCGGTTCCTCGTGGTTTTGGGCGATGGCGAGTTCCAATGCTTCGGTGAGCACGGGACGGGCGAGGGTGGGGCGGCCGGCGCGCATTTCGAGTTTCCCGAGCAGGATGCGGGGCATCATCCAATCCGCGCGGGAGGCGCAGCATTGGCGGTAGTGCCCGGCGGCTTCGTCCAAACGGCCAACTGCGTCGAGGGCTTGGGCGAGGCTGAAGCGAAAGAGGGGATTGTCCGGCTGCGCGGATACGAGGGTTTCGAAGCGGGCGATGCGGTCGGCGGACATGGCGGGAGGGTCAGAGGGAGTCGATGCGCACGAGCACTCCGGTGGCGTTGTCCGATCCGCCGTTCGCCAACGACTCGTTGATGAGGGCGGTAAGAATCTGGGCGGGGGTACGCTCCGGGCTGAAATGGGCCGCGATGGCGGCCTCCGGGAGCGATCGGCTGATGCCATCGGAGCAAACCAGCAGCATATCCCCGGTCTTCACGGGGTGCTTGGCGATTTCCACCAGCAGGGGCATGGGCTGTCCGATGCAACGGGTTAGGGCGTTGCGGTGGTGGTCTTCCATGGCAATATCCTCCCCTCGTTCGCGGCGGATTTTAACCTCGTTTTCCACCGTGTCGTCGGTGGTGAGTAACTGGATCTGGCCGGCGCGATAAAGGTAACAGCGGGAGTCGCCTACATTGGCCACCCATGCGCCTCCAGAATGGATCGTGAGGGCGCAGAGCGTGCTGCCCAGACCGGTTTCGGGAGCGAATTCCTCAGCCAGGGCGATGACCTCGGCATTGGCGGCGAGAAAGGCGCGGCGGAGGTCGATGCCGGACTTGCTGTTGAAGCTTGCCCGGGCCTCGCGTAGCAAGGTCGTGACGGCGGTTTGCGCGGCCTCGGCCCAACCGGGCAAACCGCCGATGCCGTCGGCCACCGCGTAGAGTCGGAGATCATCCGCGCAGAGCAATCGGTCTTCGTTTTCGTGACGGACGAGGCCGATATCGGTCTGGGCGGCGGAGGTTAGCAGCATGGGGTGGAAGCGTGGTTTAACGGAAGTTGCAACGGCTTCAAATAAAAGGTTGGAAAACCTCAGCGCGGTTAACGCGGTTGAAACGCACGTGACGGGGCTGGGGCAGGCAGGCGAGAAACTGGCGTCCGTAGGGTTTTTGTACGATGCGCGAGTCGAGGATGGTGATGACGCCCCGGTCATGCTGGCTGCGGATCAGGCGACCGATGCCCTGACGGAAGGTCATAAGCGCCTCGGGCAGGGTCAGTTCGTTAAACGGGCTGCCTCCGCGTGCCTCGATGTGCTCGGTGCGGGCTTCCAGCACCGGGTGGGTGGGCACCTGGAAGGGCAGCCGGGTGATGATGACCTGCGACAGGGCGTCGCCGGGTACGTCGATGCCGGTCCAGAAGGATTCGGTGCCGAAGAGCACGCCGTTGCCGGCTTCGCGCAAGAGGCGGGCGAGCTCGGTGCGGTTGGCTCCCGGGCCTTGAAGGAAGAAGGGGCGGTGCGCGCCGCGATAGGTCGGCTCGACCAGTTCGGCGACGCGTTGCATGTCGGCGTAACTGGTGAACAAAACCAGAGTGCCGCCGCTGGTGCGTCGGGTGCAGAAGTCGATGTGGTCCGCGAGTACGTCGAGCGCGAGGCGGGCCTCGTCGCGGGTGGGCAGAGGGACGTCGGTGGCGAGAAAGACCCGCATGTTGCGCGCGTAGTCGAAGGGCGAGTGCTGCACCTCGGCGCGCACGCGGGGGCCGCCGATGCGCTGAAGGAAGGGCTTGAGGTCGTCGGCCACGGCGAGAGTGGCGCTGGTGAACACCACCGAGGTCTGACGGTCGAGCAGGGTCTGGCGCAGGTGCGGGGCGATGTCGATTGGGGCGGAGCGCAACGCGACAACGGTCTGGCGGCGGCCGGTGCGTTCCAGCCAATACACGTTATCCTCGGGTTTTTCGAGGGCGAGGAAGCGTTGCACGCCGAGCTGGGCGGAGCGCAGTTTTTGCACCTGTTCGAGCAACTCTTCGCGCTCGCGGCCTTCGTCGAATTTATCGGCGCGGGTGCGCACCGCTTTTTGCAGGGCGAGCAGCGGGCCATCGAGCCAGGATTCGGCGCAGTTTTCCTCGCGTATCCGAACGATGGAACGCTGGGCGAGGTGGGTTTCCTGCAAGGCGGCGAAGAACTGGTGCGAGGCTTCGAGCGCGTCGGAGACGAGCTGGCGTTCCACGGGGTCGCCGAGTTTCTGGAGCAGGCCGCGGCGGGTCTTGGGGTTGTAGAGGTGGCGCAGCATGCGCTCGATGCCGTAGCTGGAAAGGCGCAGGCCGAAGTAGTCGGTGGCGACCTCGGGCACGGTGTGGGCCTCGTCGAGCACGACGAGATCGTCGGGGAAAAGCACACCCTTGTCGGCCGATCCGTTGCTGGTGGCACCCCCGGCGGCGATGAGGGCGAAAAGCAGGGAGTGGTTGACGATGATGAGCTGGGCGGAGCGGATGCGGGTGCGGGCGCGTTGGTAGTGGCAACGCTCGGCGTCGCAGTATTTGCGGCCGCAGGCGGAGGAGTCGGCGTTGATCAATTCCCAAACGTCAGGAGAAGGCGCGGGGCTGAGCTCGTGACGCAACCCGGTCTGAGTGGTTTCGGCCCAGGTGGCGATGCGCTGGAGTTCGGCGTGCTCGGGGGTGGCGAAGAGCTCGTTTTTCTCGCGCAGGGCGGTGGCGAGCCGGGAGGTGCAGAGGTAGTTTCCCTTCCCTACAAGCACGGCGGATTTGAACTCGGCGTAGGGCGCGGTGGCGGGGTCGGCCTTGAAAACCCGGCGGCAGAGCGGGATGTCTTTTTGGTCGAGCTGCTCCTGCAGGGCGATGGTGTGGGTGGAGACGATGAGCTGCCGCTTGTGGTCGAAGGCGTGGATGATGCCGGGCAGCAGGTAGGCGAGGGATTTGCCCACGCCGGTGCCGGCCTCGAAAACCAGCGGGGTGTCGTGCACGACGGCGTCGGCCACGGCGGAGGCCATGCGGGCTTGCTGGGGGCGGTGTTCGAGGCCAAGGGTGCGGTGCAAGATACCGCCCTCGCCGAAGAGTTTGGCGGCCAGTTCGGGCGCGCGGGTGGGCGGCGGCGCGGGCGGGGCGTCGTCGGCGTCGGGCGAGCAGGAATCGTTTTCGTCGCGCAGACCGATCATGGAAGGGTGAGAGAGTTAACAGCCGTAGGCGGAGCGCAAGCGCGCGGGTGGAGCGTATGACGGGCGCGGGCTCGACGCGGGCGGGCGGGTTTTGCATACTGAGTTTTCATGCAACCAAACTGGACCGAGACCTTGGCGGAGTTTTTGCGCAACGAGCCCGGCGTGGGCGCGGTGCGGCTGGATGCGAACACGCGACGGGTGCAAATCGCGACCGTCGGGCGTATCGATGCCGAGGCGCTCAAGGCCCGGTTATTGGAAACACTTACCGCCATCACCGGTGAGCTCTCGGCGGAGGGCGCAAACGTGCCCAGGGGCTTTACTTTGACCCGCGAGGGTGGAGCGGTGCAGTTGAGCGGGCCTGGCTGTGCAACTGCCCCGACGCTCTGGCGGTGGAAGGAATACGAGTGGCCGCAGGGTGGAGACGCTGCGGACGAGGAGCACGAGGCCGAGGACTGGCGCGAGTTGGCCGCCTATGCCGCCGCTTGCGGTGTTCTCGGCCTGGCAGGGTGGGGCGTGGTGCGCGCGGGGGTGGGCCCGGAATGGCTGGCCCCGGTGTTATTCGGCGGCGCGCTGATCGCGGGCGGCTGGGATGCGGCCATCGATTCCTGGGCCAATCTGCGCCGGGCCAAGCTGGATATACACTTTCTCATGCTGGCGGTCGCGCTCGGCGCGGTGGCCATCGGCGCGTGGAGCGAGGCGGTGTTGTTGCTGTTTTTGTTTTCCGCTTCCGGGGCAATGGAAGCCTACGCCAACGAGCGCACCCATCGCGAAGTGGACGCCTTGCTTAAGTCCGCGCCGAAGCAGGCCACGGTGGTCGAACCGGATGGACGCGAACGCGTGGTCCCGGTGGAGGAAGTCGGCATTGGCAATCTGGTCCGGGTGAAGCCGGGTGAGGCGTTTTGCGCCGATGGTTTGGTGGAGGCGGGCGAAAGCGGGGCGGATGAGTCGGCGCTCACGGGCGAATCGGTGCCGGTCGAGAAAGCCAAGGGCGATCAAGTCTTTAGCGGCACGATCAATCTGGGCGGAACCTTGGACTGGCGGGTGGTGCGCCTGCCCTCGGAGAGCACGCTGCAAAAAATCATCCGCCTGATTCACGGCGCGCAACGGCTGCGCGCGCCGAGCCAGCGCTTCACCGACAAGTTCGGCACTGGCTACACTTACGCGGTGCTGGGCATCAGCGCGGTGATGTTCCTCGTGTGGTGGCACGGCTTCGGCCTCGAACCCTGGCGCGGCACGGCGGAGACGCCCTCGGCCTTTTATCGGGCCATGACGCTGCTGGTGGTGATGAGCCCGTGCGCGCTGGTGTTGTCCATACCTTCGGCGATTCTGGCGGCGATAGCCTGGGGGGCGCGGCGCGGCGTACTGTTTCGAGGTGGCGCGGCGTTGGAGAAACTGGCCGAAGTGAGCGTGATCGCGCTGGACAAGACCGGCACCCTCACGACCGGCGAGCTGGTGGTCGAGACCTATGAAAGTTTCCCTGCCGGTCGGGAACGCGAGGTAATGGAACTGGCTTACGCACTGGAGGCGCGCTCCGAGCATCCACTGGCGCGCGCCGTCGTGCGCGATGCCCGGGCGCGCGGCGTGGCCGAGCGGACGGTGGATAACTTTGAGTCCATGACCGGACAGGGGGTCAAAGGGCGTCTTGGCGGGGCCACGGTCATGCTGGGACGGCGTGAACTCTTGGAAAAAGGTCCGCTGAAAGACTGGGCAACGAAGCTACCCAGTGCGTCGGCGGAGTTCGCCGAAGTGTGGGTGGTGGGGCCGGATTATCTGGGCACGGTTTTACTCAAGGATGCGATTCGCCGTGAGTCCGCCCCGGTACTGGCGCAGTTGAAAGCCAAGGGAATCCGCACCGTGATGTTGACCGGTGACCGCCGGGCGACGGCGGATGCGGTGGCGGCGGAGCTCGGGCTGGACGAAGTGCGGGCGGGGCTGTCGCCGGCGCAAAAAGTGGAGGCCGTCACCGCGCTTAAAGAAAGTGGCAAACGCAAGGTGGCGATGGTGGGCGACGGGGTGAATGATGCTCCGAGCCTGGCGGCGGCTGATGTGGCGATAGCGATGGGGGCGCGCGGCAGTGATGCGGCGCTGGAGCAGGCGGAGATCGTGT
>JAIXRU010000180.1 GCA_027485045.1 Opitutaceae bacterium | reverse complement strand
ATGCGTTTGTTTCCGACAGGTTAGGACTTCTCTGTTCTCCAACCGCCGGATGCGGAAAACCGCATGTCCGGTGGTGTGGAAGGCTCACGGGGCGCAATCCCCGTGAGCCCATCCGATCATCGGCGTTTGGCTCACTCCGACCTGCGTCGCTTACTTGGACATCGGACTGGAGCTCGATAGCGAAACGCCTAGCGCGCGGAAATCCGCCGCCAGCTCGTATAGCGAATCACGCAAGGGCCCGGCGTCCGCCTTGGCTTGGTTTGCGGTGGAGCGGATAGAGGCGATGCCCGCTCCGGTGAGATCCGTGGCCAGAGCGGTACGGATGTCCTTCAAGTTAGACATCAGCGGGGCGAACGCGTTCTTGGCGCGCACGTAGCTCACCCGCACGCGGCTGAAACGCTCCGAGACCTCGGTCTTGCGCTCGGTGCTGCGGGAGCGGATGTCCTCGTTGTTGATCTTGGCCAGCTCTTCGTCCCACTTTTTGAAGTAGTCGGAACCTTCTTTTTCCATGTCGGCCGCGTCTTCGCTGACCTCTTTGGCCAGCGAGGAGAGCTTGGTTACGGAGTCGTCGAATTTCTGGAACTGGGGTTTGATGTTCTCCGCCGGGCTGTTCACCAGATCGGTCAAGGTGGCCAGGGTGGCGTCCACCTGGGCGCTGCCGCGGGAGATACTGTTGGCGGTTTCGCGCACAGACACGGAGGTGTCGGCGGCCTTGTCGTAGCCGGCGGAAGCGCAGCCCCCGACGAGGACGGCGGAGGCGATAAGAGCGTAGGGAGCGAAGGGTTTCATAATAGGTTGGTTGGGTTGGTGGAAACATCGGTGGACTAAACCGCAGGTCGGCTGGCTGAAGCCGCTGACCTGCGTAGCCTTAACCGAAGACCACGATAGCAAACCCCCTCCGCGCCCGGTATGGGGTTAAACCCGCTGGCTCGGCTGGTATATGGCGGTTCCTCATCCGGGTTTCACGTCCGGGCAACCACCCTGCTCAGGTTTCTCTTAACTACCTCGACCCTTGACAAAATTTCGCTCGCCCCCTGTTTGCGCCCGCTAACTAATGCCCGCGAATCCGGCGCTTTTCTTCCCGCTAGGCGGCCCGGTTCCTGCATAAATCTCTGGCGGTTCGCCGTCACAACACTCTTTCGTATCCATGGCCACGATCATTCCGTCTCCGCTCTATTCCTTTGACCAAGAACATGATGCCTGTGGCGTCGGCTTCATCGCGAAGCTCACCGGCGAGCGTTCTTACGACGTGCTTAATCGCGCCATCTCCGCGCTCAAAGCCCTCGCCCATCGCGGTGCCATCGACGCCGATGCCGTCACCGGCGACGGCGCCGGCCTGCTCACGCAGGTTCCCGTGGAGTTTTTCAAGGACTACCTGGCCTCGATCAACAAGCCCCTCTTCAAGGACTCCGACCTCGGCGTCGGCATGATTTTCCTCCCCGCCGACGACGAATACGCCCAGGCCCATTGCAAAAAAATCGTCGAGACTGCGGTTAAAGCCGAAGGCCTCGCCTTCCTTGGCTGGCGCGAGGTTCCCACCGATTCTTCCTGCCTCGGGCGCAAGGCCCTCGATACCCAACCGCTCATCGTGCAGGCCTTGGTCGCCCGCAAAGACGACACCTCGGACGATGAGTTCGAGCGCAAACTCTTTCTCGCCTGCAACTCCGCCGAACGCCTCGTGCTCGGAGCCAAGATCCCCGGCTTCTACATCTGCTCCTTCAGCAGCCGCACCATCGTTTACAAGGGCCTGCTCACCCCCGCCCAGATCAAAAAATTCTACCCCGATCTGAAGAGCCCGCTCTACACCACGTCGTTCGCGCTTTTCCACCAGCGCTACTCGACTAACACGTTCCCCACCTGGTCCCTGGCCCATCCGTTCCGCATGATGGCGCATAACGGCGAGATCAACACCATCCGCGGCAATCGCAACCAGATGCGCGCCCGCGAAAACTCCACCGCCCACGGCGTCTGGGGCGACCGCTTCGAGGATCTCAAGCCCCTCGTCCAGCCTTCCGGCTCCGACTCGGCCTCCTTCGACAACGCCCTCCAGCTCCTCACCCTCGGCGGTCGCAATCCCTTGCACGCCGCCATGATGATGATGCCCCCGGCCTGGGAAAAGGACAAGACCCTCACCCCCGAGGCCCGCGCCTTTTATCGTTATCACTCCGCCGTCATCGAACCGTGGGATGGCCCCGCCGCCGTCGTCTTCACCGATGGCAAGGTCATCGGCGCCACCCTCGACCGCAACGGCCTGCGCCCCGCCCGGTATAAGATTTTTGACGACGGCTACGTCATCCTCGCCTCCGAAGCCGGCCTCGTGCACGACTTCCCCGGCAAAGTCGTCGAGTCCGGCCGCCTCGGGCCCGGCCGCATGATCGCCATCGACTTCGCCACCGGCAAATTCCTCCGCGACGCCGAAGCCAAGACCGCCATCACCGCCGATCCGCACTACCGTCAGTGGTGCGACGGGCATCTGGTCAACCTCCACCAACTCGCCGGCTCCGCTCCCGTCGCCGACGTGTCCGCGCCCGACGTGGCCAACCAGATCGCCTTCGGTTACGAGAGCGACGAGGTCGAGCTCGTTCTCGCCCCGCTGGCCGAAGGTCTGGAGCCCACCGGCTCCATGGGCGACGACACTCCGCTCGCCGTCCTCTCCCGCCGCCCGCGTCTGCTTTACACCTATTTCAAGCAGCTCTTCGCCCAGGTCACCAACCCGCCCATCGACTCCGTCCGCGAGAAGGCGGTCATGTCGCTCAACATGCTGCTCGGCGGCCGCCTCGGTCTCTTCGAGGAGTTCCCCAAGAGCACCGGCTTGATCGAGCTCGATTCGCCCGTGCTGCTCGACCACGAACTCGCCGCCCTCGCTCCAGTGCCCGCTTTGCAAGGCCGCGTCGCCACCGTATCGGCCCTCTTCTCGCCTCTCGCCGCCCCCGGCGTGGCCAGCGCATCGGCCAACCTCGAGCCCGCGATTAAAGCCCTCGCCGCCCGCGCGGTCGAGGCGGTCAAGGCCGGGGCCAAGATCCTCGTCATCTCCGACCGCGGCGTCTCCGCCCAGCAGGCCGCCATTCCCATGCTCCTCGCCGTCGGCGCGGTGCACCAGCAGCTCGTGCGCTCCGGCCTGCGCCTCTCCTGCGACCTCGTCGCCGAGACCGGTGAAGCCCGCGAAGTCCACCAGATCGCCTGCTTGCTCGGCTTCGGCGTCAACGCCGTCAACCCCTACCTCGCCCTCGCCTCCATCGCCGACCTCGCCGCCACCGGCAAGACCGCCAAACCGGTTGAGCCCGCCAAGGCCCGGCTTAACTTCCGCGACGCCATCGACGCCGGCCTCTACAAGATCATGGCCAAAATGGGCATCAGCACCCTCGCCAGCTATCGCGGCGGCCAGATGTTCGAGGCCCTCGGTGTTTCCACCAAAGTCGTCGCCGAGTGCTTCACCGGCACCGCCTCGCCCATCGGCGGCATCGACTACGTCCAGATCGCTGGCGAAACCCTCTGCCGCCACGCCAAGGCCTTCCCCGCCGAGCTCCCCGCTCCCGGCTCCCCGCTCCCCGCTTTGCAACCCGAGGGCTACTACCGCGTCAACAAACGCGGCGAAGGCGAATTCCACGGCTGGAATCCCAAGGTCGTCGCCTCGATGAACAAGTTCATCAAAGCGCCCGATTTCGCCGGCTACCAGGAGTGGAAAACTCAGGGTGACGAACACGCGCCCGTTGCGCTCAAGGATTTGCTCAAAATCCGTTTCAACCCCGCCAAGGCCATCCCGCTCGACGAGGTGGACCCCATCGAGGAAATCCGCCGCCGCTTCACCACGGCCGGCATGTCCCTCGGCGCGCTTTCCCCCGAGATGCACGAGGCGCTCGCCATCGCCATGAACCGCATCGGCGGCAAATCCAACTCCGGCGAGGGCGGCGAAGACCCCGACCGTTTCAACGTGCGCCCCAACGGCGACAACGCCAACTCCGCCATCAAACAGGTCGCCTCCGGCCGCTTCGGCGTCACCGCCGCCTACCTGTCCTCGGCCAAGGAAATCGAGATCAAGATGGCCCAGGGCGCCAAGCCCGGCGAGGGCGGCCAGTTGCCCGGCGCCAAGGTCACCCCGCTCATCGCCAAGCTCCGCTACTCGGTGCCCGGCGTCATGCTCATCTCGCCTCCGCCGCACCACGACAGCTACTCCATCGAGGATCTGGCCCAGCTCATCTTCGACCTCAAGGAAGTGAACCCGCGGGCCAAGGTTTGCGTGAAGCTCGTCT
>JAIXRU010000030.1 GCA_027485045.1 Opitutaceae bacterium | reverse complement strand
TCACGTTCGTCGGCGAAGCCATCCGCGAGGCCTTCGATCCCCGCACTTTTACCACTTACCAATGAACACCCGCCCGCTCCGCACCTTCATCCTCGCCGCTCTCGCCCTCGGCCTCGCCGCCTGCTCCGGCTCGAAAACCCCCGACTCTTCCAGCCCCTCCGCCCCAGGCACTCCTCCCGCCGCCAATTCAGCCGACCCCGCCAACACCCGCGACAACTCCGTCGAGATCCAGGCCTACTACGCCGCCCATCCCGATTTCTTCGTTTTCAAAACCCCCGCCGACCTCCCCGCCAACCTCACATGGGAAGACGGCTCCGACCTGCCCGAGCTCGGCTCACCCGAACGCAAACGCGGCGGGACTTTCCAAGGCCGTATCCAGGATTTCCCCCGCACGCTCCGTCCCGTCGGCCCCGATTCCAACAGCGGCTTTCGTGGATTCATCCTCGATGAAAACGCCCTCAGCCTTGGCCAGCTCCATCCCGACGTTCCCGGTCCGCATCGCTTCTTCCCCGGCCTAGCCACCTCCTGGGCAGTCGATCTGCCCGCCAAGACCGTTTACGTCCGCCTCGACCCCGCCGCCCGCTGGAGCGACGGCCCGCCCGTTACTACCGCCGACTTCCTCTTCAGCTTCTGGTTTTTCCAGGGCAAATACATCCAGGCCCCTTGGTATAACAACTATTTCGGCATCGGGGAAACTTACACCCGTATCACCCGTTACGACGACCACACCTTCGCCGTAACGCTGGCGCAGGCCCGTCCCGACCTGCTTAGCCGCGTGCTTGGCCTCAGCCCCAAACCCGCCCACTTCTACCGCGAACTGGGCGACGACTACGTGACCCGCTACAACTGGCGTTTCGAACCCACCACCGGGCCATGGGTGATAACCGATGCAGAGCTTAAACGGACTGCCACCGCCCGCAATTACATCACCCTCAACCGCCTAGATAACTGGTGGGCCAACGACAAACGCCAGTTCCGCTACCGCTTTAACCCCGCCGCCCTAAACCTGCGCGTCATTCGCGAGACCACCAAAGCCTGGGAGGCCTTCCTCCTCGGCGAACTGGACGCCTTCGGCATGAACCTCGCCGAATACAACTACGAACGCCTGCCCGACACTCACCCGCTCGTCCAACGCGGACTCATCCAGAAAGCCACTTTCTACAACGACGTCCCCCGCCCCAACTACGGACTCTGGATGAACACCGCCAAGACCCCGCTCGACAACCAGGACGTGCGCCTCGGCATCCAGTTCGCCACCAACTGGCAACTCGTCATTGATCAGTATTTCCGCGGCGACTACGCCCGCCTTCACACCTCCAACCAGGGCTATGGCGACATGAGCCATCCCACCCTCCGTGGACGCCCCTTCGATGTCACCAAAGCCCGTGAGCACTTCGCACGGGCCGGTTACACCCAAGCCGGTCCCGACGGCATCCTGCGCAAGCCCGACGGCGCCCGCCTCGCCGTCACCATCACCTCCGGCTACGAAGCCCTTGCACCCGTCCTCACCATCCTCCAACAAGAGGCCCGCAAGTCCGGGCTCGATTTTCAAATCGAGATCCTCGACGCCTCCGCCTCCTGGAAAAAAGTGCAGGAGAAAAACCACCAAATCACCTTCTCCGCCTTCGGCATCGGCGTGGAGCTGTACCCCCGTTACTGGGAAACTCACCACTCGGCCAACGCCTACGACCAGCCCTACGCCGCCGACGGCCTCACCCCCAACCCCGCTCGCAAGCCGAAGGTCCAGACCAACAACCTCGAAAGCATCGCGCTGCCCGAGCTCGACGAACTCATCACCCGCTACGACAAATCCGACAGCCTCGACGCCATGCGCGTCATGGCCCACCGCATGGAGGAGCTGCTCTATGCCAACGCCTCCTTCTCGCCCGGCTTTGCCATGCCGTTCTTCCGCTCTGCCAATTGGCGCTGGGTTAACTTCCCCCCTGGCTACGCTTACCGTTTCTCTGACACCGCCTACGAAGCCGGCACCTATTGGCTGGATGACTCCAAAAAAACCGAGACCCTCGCCGCCCTCCGCGACGAAACCAAAACCTTCCCTGCGTCCGTAAAAGTCTACGACCAATGGAAACCCAAAGACTGACACCTTCAGTCTCGCTCCACTCCTAGCTCCCCGCTCCTCGCTCCCATGCCCCCCCTCCTCGAAGTTCGCGACCTCGCCGTCGGTTTCGCCACCGATGCCGGGCTCCTGCGCGCCGTCGACGGGGTGAGCTTCAGCGTTTCCGCCGGCCGCACCCTCGGCATCGTCGGCGAATCCGGCTGCGGCAAATCCGTCACCGCCCTCTCCCTCCTCCGGCTCCTGCCCCAGCCTTCAGGTCGTATTCTCGGCGGTTCCATTGCCTTCGACGGGATCGACATCGCCCGCGCCACCCCTGAACAACTACACGCCCTGCGCGGCGCTCGCATCGGCATGGTTTTCCAGGAACCGATGACCGCCCTCAACCCGGTCCACCGCATCGGCCGGCAACTCGCCGAGGTGTTTCTCCTGCATCGCACCAAGGACAAAGTCGAAGCCCACCGCCTTGCCGTGGAGATGCTCGCCAAAGTCGGCATCCCCTCACCCGAGATTCGTGCCCTCGAATACCCGCACCAACTCTCCGGCGGCATGCGTCAGCGCGTGGTCATCGCCATGGCCCTCGCCTGCCGCCCCGCCCTGCTCGTCGCCGACGAACCCACCACCGCACTCGACGTCACCATCCAGGCCCAAATCCTCGACCTCATCCGCAGCCTCCAACGCGAGCTCGGCATGGCCCTCATCCTCATCACCCACGATCTCGGCGTCGTGGCCGAAATGTGCGACGACGTGCTGGTTATATACGGCGGCCGCGTCGCCGAATATGCTCCGGTCGCAGAACTCTTTCACGCCCCCAAACACCCTTACACCCAAGGCCTGCTCCGCGCCATTCCCCGCCTCGACGCCGAGCGCAAAAGCCGCCTCGCCACCATCCCCGGCCAAGTCCCCGGCCTGGCCCAAATGCCCGCCGGCTGCCGCTTCCAAAACCGCTGCGCCCACGCCACCCCCGCCTGCGCGATCCAACCCGCGCTCGAAACCGTCCAGCCCGACCACACCGTCGCCTGCCATCACTGGCGTAGCTTCCTCCCTCCCTCTCCTCATGCCTGAAAACCCTCCCCTGCTCGACGTCCGCGACCTCCGGATGCACTTCCCTGTGCGCGGCGGAGTCCTGCGTCGTGCCCAAGCGTGGTGCCGCGCCGTGGACGGCGTTTCCATAACCCTGAGCGCCGGCGAAACCCTCGGGCTGGTCGGTGAATCCGGCTGCGGAAAATCCACCCTCGGCAAGACCATCGTCCGGCTCAACACCCCCACCGCCGGCTCCATCCACTTCAACGGCACCGACCTCGCCCCGCTCTCCGCCCGCGCCCTGAAACCCCACCGCCGCGAGCTCCAGATGGTTTTCCAGGACCCCGCCGCCTCGCTCAACGCCCGCCACTCCGTCGGCGAAATCCTCGCCGAGCCCTTCCTTATCCATGGCGTCGGCACCGCCGCCGACCGTGCCGCGCGCGTCACCGCCCTGCTCGACCGCGTCGGCCTGCCCGCTTCCTCCGCCGACCGCTTCCCCTTCGAGTTTTCCGGCGGACAGCGCCAACGCATCGGCATCGCCCGTGCCCTCGCGCTCAACCCCAAGCTGATTATCTGTGACGAACCGGTCTCCGCGCTCGACGTGTCCGTGCAAGGCCAGGTGCTCAACCTCCTGCTCGACCTGCAACGTGAACTCGGCCTCGCCTACCTCTTTATCGCCCACGACCTAGCGGTGGTAAAACACGTCTCCGATCGCATCGCCGTCATGTATCTCGGACGCATCGTGGAACTTGCCGACGCCGACCGCATCTACCGCCATCCGGCGCACCCCTACACCCGTGCCTTGCTTTCGGCCATACCTGTGGCCGAGCCCCGCCGCCGCTCCCAGCGCATCGTCCTCCAAGGCGACGTGCCCTCTCCCATCCACCCACCGGCCGGATGCCCCTTCCACCCCCGCTGCCCCCACGCCCAAGCCCGCTGCCGGGTCGAGGCCCCCGCCCTGCGCACACCCGACACCAAGCGCCCCGACCACCAAGTTGCCTGCCATTTCGATTTATAGGATTTTTTTAAAAATCGCTGAAACATCTTTCCGGCCCGTCCGTTTGATAAGAAGTAACCCAAAAATCTCTACATCATGAAAACCATCCGCGCCCAACGCACTGCCACCTCGTTTTTCACCCTCCTCGCCTTCTCCGCCCTCACCCTCACGCTCATCCCGGAAGCATCCGCCGGCGAGCGCTCCCGCTCCCGCCAAGGTGACCGCGGCGGCTCCGCCGAAACCCGCACCAAGCGCGACCGCGGTAACGTGGAACGCGACGCCACCTGGACCAACCCCGCAGGTGGAGTGGGTCAACACAGCTTTGACCGCACTTGGGATCAATCCACGGGCACCGGTACCGTCTCCTCCTCCACCACCCGGCCCAATGGCAATACCTTCGGCCGCGAAGGCACCCTTACCAAGACCGCACCTGGCTCAGGCACCGCAGCCGGCACCTTTACCCGCCCCAACGGCACCACCGGCACCTACACCGGAGCCACCACCAAGACCGACACCGGCCGCACCACGGAACGCTCCGCCACCACTTCGGATGGCAAAACGGCCTCTTCCGCAATCACCACCTCCAAGACCGACACCGGCGCGAGCCGCACCGCCGTTCGCACCGGCCCCCAGGGTGGCACCGCCACCGCCCAAACCGATATCACCAAAACGGAAACCGGCTACACCGCCGAGCGCACGGTCACCAAGACGCCGCCCGCCGCCAAGTAGCTAGAAGCACGCTCGCAACCCTCGGCTGCGGCCCGCGTTCCTTTGCCCTTCATCCTCCAAAGCGCCGACTGCAATGGAGGATAAGACAACCTTGGCATCCCCGGCCACGGGTCCGGATGAGCCCTCGGATGAATCCCTGATCGCCTCCGCCCAGGCCGGTCATGGGTTCGCCCTCGACCGCCTCTTACGCCGACACCACCCCGAGCTGGCGCGCTTGCTCTGGCGCTTCGCCCGCCAACCCACGGAGTTGGACGACCTCGTGCAAGAGACCTACCTGCGCGTGCTTCGGGCCCTGCCCCGCTGGCAACCCAGCCAGCCCTTTATCCACTGGCTGCGCCGGGTTGCGGTTAATGTAGGCCGTGACCACTACAGACGTGAAATCACGCGCCGCCGCTGGACCGCCGAGCCCCCACACCCCGAGGCAGCCACGACAGATCCTGACGCCCTAAACGCCCCGGGCCACTACGCCGCCGACCCCGCTCCTGATCCCGCCGCCAGGGCTGCCGCCAGTGAAATCAAAAGCGCCCTCGATCTACTGCCACCCGACGAACGCACCCTGCTCACCCTGCACCACTTGGAAGGCTGGGACTTCGCCACCATCGGTGAACACCTCGGCTGGCCCGCCGCACTCACCCGGCTTCGCGCTTTTCGTGCCCGCCGACGCCTTCGAACCCTTTTCGAAAATCCATTTTCACTATGAAAACCGAACCATCCGTATCCCCGCTCACCTTCTCTGGGTCGAATCTTGCCGCCGCGAGAAACGACGCCCCCGCGCTTGCCGATCCCGGGCCACAGCTCCTCGCCGCCCGCCTCGCCTACGCCACCGAACAAAACCTCGCCACCTCGCGCTGGCCCGACCAGTTCGCTGCACTCTTCGGCACCCCCCGTGCCCTCGCACTCTGCACTGTATTCACCCTGGGGCTGACAACTTTCACCACTCTCGAACTAACGACTCAGCTCCGAGATCTGACCGCGTTACTCGACTTGGCCGGCCAAGTATGGGAGGTCGCAACGTGAACCCATCTAACCCCACCCCGCGTTGGAAAATCTGGGCCGCCGCCGCCGCCCTTTTCTTTTCCGGACTCGCCGTCGGTCTGGTAGTCACGGTTGCCATCGCCGGTCGTATCGTACGGAAAACCATCGAAGCCGCCTCCAGCGGCCAGGGTGCTTTCATTGATCGGGGCGCGGATCGTCTGCACTCCACCCTCGTTGCTGAACTCAAACTTGACCCCGCTCAGTCTTCGGCAGTTCGCCAAAGTCTCGATGTCACCACCACCAAACTCAAAGCCGTGCGCGCACAAACCCGCGACGAACTGCGCCAAATCGCCCGTGCTGGCTTTCTCGATATATCGCGTCAGCTAAGCCCGGAACAACGCGAGAAATTCCGCCAAAAAGCCCAGGCCAGAATGGAACGCGTAGGCTTGGGCTCCGAAAAGGACCCTCTGCCGATAGAGCCAATCGCGCCCTAAGATTAGCCACGCAAGCTCACCCAAATGGGAAAGGGGAGCGGTTATGCGGTGCTAGATAGTTCTCATCGCGTCGATTGCTACACGCGACATACCCTATAGCGGCATATTTTAAACCCTTTCCAGATTCTAAATGCAGTTATTTTGCCGGTTTATACCCTTGATTATCTGGAATTTATCGCAAAAGACGCATAAAAAATAAAATTAAAGCTAAAGTTTTAACAAAATACACCGATTAGCGTTATCGGTCATATTTTAAAAACATGCATAGCACCGAAAGTCCTCATTCCCACGACCCATCCAAACGCTTAACGAATGACCGTGAATGCCTTTTGGCCATCACGGATTCCCTCCATGCCTCGGGGCAAATACTGGGACTTCTCAATGCATCGATTAGCAATCCACGAACCAGTATAGCTGATATCGCCGAGATACTGCGTCGTGATGTGATGCTCTCGGCCCGCATCATCCGGATAGCTAATTCAGCCTTTTTCTTCAGAACCAGCCAAGCCTGCAAAACGATCGAAGATGCGCTGAACCGGGTAGGCATGCGCGAAATCGCCCGCCTGGTCTCGACCGCCACCATGCAAGGCATGGCTCCGACAAACCTGCGTGCCTACGGAATTAGCGGAGAACAATTCAACAAGAGTGCACTGTTTCAGGCCGCTGCCAGTCAGTTCATCGCCCATGAAGTAAAGATGGATCAAAACGTAGCCTATCTGTCCGGTCTAATGCGTCCGCTCGGCATACTCGTTTTGAATAAATGGGCCGAACAACAAATCCCAAATGTCGACCAATTGAGCTGGAACGACTCCACTTCACTTCTGAGTTGGGAACACCACCACTTCGGAGTGAATCACATCGAAGTCTCTAGTTTTATTACCCGAAAGTGGGGCTTTCCCGCCGCAATCAGCGATTGTATCGAAAAATCCACCGACCAGCTCGCCTGCGTCAACGAAGCCCCGCTGTCACTCATTCTCCAAACTGCCGAAAGCCTGGCCCAAACCAACCGGGCCACTTTCCACGCTAAACAAAACGACTCCATTTTGCACAGAGATCGTTTAAGCGCCCTTGGCATCAAATCCATTCAGCTCCAAGAAATCACCCGGGGTGCGCTCAATCAGGCCCGGAATAGCCTCCATTAACCCGCCCCTTATGAACACACCCATTAAAGTGGAACCCAAATGGCTCAAAGCCGCCGCCGCTCGTTTGCCTTCTTCGGTCAAGCTGATCGACGCCCTTTACCGCGCCATTAAACAGCCCGATATCGATATCGATCATGTTATCCGTCTCATGTCCATGGACATAGCGGTGACCACCCGGATGCTGCGCATGGCGAATAGCGCATCCTATTCCCGCGGCGAAACCGCTACAAGTATCGATCAGGCCCTTTCTTGGTTGGGTACCTTTCAAGCCTACCGCGTCGCTTGTCTCACCGTCTCTGCTCAGCTCTGCGAAGAGCACCTCACTGTTTATCGCATCTCGGCGGAAAAGCTACTCGCCAACTCCATTGCCATGGCCGTCGGCATGGAAGTGCTGGCTAAACAAACCGACCTTGATCCGAAAACAGGCTACACTATCGGACTGCTCCATAATCTCGGACGCATCGTGCTTCAGCGCGTTTCCAAGGAGCTTAAGGTACCCAAAGGGGCGGGCGACCTTCCTGATATCCAGACCGTTATGCAATGGGAGCGGGTTACCTTTGGCTACACCTACACCGAGATCGGGGCTTTTGTATTCAACTTCTGGGGTATGAATCCGATTTTCAGCAAGGTCATCGGTCAGCAACGCGAACTCGATCAGATTACCGATCCTGAAGTACGCCGCTGGTCCGCGCTCCTTCACCTCACCGCCACCTTGGTAGCCACGACTGATTACGGCCTGGGCGTTACCAATGATGCCTGGCCTATTTCCGAAACCACCTTTGGGCACGCCGGCGTGGATAATCTAGACCTTTTCCACCTCAGCGAGGTGGTCTCCGCTGCTACGAAAGAGCTCTGCGAACAAAGCGGCCTGGTTCTCACCCCGATAAACGTGACCAACACTGCGGGCGTCGGCTGAGTTAATTTACTCTAAGTTACTTTTCTGAGAGGGCGCGCCCCGCGCGGGTGTTCGCGGTTGGGTTACATTGTGGACGGAGTTTTGTGCGCCTAGATCGTGGACAACCGAGGTTTCGATTGCGCGCAACGCGCCACTCGCTGAGGTTGCTCCCCTTCCATGCAGCTCGACATTCCCGCCGGCGACTTCGCCGGGTATATATTCGATTTAGACGGCACCCTGATTGACACCATGCCCGTGCATTACCGTGCCTGGCAGTCCGCCCTTCGGCACGAGGGCCTTGCCGGTAACCTCGACGAAGATGCCTTCTATGCCCTCGGTGGCGTGCCTTCGGTGCACGTTGCAGAACTGCTGGCCCTCAAACATGGGCTCGAAATCGAAAACGCCGCCCACGTGGCCGAGCGCAAGGAACAAATTTTCCTCGCCCTGCTCACCGAGGTGCAAATCAACACCATCGCTCCGGTGGTGGATTTCGCCCGCCGCATCGCCCGCACCCACCCTATCGCTATCGCCACCGGCGGCACCCCCGACGTCGCCCTGCCCGCACTGGCGGCAGCAGGATTGAGTAACCTTTTCTCCATCGTCGTCACCCCGCACGATGTCGCCCCCGGTCGCGGTAAACCCCACCCGGACATGTTCCTCGAGGCTGCCCGCCGCATCGGCGTGCTTCCCGCCCAGTGCCTGGTCTTCGAAGACGCCGAACCCGGCGTGCGCGCCGCCCTCGCCGCCGGCATGCAAGTCGTCCGCGTAATCAGCCGTCGCTAACCTTCCGGCCCCCTAAAGCCTCAAGTAACCTATCTGGTTACTTTGCCGCCCGCGCCCCGACTCCGCGCCCCCAACTCCCCGCTCCCTGCTCCAAGCCCCCAGCTCCACGTTTCTTTTCCATGGCCGATTTTCTCGATCAGGTTCCCTCCACCGAATCCAAACGCTGCCAACGCGCCTTTCTCGTGGGCATCCAGACCCACGATATGGCCCCAGGCGAGGCCGCCGAGCTGCTGGCCGAGTTGGACGAACTGGTGCAAAACCTGCGCATCGAAGTCGTCGCCACCGAACTGGTTAACCTACGCCAACCCACCCCCGCCACCCTCCTCGGCAGCGGCAAAACCGAGGAAATCATCGCCGCCGCCAAGGCCCTCAACGCCGATCTCATCGTGATCGACGAATCCCTCTCCCCCGCCCAGCAGCGCAACTGGGAAAAACTCTCCGAACTCGCGGTCATCGACCGTGAAGAGGTGATTCTCGACATCTTCGCCGACCGCGCCAGCACCCGCGAAGCCGTCCTTCAGGTCGCCTTGGCCCGCATGGAATACTCCCTGCCCCGCCTCACCCGCGCCTGGACCCACCTCTCCCGCCAGCGCGGCGGCGGAGGCGGCGGCGGCGCAATGGGCGGTGAAGGCGAAACCCAGCTCGAACAAGATCGCCGCCTGGTCAACGACCGTATCGTGCGCCTCAAACGCGAACTGGGCGACGTGCGAAAACAACGCAGCGTGCAACGCCAGAAACGCCAGCGCGTCCCCGTCCCCACCGCCGCCATCGTAGGTTACACCAACGCCGGCAAATCCTCCCTGCTCAACGCCCTCACCGGCGCCAGCGTCCTGGCCGAGGACAAACTCTTCGCCACCCTCGACCCCACCACCCGCCAGCTCCTCCTGCGCGGCAACCAAAAGCTGCTGATCACCGACACCGTGGGCTTCATCCGCCGCCTGCCTCACGGCCTCGTCGAAGCCTTCAAAGCCACCCTTGAGGAAGCCATTGTCGCCGATTTCCTAATACACGTGCTCGACGTCACCGCCCCCAACGTCGCCGCCCACCACGCCACCACCCTCGGCGTGCTCGGCGAGCTCGGGGCCGACACCAAACGCATGATCACCGTCTTTAACAAAGTGGACGCCGCCGACGAAGCCCACCTCCTCCGCGCCCGCGCCCTGGCCCCTGACGGCATCTTCCTCAGCGCGCGTTCAGGCGAAGGCCTGCCCCGCCTGGTTGATCAATGCCTGGAGCTCATCGCCGACGCCTTCGGCCAGCTAACTCTACTTATCCCCCACGCCCGCTACGACCTCATCGCCCGCACCCACCAAATCGGCCACGTGCAATTCGAGGAACAACGCGACGAAGGCGTCTTCTTAAAGGTGCGTATCCCGCCCAGCCAACAAGCCCCCTATCACGCTTTTGTGGTCGCCACTTAGAGAGAAAAAACGGCGCGGCTGAGAAAAGCTACGCGAACTATTCCAGCGTCACCCCGAGCGCCCGCGCCATCACGCCAGCCAGCTCGGTCAAATGCATCGCACCCCTGGGCGCACCCGGCCCCGTAGCATACAACGGCACGTCCTCCGCCGTATGTTCATGCGTGGTCCAATCCAGATAAGTAAAGTCGCGGCTAAAGACCCGCCCCAGCCCATCATAGTCTTCGTCCCGTTTCGGATCGGCCGCCGCCGCCGACACCTCGGCGACTTGAGCCTCGTTAAACTGCACCCCCCAATGCTCCGCGACCACTCGCCGGATCGTCTCCGCATCGGGCTTTTGGGCTATGCCGTAAGCCTCCCAAAGTGCCGTCGCACTGGCCTTTGCCGCGCGCAACGGTGCCAGCACTTCGTCCTGGCTTAGACCCCGCTTGCTCGCCGCCTGGGCCCGGCTGTTACCCAGCGCCAGCCCTCCGCAAGCATGGTCCGAAACCACGATCACTAACGTATCGGAACGCCCCGCCGCGAACCGCATCGCCTCCGCCACCGCCGCATCAAATTCCAGCAACTCGTGCACCAGCATCACCGGGTCGTTCTGATGCCCGGCCCAGTCCGTCTGCGTGCCTTCCACCATCACAAAAAAGCCCTTCTCGTTTTGATCCAAGGTTTGCAACGCGTGCCTGGTCATCGCCGGCAACATCGGTTGGGTAGGCCCAAGCTTCGCCCGGTCGATCACCGGAAACAAGGCGTCCTCCGCAAACAACCCAAACACCCGCCCCGCCGGCGTGGCCTCCAGCTCCGCCGCCGTCTTCGGCAAGGCGTAACCGCGCTCCCGCAAAGTCTGCTCCAAGGTAGGCCCGCCCTCCCCGGCCATAGGCTGCGTCAACAGCTTTCTGCCACCCCCCAACATCACCGTCAGATCCGCTTCCACCAGTTGACGGGCAATCTGCAAGGTCTCACCCCGCGCTTTCGTATGCGCCGCAAACACCGCCGCGGTAGCCGTGGTAAAACTCCCCGTAACCACCAGCCCGGTCGCCCGGCCGGAGGCACGCGCCGCCTCCAAAATCGTGCGCCGTTCCCGCCCGTCTGCGTCCACCCCCACCGAGCCATTACGGGTGCGATACCCCGTCGCGATCGCCGTGCCCGCCGCCGCGCTGTCCGTGATAAACGAATCCGCCGACGCCGTGGCCGCCAGACCGCAGATCGCCGCTTCAAAGACCAGCGGCGCTCCCTTGTAAGCTCGGGCCAGAGCATAGTGCGCCGTGCCCACCCCGTCCGCGATGAAGAGCACCACATTGCGCACCGAACCCGCCGCCGCTTCCGTCTGCCCCGTCGCACCCCGGCGGTCCTGCGCCCGAAGTCCCACCGGAACGCCCAAGCCTGCAATCAACGCCGCCAAACCACTCTGCAAAAACCGCCGCCTCGGCACCCCATTTCCACAAACATTAGCGGTCGGAGAATTCATCATCCAAAACCGCCAGCACACCGCGTTCCGGTTTCCCATAAAAAAACAACCATCCCTGCCGCCGCGCCAAAATTTCGCCTCATATCACACGACTGTAACCGCCGCGTCTGCCCCCTTATCCGCGTTTCAGCTTCCGCTTCATCATCGCCAGCACCTCGTCCCGCCCCTCCAGGCGCAAGCCCCACGCCGCCGCGCCGAAGGTCACCACCCCCGCCACCACGCTCACCGCCAGCCCGGCCAGATCGCGCCCGCTGCCCGTCCCCACCGCCTCACGCCACCCCCACCACGCCAAGGCCACAACCCCACCCATCACCACGCTGGCCGCGACGACTTTGCCCAGATGTCCGGCCAGATGGGCGACCCCCAAGCCCTCATGCACACGCGCGAGTTTCGCCTGCAAAAACCCGGCCTGAAACAACACCGCCACCGTCGAGCCCGCCGCCAGCCCGGTCACGCTAAACCACTGCATCAGCGCCACGCTCGCCACCACGTTGATGACAAAACTCCACCCCGCCGCCTGCACCGGCGTGCGCATATCCTTGCGTGCATAAAACGCCCGCAAAGCCAGCCCCACGAAGGCCAGCGCGGGCAGCGCCAGCGCCCCGACCGCCAGCACCGGCGCCATGGTCAACGTGTTCTCCGCCGTGAATTTCCCCCGCTCGAAAAGCACCCGGGTGATCGGCTCCGCCAACACCACCAACCCCACCGCCGCCGGCACATTAACCAGTAAAATTAGTCGCATGCCCTTCCGGTAATCCACCGCCAGAAGATCCAGCCGCCCCTCCGCAGCATGCTTTGAGATTTGTTGAAAAACCACCGTCGTGATCGCCACCGCAAACACCCCGATCGGCAGCTCCATCACCCGCGTCGAAAGATTCAGCACCGTCGCCGCCGCGTCATCCAGCGAAAGTCCCAGCAACCGCGAAACCGTCATGTTCACCAGGTAAATGGCCGAGCCGAAAAGCGTCGGCACCATCAACCGCGCGATCTGCCGCACGCCCGGCCCCGCCTGCGGCGACCAACGCGGCGACCACCCCAGCCGCATCAAGGCCCACGCCGGCCCCACCATCTGCGACACTCCGCCCGCCAGCACCCCAACGCATAGCCAGCGCATGCGCACCGCATCGTCGCCCGGCGCGCTCCACACGCCGTAACCAAGAAGACCGACCATGCACAAATTCAACCACACCGGATTAAGCGCCGGCTCCAAAAACCGCCCCCGCGTCTGTAAGGCCGCGCTAAATACCGCCGCCAGACACACCGTCACCATATAGGGAAAAAGCACCACGCCCAGCTCCGCTCCCAGCTCCCAGCGCTCCACCGTATCCGCCTCCCAGCCCCACGCCAGCAACTGCGGCCCCCACCACGCATGCGCGCCCAGCAGAACCATCGCCGCCGCCGTGATCACGCCCGCCGCCAGCAAGGTCCACGTCGCCACCTCGCTGACCAAGCGCAAGGCCGCCGCCTCGCCCCCCCGGGCCGTCTCTTCCTGCAAAGTGGGAACCAACGCGGCGGTGAGCGCGCCCTCCCCCAGCAAACGCCGGAACAGATTTGGCAAAGTAAACGCGGTGGCAAAAGCCGACCCCAGAGCGGTGGCCCCGAACACCGCTGCAATCGCCATCTCGCGCCCCAACCCAAGCACGCGCGAGACCATGGTCAGCCCCGACACGATACCGATATTGCGCAGCGCTTTGCCCATAAAAATTTCGCGCCACCGTCACCGCCCCGCCTCGGCGTTACAAGCCTGCGGGTGTCGCTCTTTCACTTAAGCCCGTGAGTTTCCTGCCTGATAAAAAATTGGTTCGAGCAGAGGGCGACGAACCGATTTCACCAATGCTAGATAAGTCTTAATTAACGCGTAATCAATTAATATTTATAATTTTATGGATAATTAATAAGTCTATAAATGCGGGGAAGTGAAGGCAAAACAGCAACTTGGACACTACTTTTGGCAACCTCATGGCGCACACTCAGGGCCATCAAGCATTCAGTCTCTTCGTTCCAGGTAGCGGTGCGGGGTTTCATGCGGGAGGGAGCTTTTTCGGCGACGCTTTCAATGCCTTCCGCTGCTTCGATTCCAGCTTCTTGATGCTCTCGGCCGCCGGGAGGTGCTCGGGCATGGTGCCGCCCAGTTCTTTGATCGTTTGGCGAACTTTCGCTCCAACTTCGCGGTGGGCTTGGTTGGCCTTGTCCTTACCGGTGATCTTTTCGCGGCGGAGTTTTTCCTCGGCCTGCGTCGCCCGGAAGAGATTGGCGGCCAGCTCGGTGCTGCCCATGTGGTCGAGGATCTGTTCGCCTTTTTTCAGCTCTTTGCGGCGGTGGATGTCTTGAGCACCGAGGCCACCGTAGAGGCCCATGTAACCGTGGTTTTGGAAGATGGCGTAGTCGCGGGGCTCGATCACCCCGGCGTCTTTGGCGGCGTCGGCCAACTGGCTGTTGTGGGTGCGCAGTTCGGAGCGGATGGAAAGTCGGCGTTGGGCCTGTACCTCTTCGTCAGACAGCTCCTGGCGGCGGGTCTGGATGGCGAAATAGGTCTGCCCCTGGGCAACGATTTCCTTGGACGGGTCTGCGTTCTGGATGACGAGGTAACAGGCGTAGCGCGACATCATCACGGTCTTCAGCAGACGCTGTGCGCCGCTGCCGATCTCGACCATTTGGTCGGATCCGACGAAATGGTCTTCCACGCGCTGGCCGCTGTTGAAACAGGCGGTGCGGGCTTTCTCGATGACCGCCTGAAAATGGCGGTAATTGACGTAGCCGAGCACCTTGGCGAAGTCGCGACTCGACCAGTATTCGTTGCCCGTCACGTTGGTGCGGCGGATGGCTTCAAACGGCGTGATTTCCTGGCTCATGGGTGGCGATGGCAATGAGTGAGGTTTACCCGTTGTGGCGCTTGAGGATGCCGGGGATATCGGACGGCGTGAACGACACGTCTGCCGCCCACGTCCCAAACCCGCCCTTGTTGTTCACGGCTTGAATCCACTCCCCTAGTGCCTGCCGCTTGGCTTGGTTCTGCTGCGAATCCTCACCCTTCACTTCAAGGATGAGGTTTTTCCCGTTCTTTAGCCGGATGAGGAAGTCGGGGATGTATTTCCGCTTCGACCCGTTCCACAGGTAAAAAACATGAAAGCCGAGGTGGTCGTTTTTGGCGTAGGCGGCCACGTGTTCGTTGCGCTCGACTTCGTAGGCTTCGCAGGCCTCCCAGGTAGAATCGAACACGCAATGGCTGATGTGCGATTTGACCGTGGGATAAGCGGGCTTGGTGGTGAACCACGTCATCATGTCGCCCGTCGAGGCGATGGGACGGTCGGTGTTAAAGATCGGCTCCAGTTCGCTCAGGTTTTGCTCCCGCAGGTGCTGGAAGAGGTGCTGCACCGTCTTGTCGATGTTGAGCGCGAAAAGCACACGGCGGCGCAGATCGTCCTGATGGAACAGGTCGGGGATATGCACCTTGTTGGTTTTCCAGAAGGCCTCGACGAGCTTCACCAACTGGAGAAACAGGAACTCGGGGTTGCTCTTGAACCGGCCCTTCCCGAATTGCTCGAAGGCCTTGCGCGCCCCGAGAAACAGGAGCCGCTGCAAGCGGAACTGGTTCTCGAAGCGCAGTAGATCGATCTCGGTGACTTTGCCGAGGTCGGTCTGGCCGCCGAGCGCCGCCGCCATTTCGGCGGAGATGGGGCTGTTCGCCGGGTCAAGTTCGATGGGCGGCACCTTGGCCCAATCAATGGTGAGCTTTGCTTTGAGAACGCTGTCGATGCGCTCGATGTTGGGCCAGGTGATCTCATGGGCGACACGATCAGCTATGACCTCGATTTGTGTGGAGGGTTTTGGCGGAGGCGGTGGCGTGCCGCCGTCCTCAACGTCTTGGAAAATCGAAAGCGGCACGCCGAACACGTTCACGTATTCGGGTAAAAACAGGCCGTCTGCGTCGGTCTCATAGGACACACGCCGCAAGCCGCGTCCGATGACCTGCTCACACAGAAGCTGCGATGTAAAGGCGCGCAGACCCATGATGTGCGTCACGTTCTTCGCGTCCCAGCCCTCGGAGAGCATCGCAACCGAGATAACGTTTTGCAGGCCTTGGCCGGCGCGGCCGACTTTGCCCACCGTGTCCACGATCTCGCGGAGCAACTGCTCTTTTTTTAGGCCGTCGAGTTCTGCCTGCTTTTGTTCGGGCAAGCCCGAGGTGCGGACGATCTCGGCCAGCCGCTCCTCGTAATCCTTGTCGGTGGTGGCCTTCTCGCCGACCTCCGCCTTTTCGAGCACCTTGGAATCCACCCGCAGCGTGCGGCCGGGGGCGCGGGTGCCTTCGATCAGGCAATCGCCGGAATTGAAAAACCGCTCCACGCGCGCCGCCGTCTCGGTGCGGTTGCAGACCGTGAGCATGACCGGCGGGCACGGGTGCCCGGCTTTTTGCCAACTCTGCGCGGCCTCCAGCCAATCCGCCGCCAGCAGCGTGTAACCCTTCTGCACGAGATCGGGCAAGGGCTCCTCCGGCTCGGCCTTCCGGTTCAAATCCTCGCTCACCTCGGGGTTGTTGTAGAGGTGGTAGAGTTTCGAGCGGTAGGTCTTGGCGTCGGCCAGGGCGCTGTCGCGCACGACGACGCGCGGCGTCTTCACAAGGCCGCCTTCGATGGCGTCGTTGAGGCCGAAGTCGGAAATGATCCAGTCGAACAAACCCTGCTCGCTGTTGCGCTTGCCGGTGGGCGCGAAGGGCGTGGCTGAGAGATCGAAGCAACGCTGGATCCGGCGCGTTTTGTGAATGCGGTCGAGGCCTTCGATCCAGCGTGTGGCCTCCTCCAGATTTACGCCGTCTTCCTCCGCCTGCTTGCGGCTGATCTTGATATCCGCCGGCACGCGATAGGCGTGGTGCGCTTCGTCATTGATGACGATGATGTCCTTGCGCGTGGCGAGTGGGCCGAGCACGCGGCGGGTAAAAGCCTCGTCGGTCTCCGCACCCTTTTTAACCACGGAGCGCTCTGGCTCCTCCTGCGGCATGAGGGTGTGCCAGTTTTCGATGAGGATCTCGGCCTGATTGAGTCTTTGGCGAAGACTTTCGTTGGGGCAGATGTTAAACTGGTCGTAGTAGTTCTCCGAGTGGCCGGGTTTTAGCACCTGCAAGCGCTCGCGCACGGTGAGACCGGGGGCGACCATGAATATCGCCGACGAAAAATCCTTCCGCTTCGGGTAGGTGAGCGCGTTGAGCGACTGCCAGGCCACGATCATAGCCATGACGGCAGTCTTGCCGGTGCCGGTGGCCATTTTGTTGCAGAGTCGCTCCCACGCACCGCCGTCGCCGGGCAGGTGGACGCCCTGCTTAAAATCGGCCGGAGCCTCGACCCACCACATAAGCGATTCGATGGCTTCTAGTTGGCAAAAATAGAACGGATGCGTGCGCGCCGTGCGATCGTGCCAATGCTCGATTAGCGATCGGCTGACGCTGGTGAGGCCGGGCCGCCCGGACTGCTGCCACGCTTGGAGGCGGGCGCGGATTTCGTTCACGCGGTCGAGCGTGACGGTGCGCTTGGTGTGGCTGCGCGGATCGAAGATTTCGTAGCCCGCCGGTCGGCGCTCCTCTTTAAGCGCGAGCGGCGTGTTGGGGCGCGTCTCCACCCAATGCCGACCGGGGCGGACATAGGGGGAATTGATGATGAGCGATTTCATCCCGGCCCTATTCGAGATTGATGACCTTGAGCGATTCGATGCCTCGGTCGTCGATGACTTTCACCGCCACGCGGCGATGTTTGCCGGGCTCGAAAGGCAACGAGTTCGTGCCTCGAAACGCTTCCAGCTTTTCTTCGTCGAGCTGGGCGCGGAGTTCTTTCGACAGGCGTGACCAACCCTCCTTTTCGCCCGCCATCGGGAAAAAGATTTGCTGCGGGAAAACTGCGCGGCCGTCGTAGTCGGGGTCGAGCAGCCACATAGCGATGTTGCCCGCGCCGCCGCTCTCCAGGTCGCCCGTCTTGGTGTTGAAATAGTCGAAGCCGTTGACCTCGACTTCCCACTTGCCCTTGTCGTCGCCGGAGCGGATGGGGCGCACCACCACGTCGGGCTGGCCCATCAGCCAGAAGGATTCGTTGCTGGCCCGGCCTTTTTTGAGGTCTTCCGTCAAGAGGTCGGGGTTCATCTGCGCCTTGAGCAGGGTGACGCCCGGCCAGTTGGTTTCGTCGATGTCCTTAGCCGCCTCGGAATCGAAGGCGAAGGAGGCGAAGACGACGAACTTGGGCTTGGGCACGAGCTTGTTGGCCTCCTCCAAGGCGAGCGCGACCTGGCGTTGCTCCAGCGGCGCGTGTTCGGGGCCGAAGGAGATGGCGGCGGGCTGGCCCTCCACGGTGGAGCCGATGGCGTGCAGGTAACGCGTGCCCGGCACCGGTTCGAGGTCGGCGAACTGGACTTTCTGGCCGCCCTTGCCGCGTATGCCGGTCTTAACCAATTCGTCGCGCCACTGGTGTTGGCGCGAGGTGGCGCCGCTGCGGGCGACGGCCGTGGTGGCGTCGGGCGGCTGGTGGGCCTCGTCGAGCGATTGCACGGTGGGGAAGGGCGTGGCCTCGACGGTGAAGGGGCCGGTGACGCGCACCTTGTTTTTATCTACCTGCGGGCAGTCATATAGAATCTCGCGGTCGGAGTGGGCGGCGATGCTGGCATCCATCTGCCCCTGCATGGTCTGGCGGGCCTTGTGAAACGCGTCGAACGGAGCTTGGGCGGCCTCGGGCCAATCCTCGGGAAACGCGAAGGGCACGTCCCACTCCTGCAACTTGGGCTGCTTGGCCGCGGTCTTAAGTTTTTCGAGAGCGGCGAGGATGCCAGGATGCAGGCGGGCGTGGATCTCGTCGATTTCGGGATTGTTGGCGATCTTCCCGAGCATAACATGCGGCACCGTTTCGTTGATGAAGCCGGAGCGCACGCCCTCGTTGGGGTATTTCAGCGCGTAGTAGTCGAAGCTCGCGGTCATCAGCCGTTGTTTGGCGAGGGTGAGCGCGACGCGGGAGGTGTCGCAGGTGATCCAGCGGCGGCCCCACTTTTCGGCGACAAAGGCCGTGGTGCCAGAACCGCAGGTGATATCCATGACCAGATCGCTGGGATCGGTGGTCATTAGGAGGCAGCGCTCGATGACTTTTTGACCTGTTTGCACCACGTATGATTTCGCCTCTGAAAAGCCCGTCATTTTTGTGTCGGCCCAATGGTTCGATATTGGGCTAACAGGGAAATCCTCCAGAAAGCGGCGATACATCAGCGAGTTGCCGATGGGGTTTAGTCGATTCGCTTTCGCTAACCGATTCAACCCACAGGCGTCTGTTTTGAATGTTCCTTTTCCCGGTGTGAAACGCTTACCTAAATATTCGAAATTCAGGACGTCCGTGCCTTGGGCTGGACGTTGACTTGTTAGGTTGTCCGCCGCGAAAATTCGGCCCTTGGTTTTCAGCGAATCAGGATCAGATAAATCCGAATCCTTCAGCCGAGTGATTTCGCCTAATTGAGAGTAACACCAAACGTATTGAGTGGTGCCGTCCTCACCCAGGACCTTTTTCGTATACTGCTGCGAATACTTCAGGCTGTTTATGGATTTCGAATACCAAAGAATATAGTCCGAAATTGAAGAGAGACGACCAGATGTAGCGCTGCTTGTTTTCTCAAATGTTATTAAGCTCACGAAATTCTCCACCCCGAAAATTTCATCCATGAGATTACGGACGAGGTGGACGTTTTCATCGGAAATCTGGACGAAGACGGAACCGGATTCGCTCAACAACTCCCGCGCCAAGAGCAGGCGGTCGCGCAGGTAGGTGAGGTAGGAGTGGATGCCGAGTTCCCAGGTGTCGCGGAAGGCTTTGATCATCTCCGGCTCCTGGGTGAGGTCGGAGTCGGTGCGGTCTTTGACGTCGCGCTTGTTGACGAAGGGCTGGAAGTTGGAGCCGTATTTGATGCCGTAGGGCGGATCGAAATAAAACATCTGCACCTGCCCGGCCATGCCCTCTTTGCGGAGGAGGGAGTTCATGACGAGGAGGGAGTCGCCGGCGACGAGGCGGTTGGCCCAGCCGCGCTCGTGTTTGTAGAAATCGACGGCCTCGCGCAGGGATTCCTGCTTGAAGGCGTGGTCAAACAAATCGCCCTGCACAGGGCCGGCCTTGGCCTCCTCGGAGCGGAGCGTCTGCACGACGCGGGCGGGGTCGATCTTCTCGTGGACGTGGAGCGAGACGGTATCGACCTCGAAGGACGTGCGCTCGGCTTTGCCCGTCCAAGCGAGGAAGGGAGATTGAAGTTTTTTGAGTTTCTCCGTGGCGGCGACAAGCCGGGCGCGGGTGGCGCGAAGGTCATCTACCGCCCCATGGACGGCGAGTTCGCCAAGTCTGGCGCTCTCGGCCTGAATTTCCGCAATCAGCGTCTCGACCTGCTGGCGGATGCCCTGCGAGTCGAATTTCAGTTCCGGGGCGAGGTGGGGATCGAAGGCCCAGGTGGTCTTGCCCGCCTCGGGATCGGTGTCGGGGGTGACGAGGCCGACCTCGGGATTGTTGCGGCGTTTGGCGGAGTATTCGTAAGCGGCGACTTCTTTGACGGAAGAGTCTGACGGTGTGGGGAGGGGATACTTGGACTTCTTCGCCATAAATAGGGCTAAAGTTGTGGTTTATGGCTTTGCGACTGCAACTATTCGTTGACGACAGGAGGCAGGAAAGGGGCGCGCGGGCGAATTTGCCGACGGCTTAAAACGCGCGTGAATGGCGGTCCTTGCATCGCGCCGGGGGCAAGACCGGAACGATACTTGCCAAGAGGTAAAAGTTGGTGCGGGCAGAGGGAGTCGAACCCTCTTCTCATGCTTGGGAAGCACACATAATAGCCGGTATACTATGCCCGCGACTCAACTAGCGCAAAGACCTAGCTCCGCGCCCGTGTCGCGCAACATCCATTTGCTCCCCGTTGAGCAAAACATGTCTTTCCACCTCCGCGCACGACTCAACGTCCCGTCACCGGCACGCCTAGCTCGGCCACCCCTGCGACCACCTCGGCCAGCAGCGGGTCCGTCGCCAGGTGTTCCCACTCCACGTTGCTCGATATACGCACAAAGGCCTGCGCCTCCTCCCTCCGCACTCCGCGCTGCCAAAATACCGCCAACTGCTCGCGCCACGAACGCGGATCAAACGCCCGCATCGGCCGTCCGTCCACCAGATGCCAGAACCACACGTTCTGCGGGTAATCCCGACTGATAAAGGCCCGTTTCTCCGCGTCCCCCACCCTCACCCCCTGGCCCAACGCCAACTCGCCTCGCTGTTCCGCGCCCGGCACCGCCTGCCAACCCGCGCCCGGCCAACAGGCCTCCGGCGTATGCGCCGCCACCGTGCTCACCGAGGCCCCGCCCGCCGGCCACCACGCCACATAAACCGTCACCTGCCAGGTCTCACCCGCGTCCGTGACTCTCGAATACGTGCGCTCCAGCAAATAATTCGTCTGCAAAATCCCCGCGAAACGCCCCAAATCCCTCCGCGTCTCCACCCGCCAACCCGCCGGCGCCACCGCCGGAACCAAACGCTCCAAATCAGGCGCGGCCACCGACACCCCGCCATTCGACTGCGTCCGCAGTCCCATAAAACCAAACCATCCCGCCGCCAACACCAAGGCCGCCACCGCCACCACCCCGCTCCACTCCACCCCCTTCGTAGTCATAGGACTCCGCTCCACCCTAGCCACGCCCGGCGGCTTCTCCTCCAGCCAACACGCCAAGGCCGCCAGCAAGCCCATCGTGAGCACCAGCACCGCGTAGCCGAGCGCATCATGCCACACCCCCGCGATATCCACCCCGCTTCTGGCCATTAAGGTCAGTGTCAGCGAACGCCCGAAATTCGCCGCCAAGGCCAGAGGCGCGGCCAGCCCCACCAGCCAGAACCGACGCCAGGGCGAGCTCAACCACAGCGCCGACAATACAAGGCCGCCGAGCACGCACGACACCAGACTGCGCACCCCGCTGCACGCCTCCTCCACGCCCACCGCTGTCGAACCGAGCTGGATAATGTTCCCCGCGCGCAAGGCCGGCACCCCAAACAGCCGCAACGTATCCACCACTCCGATCGTAACCATCTCCTGCAAACCCGCCGTCAGCCGCGCATAGCTTCCAGGGGGCAGCGGCGCGCTTAAAAGCACCACCGCAACCATCACCACCAAGGGCCAGCCCGGCCGCACCCAACGCACGCCTTGCCCCGTCGCCAGGATCGTCGCCATCCCCAGCGCGCTTGCCACCACCACGCTCAAGAAAAAGAGCGTCGGCGTGGCTCCCCAGCCCAAGGCCACCGCATACACCGTCGTAAACAAAGTCGCCACCGCCAGCCCCACCAAGCCCAGCCCCACGCCAAGCCCGACCCACCCGTCGCTCAACCACTCCTGCTTCTGCGCTCGCCCCGAGGCACTATCTTCCCGTGCCCGTTTCCAGAGCATCGCCAAGACCGGCAAGGCCAGAAACCCATGCGACAAATCCGGGTTCTCCCTCCACGCCGGCCACAAACAGGCCGCCCACGCCAGCAAACCGCCCGCCACCAGCACGGCGGCCAGCACCGCAACGCGCGTCGCACCCGACACCGACTCTGCCCGCCAAAACTGCACGATGTTCACCATGTCTTCACCGCAGCATCCTTACCCAGCCGCACGACGCAATCCCCTCGCCCTCATCGCCACCCGGCTCACTCACACGTAGTCACGCCGTCCATCGAGCGCACTCTTCAGCGTAACCGCGTCCGCATACAAAACCCCGCCGCCGCTCGGCAGTCCGAAGCCGATGCGCGACACCTTCACCGCCGCATCGTGAACCGTGCCCAGGTGCTGGGTGATAAAGTGGCAGGTCGCCTCGCCCTCCACATCGTTGCCCAGCGCCAAAATAAGTTCACGCACCGCGCCCGATTCCAGACGCGTGCGCAACGACTCCCAATTCAGCTCGCCCGGCCCAACCCCGTTGATCGGCGACAGCCGACCGTAGAGCACGTGATAAACCCCGCGATACGCTCCCGAGCGCTCCATCGCCACCAGGTCGGGCACATGCTCCACCACACACACCACGCCCTCATCGCGCCGGGAATCGGCGCACACCGCGCACCGCTCGCCCTCGGCTAGATTTCCACAGCGCTCGCAC
This sequence comes from Opitutaceae bacterium, assembly GCA_027485045.1. GTDB lineage: Bacteria > Verrucomicrobiota > Verrucomicrobiia > Opitutales > Opitutaceae > IMCC26134_A. Next base: position 10,452 of record JAIXRU010000030.1, on the reverse strand, counting down.
CGCCGCACCGCCCGGGCCGCCGCTTCCAGCGCAGCGACCAAAGCGATGCGGCGCTCCGGCTTCTCCACCAGGAGGTGCAAGGCCATGCGCTCGGCCGAACGGAAACCGACGCCGGGCAGCCCTTTGAGCGCCTGCTGTAATTTCTCGAAGGCGGGCGTCACGATGCGCGACCGCCTTAGAACATGCCCGGCATCTGGAAGGCCGAGGTCACCTTCGCCATTTCTTCCTCGTTGCACTTTTTCGCGGCGGCGGCGGCCTCCTGCACGGCGGCGAGGATCTCGCCCGCCACGGTCGCGGCGTCTTCCTTCAGGAATTCCGCATCGAGCTTCAGCGCCATGAACTGGCCCGCGCCGTTGATCTTGACCTGCACCGCGCCGCCGCCGCGCGAGAAGTCGAGCTCCTTGGCCGCGAGCTGGCTTTGGAGGCCCTCGATGGAGCGCTGCATTTTCTGAGCTTGTTTAAGAAGTTTTCCGACGCCGGCCATGGTGATGTTTGGGTTTAAGGGTTAGATAGAAGGAATTGAACAGCCCGCGAGTGCCGCGCAAGCGCGCCCCGCTTTCAAGCTTGGATCGCAGTCTTCATTATCTGCGCGTAGCCTTCCCGGTAGCTCGGGTGCGTCGGCCGCCACCCCAAAAACGCCTTCGCCCGCCCCGCATCGATGATGCGATCCGGCGTCACCATGCGCCGCCCCCCGGCCGGCGCACCGGTAAAGCGCGGTGCCGTCACGCCGAGCCTCGCCGCCAGCCACGCCACCACCTCGCCCTTGGTCGCCGCTCCGTCATCGGCCAGGTTAAACACCCCTGCCCCGCCCGGTTCCCCAGCCGACCACACGGCTTCCATGCCGCTTAAAATGTCGTCCCGGTGGATCAGGTTTAGGTGGAAATCCGCCCGCCCCGCCACTTCACCGCCACGCACTTGATCGACTAAATAAGTGCGCTCTGGCCCGTAAATCCCCGCCAGGCGCAATACCGTCGCCGCCCGCCCCGGCCAGGTCGCGGCAATCTGCTCCGCTTCAACCAAAGCCTGGGTCGTCTCCGCCTCCCCTCCCACCTCGGCCGATTCCGTGACAAGCCCGCCCCCATCCTGCGGATACACCGAGGTGCTGCTCGTATAAATCAAATGCCCGCAAATCCCCTTTTCCCCGCCGTCCGCGCCCCGCTTCACCAATCGCCGCCCCCACGCCACCACACTGGCCAGGCCCTCAACATAACTGCGCCTATACCCCGCAACGCCGCCACCGCCGCTCGCCACCGTAACCGCCACCCGCTCCGCCCCGGCGCGAAGTTCCGGGGCGTCCCACCAAGCTTGCGAAGCCAGCTCGGCCGTCACCACCGCACACCCCGCCGCCTTCAGTTCCTCGGCCTTCGTCGGGTTGCGCGTAAGAGCGGTCACGCGCCAGCCCTCCGCCAGGGCTCTGCGCGCCAGCGCCCCGCCGACATAGCCCGCGCCAAAAACCACCAGATGACGTTTCACCGTTTCCGCTGAATGCATCATTACTTAACCGGGAAACGCATTTACCGAGGCGATCACGTGATCGACCTGTTCATTGGTGAGCTCCGGGAAGATCGGCAGGCTGAGCACGGTGGCGCAGGCTTGCTCCGCGACCGGCAAGGCACCCTCCGCGTAGCCAAGCTGCGCGTAGCAGGCCTGGCGGTGCAAGGGCACTGGGTAGATGAGATCCGTGCCCACATCGCTGGTGGCCAAATGGGCGCGCAACGCTTCCCGCTTGGGGTGACGCAGGGTAAACTGATGCCACACGCTTTCGCCTTCGGAACACCCCGAGACCGGCAAAAGGGTATTCGCCAGCTTGATGCCCGCGCGGTAACGCGTGGCGATCTCGCGGCGTCGCGCCGTCCAGCCCGCCAAGTGGGGTAGTTTTACACCCAGCAAGGCACCTTGGAAACCATCCATGCGGAAATTGAACCCCACGTGATCGTGGAAATAACGCCGGCCCGAGCCATGCACCCGCAGTAGTTTGGCCTTGGCAAAGAGATCGTCGCGACGCGAAACAAAGGCCCCGCCCTCGCCGCAGCCGCCGAGGTTTTTCGTTGGATAAAAACTAAAGGTACCCGCATCGCCCAGCAGTCCGACCGGTGTGCCCTGATAGGTGGCTCCCGCCGCCTGGGCGCAATCCTCGACTACAAATAGGCCGTGTTTGCGTGCGATGGTCATGATCTCCTGCATGCGCGCCGGCTGGCCGAAAAGATGAACCGCGATGATGCCCTTGGTGCGCGGCGTGATCGCGGCCTCGATCTTGGCCGGGTCCAGATTAAACGTGTCCTGCTCCACGTCGACAAACACGGGCGTGGCGCCCACGTAGCTGATGCCCCATACGGTCGAGATAAACGTGAAGGGCGGTGCGATCACTTCGTCGCCCGGTCCCCAACCGGCAAGCGCAGCCGCCAGATGCAAGGGAGAGGTGCCGCTGTTCAAGGCCAGCGCGGCCGGGTAACCGAGAGTGGTGGCAAACGCGTTTTCAAAATCCTCGACGTCCTTCCCGAGGCAGAAGCGCGTGGCATCGTAGGTGGCCGTCAACGCGGCCAGGGCCTGCTCGCGAAGGGCGCGGTGCTGAAGCGAAAGATCAAGAAAAGGGACTTTCATGGGCGGCCACCTATCGCGTCCCCGCAGCGTTCTGACAATACACGAAAAACAAAAACGCGGTGCCCGGTCATCGGGACACCGCGTCGGTCGCAGCGTTGCGCTGTTGAAACCGCTTACTCCTCCCGGCGACCCGAGAGCATGAGCAGGATGTGCAGGAGCGAGCCCAGGGCGGCGACGAAGGCAGCCACGTAGGTCAGAGCGGCGGCGTTCAGGGTCTCGTTCACGCCGGACATTTCGTCACGGTCAAGAATACCGAGCCCGACCAACTGTTCCTTGGCCCGGCGGCTGGCATCAAACTCCACCGGCAAGGTCACGAACTGGAAGAGACAGATCACCGCGAGGGCGATCGCGCCGACCACCAGCAGCTTGCCGCCAATCGCGGTGCTCAGCAGGAAAATGCCCGCGATCATGACGAAGTTGGAAACGCTGGCGGCGATTTGGGTCGCGGGCGCGAGGGTCTGGCGAACCGTCATCATGGAGTAGCCTACCTTGTGCTGGATGGCGTGACCGGCCTCGTGGGCCGCGACGCCGAGGGCGGCGAGGCTGGAGCCGTGGTAATTATGCTCGGAGAGCGCGAGCTCCTTGGTCATCGGGTTGTAATGGTCGGTAAGTTCGCCGGGAACTTCGATGATCTTCACATCCGTGATGCCGGCGGAACGAATGACCGCTTCGGCCGCCTCACGTCCGGTGATGCGGCTGCGCGAGCCGACCTGCGCGTTTTTCTGATAGGCACTGCGGATCTTCATTTGGGCATAGAAGCCGAAGAGCATGGGAACGATAATGAGTAGTATCCAGATAGTCATGGTTAGATTGGGTTAGATTACGGCGTAAAAGGTACGCCTTTTGACGCTTTGCAAGTGGAAGTGGCCGTGCATGAAAAAGCCGGTGCGATTTGTAACCGCACCGGCTCACCACTCCCTGGCTTTTGGTCAGGGGTTGAATCCGCACCGAACGCACCACACGCCGACGCGGAAAAATAAACGCGGGTTTAGAGCGAGGGCACGTCGACCCACTTGCGCTCCGCCCAACTGGCGAGACTCAGCTCCGCGAGCTGCACACCCTTCGCACCCTCTTTGAGGCTCCAGGGGAACGGTTCGTTCTTCACCACGTGGCGCAGGAAGAGTTCCCACTGAACTTTGAACGCGTTGTCGTAAACGCCTTGGTCGGGCACGCGGGTCCAGCCGTCGCGATACTTGATCGGGCTATCGATATCCGGATTCCAAACACAACGAGGGGTGGCGGCCATGGCCTGAGCCTTGCAATCGCGCAGCCCGGCGACCGCAGTGCCGTGCGTGCCGTCGACGTGCAGGGTCAGCAGATCGTCGCGGTCAACCCGGGTGGCCCAGGAAGAGTTAAAATGCAGGATGGTGCCGTTCTTGAGCTCGAAGGTGGCGTAAGCGGCATCGTCGGCGGTACACTTGTAGGGCTTGCCCGCCTCATCCCAGCGCGTGGGGATGTGGGTGGCACCCAAACAGGTGAGGCTCTTGATGTCACCGAACAGGTTCTGGATCACATACTGCCAGTGGCAGATCATATCCACGATGATGCCGCCATCCTCTTCCTTGCGGTAGTTCCAGGAGGGGCGCTGCAACTTCTCATGTTCGCCGGTGAATACCCAGTAGCCGAACTCGCCACGCACGCTGAGGATTTTGCCGAAGAAGCCCTGGTCGATCAGCCACTTCAACTTAACCAAGCCGGGGAGCCAGAGCTTGTCCTGCACCACGCCGTTTTTCAGACCGGCGGCGGTCACTTCGTCATAAAGCGCGAGCGCTTCCTTGGAGGTCGTGGCGGTGGGTTTTTCGCAGTAAATATGTTTCTTGGCGGCGATGGCCTTGCGCACGCCCGTGGGGCGCTGGCCGGTAAGGGTGGAGTCGAAGTAGATTTGGTTGCCGGCATCGGCCAGGGCCGCATCAAGATCGGTGGAGTAGCGCTTCACGCCCACGCGGGCGGCCAGCGCGGCGAGCTTGGACTCGCTGCGTCCGATTAGAATCGGATCAGGCATGATGACTTCGGAGTCGTTCAAGCGAACGCCGCCTTGATCGATGATGGCTTTGATGGAACGAATCAGATGCTGGTTCGTTCCCATGCGTCCGGTGACGCCGTTCATAATGATGCCGACTTTGTGCGTGGTCATGGTTTCGGAATTTTAGTTTGGGGTGATGAGGGTTTTAATCGTCTCAACTTTACTATACCTGAAGACCTGACTTGCAGTTAGAACAATGCCGACACTTGCTAGCACGCACCCGTTTACCCCCCTTGCCCACTGCCATGCTCGCCTGGAGTCCCCTTTTGGTACAGAAAATCGAAATCCACGCCCTCGGTTTCGTGCTGCGCAAACTGCAGCTTAACCGGCATCGCGAGGCGGAGGTCGCCTCCCATTCCCACAGCTACCACCAACTGATTCTCTACCTGTCCGGCGAAGGCGTGCAGATCCTGCGCGATCGTCGGGTCGAGGCCCGGGCCGGTGATTTGTTTATGATTCCGCCCGGCGTTAGCCATGGTTTCGCCATGGCCGGCAACAGCCGCCCGCTCTGCCTGGTGTTGGAATATGAAAACCGCCCGGGCACCCGCATCCAGCACCGGCATCTGCCGCAAAGCGCCTTGAACGAGCTGCACGCCCTGCTGGCCCGCGTGCCGACCAAGGGCCGCCTGCAACTCTCCGACTACCCCGCCATTTTATCCGTCGTCGCCCGCCTGCTGGAGCCGCCTAAATCCGACGACTCCCCCCTGCCGGTGACCGCGTCCCCCTTGGTGGTGCGCGTGCGCGAAAGTTTACGCACCGCCAAGCCGTTTAATGAAATCGCCCGGGAAAGCGGTTACGTGCGGGACGCCCTGAGCCGCCGCCTAAAACGTGAACACGGCCTGAGTTTACGCGGTCTGCGCGATCAAGAACGCCTGCAAGCGGCGCAAACCGCCCTGCGCGAAGACGCGGGCATAGGCGCCGCCGCCGCCAAGGCCGGTTTCGACGACCCCAACTATTTCTCCCGCTGGTTCCGTAAACAAACCGGCCTCACCCCCAGCGCATGGCGCAGGCAGTGAGGCCGTGGAAAGCAGCCCGGGCTTGGACCGTCTTTAGCCGAGGGGCTTGGGCTCGACCTTGGTCCATTGCGCTTCAGCGCCGGGGGGCAGCGGCGGAATCTCGCCGACACCGGCGACCGGCAGGGTGCCGTTGAGCTCCTGCCGCCAGTGGGCCACGTCACCGCCGGGGCAATACACATAGATCATGTGCATCGGCTCGTCACCGGTATTGGTCAATTGGTGAAATTTACCCGGCGGCATGTAGACCGCCTGGCCGGCCTTGATCGGGGAGCATTCGTTATCGACGCAGATCTGGCCTTCGCCTTGCGTGATAAAATAGACCTCCTCCTGCTCCTGGTTGTGCCAGGGCACCTGCCCGCCCTTGGGCGCAAGCACGGAGAAGCCCATGGAAAAACCCTTGGCTTGGATTGGTTGGGAGGCCTGGCCCACGAGACCACGGCCCCAACGTTGCGCGGGGAAGGTCCCGCCCGGGATTTTGGCAAGATCAGCGATAATCATAGCGTCTCTTGCCTACTCCATATCGAAGCAGGGGCGCGATCCCATTCCCCGACCTTGGCCGCGACGGAGCGGTTTTGTCCTAAGCTATATCCATTTAGTGGTTCCTCACTGTTTTCAGTGGGTAGCTTTGGTTTGACCGCTAATGCCGCGGCTCAATGAGCGCGGCAGAGAGCGAGTGGCTTCGCGTTGCGAAACGGCCGTGTTCGACGTTACGGCCAATGGCCTCGACATAGAGTAAAGATAGCTTAAAGAAGCAATTAGCCATTTTACCAGCGAGGCAATTGGCCGAGGAATCGACCGCGTCGGCCGACTTGGTCGGCAGGTGAAATCTCGGCGGCGGACTTTGGCTCGCCGCATTAGCGGTTCTTTCCCGGTCTTTGCACCCACTCAAAACCGCGCAGAACCCATTTAGTTAAGCCAAACCACTGCGCTGCAGCAAAGCAGCCGGGTCCGCATCGCGGCCCATAAAGCGTCGGAACAGCACCTCGGCATCCTCGCTGTTGCCCTTGCTCAAGATGTGCTCGACGAATTCCGCCCCCACGGCACGGGAAAACACGTCTTCCTGTTTCCAACGGGTGAAGGCATCCGCCTCCAGCACCTCCGCCCATTTGTAAGAATAGTAGCCCGCCGCATAGCCCACCGGATCGGAGAACAGGTGCCCGAAGCGCCGCACGATAGTCCGGGCGGGGGGCTCGGTCGGCAGCATGCAATCCGCGATCAAGGCCCTGGTCTTGGCCTCCAGGTCGCCGGTCACAAAATCTTGGGCGCGCAGGTGCAACAACAGATCCATCTTGGCGAATTGAGTCTGGCGCATGGCGGCGCAGGCCGAGCGAAAATTCCGTGCGCCGACCATCTTGTTGAACAAGTCCTCCGGTATCGGGGCACCCGTCTCATGATGGCGGGCGAAGAGGTCGAGCGAGGCCCGTTCCCAGCACCAGTTTTCCATGATTTGGGAAGGCAGCTCGACGAAGTCCCACGCGACATTGACGCCGTTCAGGGACTTCACCGGCACCTCGCCCAGCAGGTGATGCAAGAGGTGCCCGAATTCATGGAAAATCGTCTCCACTTCGCGATGGGTGAGGAGCGCCGGCTGACCGGGCGTGGGCGGCGACATATTGCCGCAAATGTAGCCGAGATGGGGCTCCCGCGCGCCCCCCGCCGCCTCTGCGCGATGCCCTCCCGTCACCAGATAGCCCATCCAGGCGCCGCCGCGTTTGGACTCGCGGGGATGCCAATCGGCGTAGAACGAACCGAGGTGGCGGCCGTTCTCGTCGTGGATTTCATAATACTTCACCTCTTCGCACCATTTGGCCTCAAGCGGTATGGTCACCTCGGCGATGCGCAGGCCGAAGATGCGCGTGGCCAGCTCGAACAACCCGGACTGGACTTTCGTTACCTCGAAATACGGACGCAGCGCCTCCTCGTCGAACGCATGGCGGGCCAGGCGAAGCCGCTCGGCCCAGAAAGAAACTTCCCAAGCTTTCAGGCGGGCGACCGGGCTCGCGGTGGCCTCCGCCTTGAAGCGCTCCAACTCCTCGATCTCGCGGGTGAAAGCCGGCCGGCAGCGGGCTTCGAAGTCGGTCACAAACTCCAGCGCTTTTGCGCCGTTTTTCGCCATGCGGCGGGACAGCACCAGATCGGCGAAATTGTCCCGGCCCAGCACCGCGGCCTTCTCCGCGCGCAGGGCGAGTATTTTCTGCACCAAGGGGCCGTTGTCCCACTTTCCGCCTTCGGCTTCGGCTGCCACCGCGACCGAGGCGGCCCAGAGCTCGCGGCGCAAAGACTCGTCCTCGGCGTAAAGCATCACCGGTTCCTGCGATGGGCCGTGCAGGGTAAAGCGCCAGACGGGTGCTGCATCGGTGCCGAGGCCTTTCTTGCGCGCCGAGTCCCTGGCGCCGGCTACCGCATGGGGAGGCAAGCCGAGCAAACGTTTCGGATCCTCGACCACCAGTTGCCAGGCGTTGGTTGAATCGAGGGTGTTCTCCGAGTATTTTTGAGTGAGCTGGGCCAGTTCCGACTCGATCGCTTCCAGCCGCGCGCGCGCCGTCGCCGGCAGGTTGGCACCGGCCTCGCGGAAATTCGCCAGCGTCTCTTCGCGCAGCCGCGCCCAAGCGCCGGTCGCGTCGCGGCCCGAGGGCGAAGCGGCACCGGCTTGCAGTGCGGCCCAAAGGCGCGGGTTCAAGGGTATGGCGGCGTTAAAGGCCGAAACTTGCGGGAGCATGGCATTGTGCGCCTCCCGCAGCGCGGGCGAGTCGGCCACTGACTGCAAGTGCGTCACCTTGGACCAAGCGTAGTTCAAACGCTCGGTAGCGGTTTCCAGCGCGACAAACGTGTTTTCAAAAGTGGCGTCTCCGCTCTCCGCCCGTGCGGCGATGGCTTCCAGGGCGGCCTGGCCCTCGCTCAGGGCAATCGTGATGGCCGGCGCAATCAATTCAGGCCGATGGTCGACCCAGCGAATAAGAAACGTATCATCAAGGAAGGGATTCGAGACGGCAGAGGGAGAATCAGAACTCATGTAAGATCGTCAGCATTAGTCATCAGCGGGCATCCGCAAGTGTGCAGCCGGTTTATCATGCCGGAACGCAGCGCGGGCGTGACTCGTTTTCAGTTTAACCCAGCCCGCGGCGCAGCAGCCAATCGACGACCGTGCCACCGACTGGCTGGCGCAAGTGGGTGCGCAAGCGTTCGACCTGCTGCTGGGTCGAGGCGAGGCGAGCCGGGCTTTCCACACACTCGCGCAACTCGGCGGCGAGCGCCTGCGGGGTGGCGGCGCCTTGAATAAACTCCGGATACATGGCCTCGCGCAGGAGCAGATTGTTGATCCCGAGGTAAGGGATTTTCACCAGCCAGCGGCCGAGCAGGTAGGTGATCGGGTTCGCACGGTAAGCAATCGCACCGGGCAATCCGGCCAGCGCGCAATGCAGCGACATCGTGCCACTGGAGGTCAGCACGGCGGAGGCTTCGACGACGCCGCCATTGGGCACCAGCTCCACGCCCTGCGGCACGCCTTCGCGTTCGATCACTTCCCGGATCGCCGGACTGGGATAAATCGCCCGCGCGCTCCGGTTTCCATAGGCGAGATAACCATCGCGCAAGACCGGCCAGATTCGCGCCACCGCCTGCTTGCGACTGCCGGGCAGCAACAAAACCGGTGCCGCCGGGTTGAAGCTCACCGGTGCAACATAGTCCTCGGCCAGAAAAGGATGCCCGACAAACTCCACCGGTAAATCGGTGTCGGCATAACACGCCACCTCGAACGGGAAAATGCAGGCCAGCGCATCCAGATGTTTGGCCATGGTGAAGCGGCGCCCGGATTTCCAAGCCCAGATTTGCGGCGAGATGTAAAACAGGAGTTTGACGGGGCCGCCTGCCTTGGCCGCCAAGCCGCGTTCGTTGAGCGCGGCGGCAAGACGGAGATTTAAACCGGGGTAATCGATAAAACAGACCGCGCGCGGCCGGTGTTCCTCGATCCAGCGCAAGGTTTCGTAAAAGAGCGCTTTGAAGAACGAGTAGTTTTTCAACACCTCGACCAGGCCGACCACGGAAGACGCCGTCAGGTCGTGCAGCAAGTGCGCCCCGCTGGCGGCCAGATGCCGGCCGCCCAGCGCGCACACCTCGGTGCCGGGCACGCGCAAGCGCAAGTCCGCCACCATGCGGGCGGCGTGCTCGTCGCCCGAGTGTTCGCCCGCGATCACGAGCAGGTCCACCCGGCCGGAGGCGGGCGGGGCGAGTCGAAAGGGGAGGGCCGCACCGCTCATTTCTTCGCCGCTTTGATTTGTTCGGTGATTTGTATCGCGACCTCGAGCGCGGTTTTGCCCAGCGCCGCGCCCACCTTGGGTTGCTTCAGCTCGGCCACACTTTCCGTGAAATGCTGTAATTCGAGTTTCAGGGGCTCGTCTTTTTCGATGGGAATATCCTGCACGGGGATGGAGCTGGCGTCGCCGGCTTTGGCCAAACCGATCTTCACCTTTAAACCGTAGGCGATCACGTCGCTCTTTTTCACCAGATGGCCCTTCTGGTTCATGAAATCGAGCGAGAGGTAGGCGTCGTCCTGAAAGATGCGGATTTCCCGGTTTTTCTTCAGGCTCATGCGACTGGCGCTCAGGTTGGCGACGCACCCGTTTTCAAATTCGATGCGCGCGTTGGCGATGTCCTCGGTTTTCGAAAGCACGTGCACGCCGACGCTGTCGATTTTGCGAATCGGCGACTTAACCAGCGCCAACACGATGCCGATATCGTGGATCATGAGATCGAGCACCACGCCGACCTCGGTGCCTCGCGGCGTGTAGGGCGCCAAACGCTCGGCGGTGATGT
>JAIXRU010000318.1 GCA_027485045.1 Opitutaceae bacterium | reverse complement strand
TTTTCCAGCACTTCCTTGTAGCTCACAGCGGAGCCGATGGAGGTCACGATGCCCTCGCCGACGCGGGCGATGATGGTCTCTTCCTTGGCGCCGCCAACGAAGCGATCAAGGTTGGTGCGCACGGTCACGCGGGCCTTTACCTTCACCTGAATACCGTCCTTGGAAACGCCATCAATCGTGGTGCGGCCGGAGGCGGGGTTGGGGCAATCAATGACCTTCGGGTCAACCGAGGTTCGGACCGCCTCGACCACGCTCTTTCCGGAGCCCTTGGTCGCGAGGTCAATCGCACAGGCGCGATCCCAGTTCAGCTCGATACCGGCTTTGCGCGCCGCGATCAGCGCCTGAATCGTCGGCACCACGTTGCCGCCCGCGAGGTAGTGGGCTTCCATGTCATCAATCGAAATATCAATGCCGGCTTTTTTCGCGGTGATGCGGGCATCCACAATCAGGCCATAGGGCACTTGGCGGAGGCGCATCGCCACCAGCGTGACGAGGCCGACGTAGGCACCCGCCAGCCAGGCGCGCAGCCATACGCTGAAAAAGGAGAATACAATGCCGAGAACGACAAGGGCCGCGATGCCGCCGGCGATGAGGATTACAGTGGTTAGGTTAATCATGGTGGGAAAAAATTACAGGGAATGAGTATGGATTACGGGGCGACTTCCGCCATTACAACCAACTGGAAGGATTCAACTCGCACGACTCGCAAGCGAGCGCCTTCGTCGGCAAAGCCGGAATCGCAGCGCGCCTCGTAGCGACGCCCTTCGATCTGCACCAACCCGGTCGGCGAAAGCGCGGTGACGGCAAGCGCCTCCTTGCCCATTACCGTCTCGCTCACTGCCACCGCCGGCTGGCTGGTGGCGTCAATCGAGGCATTTAAAAACATACGCTTCCCTAGCCGCGTGCGGGGTAAAATTCTAAATTCGAAATACATCAGCGCAGCCACTGCGACCAGCGCCACCCCGAGCGCGAGCAGGCCGCCTTCCACACCGTGTTGCACGAACGCCACCGCCACGCCGCCAAGCAAAAAGAGCCCGCCAAGGGCTCCCAATATCGCCCCTGGCACGACGACCTCGAAGCCCAGCAGCACGAGGCCGACCGCAAATAAAACAAGCACGGGAGTGTCCATGATAGAATCGTAAGTGATAGTTTTGCGCCCGGCAGATTTATTCGTGAGCAGCCACAATGAGCGTGCGTCCGCTGCGCCCCACCACCCGCACCGGTTGGCCTCGCTCCAGCCCGCCGAGATCGGCCCGGGCCTCGTAGCGACGACCGTCCACCTCCACCTCACCCATCGGTCGCAAGGCAGAGACCGTTATACCCACCGCCCCTTCGGTCACGGAGAACTCCGCCTTGCTTGAATCACCCATGCCGGCAGGCGGCATTCCGGCGTCGGCCGACACTGCGGCGTTCAAGATCATCTTATCCCAAAACCAGCCGCGCGGTAAAAACCGTCCCAGCGCGAACGCGCCTACCACGGCCACCACCAGTGCCAGCCCCAGATTCAACAAAGGGGCGTTGAGGGTCTCCGCATCAAAACTCGGCAGCTTGTCCGGCCAGACATCAATCATGGACCAAGCCAGCGCCCCCAACATCAAGCCCGCGCCGGCCAAACCGGCGACGATCGTGCCCGGAATCAAAAAAATCTCCAAGGCCACCAGAGCCAGACCGAGCACGAAAACCAGCGCCGGCAAATGCCCGGAAAGCCCCGCCGTGTAGTGACCGAAAAACACCAGCGCCAGCAGCGCTCCGCCGGTGATCCCAAAGACTCCGAAGCCAGGGGTCTTAAATTCGATAAACACGCACAACAAACCGAGCCCCATCAGCACCGGCGCCACCGCACTGATCCAGGAAGCCAGCGTCTCCGACCAGGTGATTTCCAGACGGGACACCGTGTAGCCGTTTTTCCCGAATTTCACGGCCAACATATCTTCCAACGTGGCATGGGTGCCGGAAGAAAGCAGCGCACGGGACGGCTCTCCGTAAACGGCCGCAGCCTCCACATCGGTCAAGGAAAGCAGCTCGCCCTTGGGCTTGATCACCTTTTCACCGATTTTAAATTCATAGTCCGCGTCCATCATGGCCTTGATGACCTCGGATCGATACCCCTTGCCGGCGCTAAAAGAGCGCACCTTGGCGTTGAGGTAGCTGTTGATTTTCTGCTTCATGGTTGCGGGCACCTCTTCACCGCCGCCGCTCACGGCCGCCGCCGCGCCAATGACCGCCCCCGGTGCGAAGTGAATCTCATCGACGACCGACGAAATGATCGCCCCCGCCGAAATCGCCTCCTTGTTCACATAGACGAGCGTCTGGCCCTCAAACTTGTCCAGCGCCTCCATGATTTCGAGCGTCACCCCGAGCTCACCGCCCGGTGTTTCCATGTCGATTACGACGGCACCCATGCCCTCGGCTTGCGCCTCTTTCAGCCCCCGGCGCAACACATAGAGGACCGGCTTGGCGATGGCCTCGCGCACCGGGATAACTTTTACTCGCACGGGTGCGGCCAAAGCCGGGATCGGCACCGGAGTCGACGGCGCGTCAATCCCTTCAGCCTGAGCCGACAACACCGACACAAAGCCAGCCAGTGCGACTGTGGAGAGGACTGCGCAGCGAAGGAATCGAAGGAGTTTCATGATCGTAGGCCATGCAACTCAGCCAAGTCGCCAACCGCAAGCAACTGCGGCGATCAGCCTACCACGGCGAAAGGCCAGACCTTCGCGTACCAAGCCGCTGCAGCGGCGAGCGCAAACAAACCGAACAGTATGCCGTAAACCCAGGTGCGGCGTTTGCGGACGGCCTCGTGGTCCAGGTAAGGGTCGTTCAGATCGAGCTTGCTGCCCTTGGGTAGCAGCGCTCGTGCGGTGAGCTTCGTGCCGAAGGGAATATTGATCTTCACCCGTCCGTTGATGGCCCAGCCGTTGGCTTCCAGGATAGGGCCGATGGTGCGCTGGCGGAGTTTCAGCCAGGCAATCGCCATGGAGGGACCGGAAATCACCAGGACGATGCCGAGCACTCCGGCGGGCATCCAGACGCCCAGCCCGAGAAACCCGCTGATAAATCCGCCGAGGATGGTACCCAAGGCACCTGCGGCGACGCCGAGTGCGGCGACGACACCGATATCGAATTTTTTGGGCGGAGCCGGCGGCGCCTTGTCCGCATTGGCCGTCTTTTCGGCGGCGGTGGCGAGGCGGGCAGTGCTTTCCGCTTCGGCGGCGGTGGCGCGTTTGGCCGCCTGCTCTTCGATCATGCGGATGAACTTTTTATAGGGAGAGAAAAAAGCCTGCCGGATGCTGATCGGATTATCCACGATGGCGCTTATCGTGGCGTCCCAATCGCGGCCCTGACGGTCGTAGAAGACGCCGTTGCGCCCGACAAACAGGTAGTCGCTATCGCCGTTGGTGAAACAGGCGGCGATTTTGCGCGGCGCGCAACCGGGGCGCTTGAGGTCACAATAAGCGATGTAGGCCTTGCTCATCGCGGCCAAGGGCGAGGGTCCGGCGACCTCGATGCAAAACTCCGTCGAACGACTGTCGAGGTAGAGGGAGCCGGCTTGGAAAATCGCGTAGTGGTCGGGCGAGTAAAAGTCGAAGAAGTTAACGTAGTTATGCAGCAGGGGGCGGAAATCCCGGGTGTAGCGGAGCAGTTTTTCCACACTGGCGATCGATTCAAATTCGGGCGCCAGGGCGAGGTCTTCAGCGATGAGGCCGGCGAGGGCGGCGCGCGAAGCATCGGCGCCGGCGTGCAATTCGCGCAGACGCGGCAGTCCGAGATTTTCCACGGTGGCTCCGACCTTGGCCGAGAAATGAACTGCGTAGACGTCGATCTTGGCCTTGAGCGTGGTCCACTGCGCCTCGGTGAGCGTGGTCGTCGCTGCGCCGAAGACCGGCGTCACCGCGGCTTGGTGCAAAGTCGCGATCCGCGACGCCCAGGCCGGATTGACCCCGGACAACAAGGCCAGCGGTTGGTCGGCGGCGATTCGGGCCAGCGGAAAGCCCGCGACCTCATCGGCCGTGATCGTCATGTCTTTCGCCGCAAAGGCGAGGTAGTCGGCCTCGGCGCGATTCACCGCACCGAGGGCGCGGCTATCAAACGCGGCCAGCCGGGTGCGGCCAAAATAATCGTCCATTTTGGCGCGAACGGCGGAAACGGCGGCGGCGGCGGCCGGTGTGTCCGCACCGAGCGTGAGCACTTCGGGCGAACCGGCCTTATCCGCCCAAGTGAGATGTGCCGCTACGGCGGCGAAGAACGCTTCTACCCGGGCGGCATCGATGCCGGCGACCGTGGAGCGGTCCGGGGTTCCGCCCTGGGTGGCGAGGATTTCGTTAATCACTGCGCTGAGCGCGGGGTCGGCACTCGAGGCGGGCGTGATCACGCCGTCACCGTTGAGCTTGGTGGCGGCAAAGAGTTTTGCGGTGTCGCTCGCATCGGCCAGAGAGATGGAAGTGTCAGCGGCCTTGCCCAGAGAGGAGAGAATGCGTTTGGCCGAGGCCAGGGCGGCGCGACCCTCGGCCGTATCGGCCAAGGCATCGAGCGATAGATGATCCTGGCCCGAGAGCAGAGTGCCCAAGTCTTTGAAAAAAGGTTTGGCCCAGGCGATGGCCGCGAGCAGCTCGGGGGCGCGGATGCGACCGTCTTTATCGGTGTCGAGCAGGACGAGGGTCTTTTCGTCGAGCTCCAAGCCTTTCACCGGGCAGGAAAGCGCAGCCCAGAGCTTCTGGTCGAGAGCGTGCAGGTTTTCGAGGTCAGCGGCTGTTTTAAGGGAGACTTGGTCAAAGCCGCCGATCCGGAAAAAATTCCATACGTGTTGAGAGGACATTCCGGAAGACGAAACCGCGCCAATGCTTTATGCGAAACTCAAAAACGGGAGCCCTGTAAGTATTTCCACCAACGAGCCTATCCTGCTCCGCCCCACCTCGTTCAGGGCGTGGCGACAGGTGCGGCCACCGTCGCTCCTGCCGCCGGGGTCTCAACGCTAAGGATACGGGTCAAAAACATCTTTTGCGCGAGAGGCATGCGGCCAAAGCGCAAGGTCCAGTTGAGGTAGGCCTGCAGGAGGGGATGCTGGCGCGAATTATTACGCAAGGCCCAGACGGTGGACCTTAATAATTGTTCACGCCTGACCTCGGGCGGGATGTCGGTTGGGATGACGGGGTTGGTCCCGCCCGCCCGAACCTGACGCCAGCGCTCGCCGGCACCGAGGTCCGAGTAATTGGCCAGCAAGCCCAGTAAACTACGAATCGGACCATAGCCGCCGTTGGCAAAAAAGCGGCCCCAGAGCGCATCCAGTTGCCCGGACTCGGAGATGACCGTCTCGGCATCCAATTCCCAGTCATGGGCACGAAACTCGGCCAGACGCGTCCAGGTAGCCTCATCGATCCCGCCGGGTGCATTCTGAATCCCGCGCAGGTGAAACCCGAGCACGAGCGAAAGCACATAAGCCTCGTCCGTATCCGCCTTGGCCAGACGCTCGGAAAAAATCGGGAGCAACCAGGGATTATCCAAAAGCACCTGATCGTAAAATCCCAGCATGGGAGCCATATTCGCCTGCCGTCTATCCGCCGGTTGCGACCAATAAAGGGCGGTCAGCGCGGGCAGCGCCAGTTCGGGCGTGGGATTTGTATAGTAAGTGGAATACCAAAGCGCCGGAGAAAAGTCAGCCGGCAAGGGCGGCGGCGTGTAGTCCCGCATTACGAGCGTATGGGTAAACTCGCGAGATTCCTTGGCCACTTGGTCTGTTACGCGGGCGATCAAGGTGTAAGGTCCGGGGGCGTCGTTGGCCTCGGTCCAGAAATTCACATTGGTTTTCGGATACAGAATCAGCCCCAGGCCGACCACCGGCCCCTCCCACAAAGATACCTTCAAGACCTCGCCCTCCAGCGTGCCATCGGGCCGGCGCGTTTCCAGCTCCAGGACCACATCGGCGCAACCATCGGCATTGAGCCGGTAATTGCGGATGAGCGGGACGATGGAGACGCGTTGCCCTCGATACACTTCCTTGGTCTCGACGTAATCAGGCACGATGTTATCCAGCGTGCGGCTAAAAAGATCCGCGTAAGCGCTTTGCGTAGTGACGACGAAACGCACCTCCATGCCCTCGGCCGCCTTGGCTGATGCAGGTCCGAGTTCGGTCGGCCCGAGCGGCGTCGGCGCAAGCGAAGTGCTCAGGGCAGGCGGAAAAACCGGCGCGGGAACTTGGGTCGGAATGACCGCCACCTCGGATGGCAACTCCGCGACCGGGCTTACTTTAAGGGCGCGGTCGGGGCGATGCGCACAACCGACCAAAAGGAGAAAAACCACCGGAGCGGCGAAAAACCAATGGGCTTGGTGGGGCATGATAAGAGGAAATATAGCAAAGCCCGTGCTCACCGGGGCGCAAACCGAACTTCGCTCCAGCCTAGGCTCCGGCTTGTGCATTGCTCAAGCCGGGTTAGCAAAGATAGCGCGATTCTTAATCATGCTTCCCGAACCCGCCCTGCCCCACCCCGCGACCAACCGCTCCCCAAGCGCACCTTGGGTCTGGGTTTTGGTGGCGCTGACCGGGGTGATTTTCTGGCCGGTCACCCGGTGGATCGTGGCAGAATCAACCGCCCGTCAACAAATCCAGCAGGGTGGCCTGCTGCTACTCGCGGCTATTGGCCTGGTGGTGTGGCAACACCGGCACGAGCTCAGGCTGACGGGGGACTTGAGCAATCGAGTTCTGGCCCTCTTCGGAGCCGCTTTCATCCTCGTTGGAGTGGCAGGATTGACCCACCTAAAAGTGCTCGTGCTCCCAAGCTTTACCCTCGCACTGGCCGGTTGCTTGCACGCGCTTTTCGGTGCGCGAAGTTTTCGTTTTTTAAAACCTCTGGTAGTGGGGATCAGCGCGCTGCTGGTAATCATAATGGCCTTCCCGGTGCTCGACTGGCCCTTGCGCCAGCTCGCCGGTGTGCAGGCCGCCATCCTGCTGGAGGCAATGCACCTCGCCCCCGGCCTGGCCCTGACCGGCACCACCGAAAATCCCCAGCTCATTCTCACCGTCGGCGGTAAGGCTTTTCTGGTCGCGACCGAATGCAACGGCTTCGGGCTCATTACCTCGGGGGCCTTGCTCGCGATTCTGGCCGGCGGCATCGCCGGTCGCCGGGGCTGGGTGATTGCAACGCTGGTGCCGCTCGCGATGGCCACGGGCTTTGCGGTTAACGTGCTGCGCATATTGATTATATGCCTGAGTGCCCCGCACTTTCCCGACCATTACCACGAGCTTCACGAGGTCGTGGGCACGCTTTGTCTCTGGCTGGGACTCGGTTTGGTCGGTTGGCTGGCGTGGCGTCCGGTCCCAAGCCTTCGCGACACGACTGACTGACCATTCCCGGCTCAATCATTGGCCAGCACCTGCCCTGGGTGAGTAGAGCACAAAAAGACTTTGTTTAGAAAAGTGTTGAGTCCTGAAGCACTTGTAAGGCTGCATTCGCCGCATGAAGACCTTAAATCGCAAGTGGGTTTCCTTGTGTCTCATGCTTATCGCAAGCGTGGGCGTTCTGCGTTCTGAAACCCGCACCCTGACCGATGTCATGGGCCGCACGATCAAGGCCGACGTGGTCGAGGTGAGCGGCGACCAGGTAAAAATCCGCCGCGACGACGGCCGGATTTTTGAAATGCCGCTTAATACCCTAAGCGAGCGCGATCAAGCGGAGCTCAAAGCCTGGGCCGCCAGCGAAGCGACCAAACCCAAGGCAAACGTCCCGGTAGCTGTGAACGTGCAGATCAGCCGGGCTAAATTTGATACCGAGAGCATCACAAGGGACGTCACCCTTGTCGGCGGCGGTGTGGTGAAAAAAGGTCAGACAATCACCGAGGAAAAATGGGGCTACGGGGTGATGATCACCAACCAAGCCAACGAGCCCCTAAACGACTTACACGTGGAATACCTGCTCTTCGCTACCATCGACGAGCTGAGTACCAAGGGCACCAAGGAGGGCCTGCGGCGCAAAGCTTACCGCACGAAACTGGACCCTATTGCCGCCAAGGGCAGGCTCGATTTTCGAACCGAAACGGTCTCGGCCTTTAAAACTAAATTTAACGGCAACATTAGATCGGTCGAGTCCGGCGCAAGCACCAGCCGGGAGACGCTCTACGGCATCTGGTTGCGCCTTTATCGGGGCAGCGAGCTAGTCTACGAAACTGCCTCGCCGGAAGGTCTCCGGAAAAGCGAAACCTGGCCAAAGGACTGAACGCCACGCCCCTGCCCGTTGCGCTCGTTTTTATCGACCTCTGGACCCAGCGCCCTCGCTATCGGGCTGCTTTTAGGCGCCGTCGTTTTGCTCGCGACCGCGCGGTTCTCGGTTCAACCCGCCCGCCGTTACCGCACCTGGCTGGTGGCACTGATCGCCACCGAGCTCGGTCACTTCTGGGCCTTTGCCGCACTCGGCCTGTGCTTCGTCTCGGCACGACTGGCAAATCACCCGCAAAGCCTGCTCACCTCCGCCGCAGCCGCAAGTCTGTACGCGCTCAGCGCCGTCTTATTCGCCCGCCCCGCCTGGTCTGCCTGGAACCTGCATCGCACGCTTTGCGACGAGCTTGATAACACCTTCGGGAAAACCGCCGGTCTCCCGCCGCTCTGGAGCTGGCTCCGGCTTTGGCGCTGGCCGCAAGCGGTTCGACGCGGCCCGGTGTTGACCCATTTCGTCGCCCCGAATCTGCCTCTGGATTACTACCCGGCGCATCTCTCCCCTGCCGCCGGCGCACCCTGCGTGATACTGGTGCACGGCGGCGGCTGGGATAGCGGGGAACGCACTCAACTCGCAGGCTTCAACCACTGGCTGGCGGCCCACGGGGTGGCGGTCGCCGCGATCAGCTACCGGCTGGCTCCCGCCCACCCGTGGCCGGCCCAGCGCGACGACCTGCACCAAGCCGTGGTCTGGCTGCGCAACCAGGCCCCGGCGCTCGGCATCGACCCTGGGCGACTTACCTTGGTAGGGCGCAGCGCGGGCGGGCAAATCGCGACCGCGACCGCTTATGGCAAACCCTTGCCCGGAGTCCGCGCCGTCGTGGCGCTCTATGCGGTGCATGACCTGAACTTCGTCTGGTCGATTCGCTCCCCGACCGACTCGCTCAACTCCGACAAACTCATGCGCCAATACCTCGGCGGCGGTCCGGAAGGGCGCGAAACCCTCTACCGCAGTGGCAGCGCCGAACAACTCGTCCACCCCGGCGTGCCGCCGACGCTCTTGATGCACGGCGCGCTGGACCAGTTGGTTTGGTGCCGCCACAGCGAACGGCTCACCGCCGCGCTCCAGCGAGTGGGCGCGGCGCACGTCTTTGCCCGACTACCTTGGGCCACCCACGCCGGTGAAGCCAATCTGCACGGCCCCTCGGGGCAACTCATCACCGGCGCGGTATTACGCGTCGCGCTCGGTGGCTGAAAAACCTATCCGCACAACGCGGCTTGCCACGCCACCGGGTCGAAACCCACCACTCCAACCGAAGCGGCGGGTGAGGCTTCAGGCACGAAAGCCCGCAGCAAAAACGGACGCTTGATCAAATTCCCATTGGCCGCGAGACGTCCCAGGAATTCCGCTTCGGACAGCGTGGCGAGCTGTTCCCCCAGCTTCTCGGCCCGGTAGTCCGCCCCGGAGGTATTGCACAACCTCCGGCGCTCCCCGCCCAGAGCGCCGAGCATGACGCGCAGCTCGGCCACAGAGGGCGGCGTATCGCGAATCGGTTTCTCGACAAAATCGATCTCCTGCGCCGCGAGCCACTTTACCGCACGGCGGCATGCATCACAGTTTTTATAGGTATATACGACCAACATGGCTCAAAAACAGCGGGGCCGGTTTGACGCTGGCAAGCTCAGGGCAGGGCATTTCACCGGCCAATGTCAGGCAAGGCAAAGGGGCGTCCGCCCGAATCGGCAATCTCCAGAAAAGGGAAAGCGGAGTAATCGAGCGGGAAGCCGTTGACCCGGCATTCTCCGGCGTAGGCGGCAGCGGGCGGCTTCCACGTGAAATCGAGCGTATGTCCGTCGAGATTAATGAAAGTCAGGCGTAGCGGACTGGCGGCGAGGTCCAGCGTGGCTCGAGTGCGAGCGCTCAAATCAGCGGCAAACGCCTCGAGCGCGGCGGAGGGGCTGGCGGCGGGATAGCGGGCGGGGGGAGCGGTTTCAAGAATCCAGCCCCCACGGCGGCAATCGGGCGCGGTAGCGTAGAGATCGATGCCCTCCTTGCGGTCGGGCGTCTGCCAAGCGGCGGGGGTGAGACTGCGAAAAGCGAAGAGGACGGAGTTGCCATAGGCGCAGATCCAGCCGTCGCGTTCGAGCCGGGCCACGATCGCGCCCCGGGTGGTGAAGGGCGCTACCACGCGGTGGAAGCCGTAATCGGCCGGCACATCGTAAACGCCCATCACGGTGCCTTCGTGCTGGAGGGTTTGAGCATAGGGGTTTTCCCCGTAGGCGAAGGCGTTGGCAATTTGTTCGGTGGGGCGGCGGCGGTTTTCCTGGAATACGATGAAGGTGCTGGCGGGCTTTGGGGAAACCCAGCGCAGCACCACATTGCGGGTTTCCTTGTAGAGATAACTGTTGGCCGGGGTGCCGTCGGTGCGCTGGCTGGCGAGACCGTAGTCGGCGGTGATCCAAGCTTGTTTGCGCACAAAGAAACGATGCGACGGAATCAGCACGCTGGCGCGGACGCTGCGGGGCACGGGTAGGACAGCGTGCCAGCTTTTCAAGGGACCCAGGGAGGCGAGCCAGGGGCTCGGGTAAGTGAACCAAAACCCTTGCGGCACGCCCTCGATATGCGCGTCGCGATCGCCGCCAAAGAGCATCCACGCCATGGCGGTGGTGGCGCCGGGGGCGTCGGGCGAGACTTGTTGCGAGCCCCAGTATTTGGCGCGGCCGGCCGAAGTGATGGCATAGCCCCGGTGCCAGTGGGCAGCCGTTTGTACGAGCATGCCCTCGAGCGCGCGTCGGGCGGCGTCGCGCAGGGCGGGTTCATCGGCGAAATCCACCAGAAGGCGCAGGGCCATGAAATCGGTGCCATAATAGAGCGGGGCGTCGTATTCGGTCGCGCCTTCGCGAGGCAGGGCGGCGAGGGTTTTCCGTAGGCGATCGCCACAAAGCTGGCGAATGCGTTCGGCGGAATTACCCGCGGCGTCTTTCAAGTCGGGCCAGACGCCCGCCGCGATCCAGCCCGCACCATCGCGCATGAGTTCGTAATTAAGGGAAACCCCGATGGGTTTAGTAAAATCCCAGCGGGCGGCGTAGGCGCGGAATTTGGCGCGGAGCGGTTCCGGCCAGCGTTCACCGCCCACGCGTTCGCCATGGACGATGGCGTGGAGGTGAAACGGATCGAGTTTCGCGCTAAACGCCGCATCGATCAGGTGTTCGGTGGCGGCAAGGGTGCCGGGGCGGTCGAGGGCGGTGAGCAGGCGCGCGGTGTAGAGCGGCATCGCATCCTTGGGGAAACCGCTGTCGCGCACCGGAGTTGCCGCATAGCGTCCGACTTCCGGCGAGAGCAAAGCCATTGCTTCACCGGCCAAGGCAGAGACGATACCGGCGAGAAAAATCACCCCCAGACGGAGTGAGCGGTAGACGCGGTTGATGCCCATGGCGCGAGTTCAATGACTTTTCAGGAAGAACCAACTCAGCTTTTAAGGATTATACTTGGTCGCTAAAGTTCGGTGCGAATGTGCCGATGATTTATTCATGGCATTTTGGCGGGCTTTTCTAAATCGATCCGCCGGGATAGAAAACGGCGATGAGGAGACCACGGTAAACGATCCCGCCTTGGTCTCCGCGACCAGCCTTTCGACCTCCGCGACGGAGGGGAGCGCAACATCAAAGTCTGGCGGTGAGGAGGCGGCAGTAGCTCAGGCAGGCGAGGCCACCGGTGCGGACCCGGAAAAACGTCGGAGCGACGTAATCGTGCCGGTGACTACGCTGGCCGCCACTTGTAAACTAAGTCCGGGCGAGGCGGTTCAGCGTGCCGCAGCCGTCGGCCAGCAGGTGCCGGACTGGCGTAAAGTGGAGTGGGAGATGCAAAATCTGAAGACGATTCCCGTCCTGGGGCAGTTGGCGCAAAAGTTCATCAAAGCGATGGACCGGGACGAGGTGGTGGTCGACGAGGTGGTGGCCTCGATCTCACATGATCCTGCGCTGTGCGTCGGCGTTTTAAGATTGGCCAACTCCGTTTTCATCGGGTCACGCGAGCAGATCGTGGAGCTATCCGCCGCAGTGCAGATGATCGGAGTGAGGCGGGTGCGCCACATGGCTAGCTCCCTGCAACTATTCCAAAGCAGCGCGCAGTTGGGCGGAGGCCTGGAGTGGAAACACCTCTGGCTGCATGCGCTGGCCACCCAACTGCTGGCCGAGCGCATCAATGAAGCCAGCGGCTACCAGGCGAAGCCGGGCCTGGCGGCGTGCGCAATCCTGCACGACGTGGGGAAAATCGCTTTGGCCTATTTGCGCCCCGAAGAGTACAAAGAGGTGCTCCTCGGCGCCTGGCAGGGGCGTCACTCTCTGGCCGGACTGGAGCAGGCCCGCCTCGGCATGGACCACTGCGAGGCCGGTTGGATTTTCGCGGCGGAAGCGGGTTTGCCCGCCCTGATTCTGGACGTCATCGCCTACCACGATGATCCCGAGCGCGCCCACCCCGACCATCGCTCCACGGTGGCCTTGGTGGCGGTGGCCAACCAATTAGCCAAACAACATGCGCTCGGCTTCAGCGGCGACGGCGTCTGTCCAGAGATGGAAATCTGGCACAGTCCGGAATGGGCATATTGGAAAAAAACCCTCGACGAGGCTTTGTTGACGTCGGACTTCGCGGCCCGAGAAGCGGGCTGGATCTACGAAGTGAAACGGGAACTGCAGATCTACGGCGGATAAAACTAGGCGAGTTCCCTTCCCCGGAGCTTGGCCATTACGAGTGAAAAAAGGCAAAAAACCGGTCTAAAACCGGCTCGCCATACGTAATGAGCTTCTCGAAGGTGACAGATTCCGGAATCACCACTTCCACCATGAATAAAGCCACCCTCTCCACTCAATTTACTAACATCTTTGGCCGGGCGCCCGAGATCGTCACCCGCGCGCCGGGACGTATTGAGTTCATCGGGAATCATACTGATTACAACGGAGGCACGGTGCTGGGTGCATCGATAGATCGCGGCGTCACCGTGGCCCTGGCCCGGCGGACCGATGGCAAACGGAATTTCCACAGCACCTACACGAACCAGACGATCACCTTGCCCGCCGGCGTGCCCGAGAAACAAAGCGGAGACGCCAGCTGGACGAACTATCCCCTCGGTGTGCTGGCGGCTTTGCCCCACTTCGGGCTAAACGTGATCGAGGGTTTTGATTACCTGGCGGACAGCGATTTGCCGGCGGGCGCAGGACTGTCATCCAGCGCCGCGATCGAACTGGCGTCTGCCTTGGCATTTCTCGGTGCGACCGGACAGACTCCCGACCGCGAGACGGTGGTAAAAGTCGGCAAACACGCGGAAAATCACTTCGTGGGCGTGCCCTGCGGCATTCTTGATCAGGGTGTGTCGGGCTTCGGCAAGGCGGGGCATCTGGTTTTCATCGATTGCGCGGGACCGCGTTTCGACACCGTGCCGATGCCTGCGGGCGCGAGTTTTTGGATTTTTAATACCCACACCAAGCACGCCTTGGTCGACGGTCTTTACGCGGCGCGGCATCGTGAGTGCATGGCGGCGGCCCAGACCCTGGGCGTGAAGTTACTCGTCGAAGTAAAACCGGCGGATTTGCTCGCGGCGCAAACGAAGATCGAGCCCGCCGCGTTTAAACGCGCCCGGCATGTGGTCGAAGAAATCGCACGCGTGGCCGAAACGGTAGCGGCGCTAAAAGCGGGCGACATCAGCAAGGTCGGTGCCTTGCTCACCGCATCGCATCGCAGCTCGCAGAGTCTTTTTGAGAACAGCACGGAAGAGCTCGATTTCCTGGTGGATGCCCTGGTCGCCTCGCCCGGCGTGTATGGCGCGCGCCTTACGGGCGGTGGTTTTGGCGGTGCTGTGATGGCGCTGGCCGGGGCGGGTTTTGGCGCGACGCAGGCCGAGGCGGTCGCGGCGGCTTACGCGGCCAAATTTGGCGCCAGGCCCGACATCCTGCCCATGGGCACGGGCGACGGCGCGGTGGTGCTTTAAGCGCGGGGCTGGAGTTCGATCAGGTCCCAACCGTTGCCGTAAAGATCATCAAACACGGCGACTAGGCCGTAGCTCTCTTGCCTCGGGGCCTCGCGGAAGCGCACCCCTCGTGACTCGAAGTCGGAGCGATCACGGGCGAAGTTGTCGGTATGAAGAAAAAACGCAACGCGTCCACCGGCGGCGCGGCCAACCTGGGCGCGCTGTTCGTCGTTGGAGGCACGGGCGAGCAAGAGAGCGGCACCGCCCGCTCCAGCGCCCGGCGGCGCGACGACGACCCAGCGCTTCGTATCGGAAAGAGGCGTATCCTCGATTAGTCGGAAGCCGAGTTTTAGGGTGAACCACGCGATGGCCTCGTCGTAGTCGCGGACGAGATAGGAAACGGCCGCGAGATGGGCGGGCATGGTTTCGGATCGGCGCTTACGGCTTGCGGAAAAGGTAGTGACTGACGAGCCACTCCTCGCCGTTTTTGTAGCCCCAGAGTTCGGCGCAGGACAGGTAGAAAACGCGCCAGTAAGCCCACCATTTGGTGGCCTGGTCTGCGCCGTAGGTGGCACGGAAGAGCGGCATGATCTCGGCGCGGTGGGCGTCCATGTTTTGCAGCCAGTGCTCGGCGGTTTGCTGGTAGTGACGGCCGTTCACCTTCCAGTCGGTGACGAGGGTGAGATCGGCTTGAAACTGCATGAGCAAATCGTGGGCGGGCATCTGGCCACCGGTGAAAAAGTAGCGGCTCATCCAGTCGGTCTCGTCGCGGGCGATGAAGTGGTAGCTGAACCGGCTGTGGGTGAAAATATGGGTGAAAAGCATGCCGCCGGGCTTGAGCCAGCGGGCGATGTTTCGGAAGAGGAGGTCGTAGTTTTTGAGGTGCTCGAACATCTCGACCGACACGACGCGGTCGAACTGGGCGGGCTCGATATCGAACACGTTTATGTCGCAAGTAATGATGCGAAGATTGGTGAGCCCGCGTTTTTTCGCCTCGGCGTCGATGTGCTCTTTTTGGGTGCGCGAGTTGGAGATGGCGGTGATCTGCGCGCGGGGGAATTTCGCTGCGTTGTAGAGGCAGAGGGAGCCCCAGCCGCAGCCAAGTTCCAGGATGTTTTGTCCGTCGGCGGGTTGGGCGCGCCCGCCGTAGAGGGCGCGCATGTGCTCCTCGGCCTGGTCGAGCGATTCCTTGCCGGTGGGGTACAGGCAGCCGGAGTATTTGAGGCGTTTACCGAGACAGTATTGGTAAAACGAAGTCGGCACCTCGTAGTGTTGCTCGTTGGCGGCGGCGGTCTTCTCGGCGAGCGCGCGGTTCTTGAGATCGGCCACGTAGGCGGCGCGGTCGTAGCGGGCGGTTTCTTCGCGGATGCGCTGGGCGAGCAGGCGGCGGATCCCGATGCGAATGAGCCAATCGGGAAGAAGGTTTTTTTCGAGAAGGGAGTCGATCATGTCGGAAGTTTTTAACCACTAATGGGCACTAATGGTCACTAATGCCGGATTAGATGGCCTGAGATTAGAGCTTATTTGTGAAAATTAGTGGTTAATTCTTTTTCGGGAACCACGGCACGAAGGCGGAGACGCGCCGCTGGTAGACGCGGTAGGCGTCGCCTTTGGTGCGCACCGCTTGTTCCTCGGTCATTGGAATGCCGGTCACGAAGAGCAGGAGGTAGAGAATACTGGCGGGGGCGACCAGCCCGAGCCAACCCCAGCCAGCAGGCAGCGCGAAGAGCGCGAAGCTCACCCAGCTCAGCCAGACGAAAAAGTAGTTCGGGTGGCGGCTCACCGACCAGAGACCCGCAGCGCAGACCTGGCCTTTGTTGGCGGGATTTTTCTTAAACGCCGCCAATTGGGCGTCAGCCAAGGTCTCGCCGAGAAGGGAGATCACCAAGAGGGCGAGGGCGGCGTAATCCAAGGCGGTGAAGCCGGTCTCAGTTCGGCCGACCGCGAGCAGGAAGGGCGCGGCGAGAATCACCACGGACACCGCTTGAAACTGGTAAAAACGAAACATCTGGCGGGGGAAGTCGGCGGCCCAACGAGTACGCATTTCCACATAGCGACCGTCCTCCACGGGGTGGTGCGACATGACCCGGCGGTAGAGGTAGGTGCCGAGACGCGCGCTCCAAGCGACGACGAGGCCGGCGACCAGCCAACGGCGCGGGGCCCAACCAGCGGCAAGGGCGGCGTAGAGCACGGCGACGGGTGCGAACGCATAACTCCAGGCGATGTCCACGATGCCGTAGTTATCGAGGCGGCGGGCGAGCCTGAGCACGCCGATGAAGCCGGCACAGCAGAGCGCGAGGGCGAGGAGGGCGAGAAGAAGCGGAGGCATGGGCGGCGAGATTTGCTAAAGCACTGGCCGCACAAACGCAAAAACGGCGCGGAACGCAAAGGCGCCGCGCCGTTTTATGAGGGGACAGAGGAGTTTTGGAATGCGCCGGGTTTAGCCGCGTTGGCCAGCGATGTTCGAGCCGGTCAGGGGCATTTCGCAGGCGACGGGCTTGGCGGCTGAGCCGCTGATCCAAGCCTTGCCGGCGGGCAACATCTCGTAGCCGTAAATCTCATTGAGAAGGATGCGCGCCATCATGTACCAAGCGCCCAGGGCGCAGGCGATCAGAACGTAAGCGGCCGGAGCAGTGAGGGCGGGAAAGCCGAAATGCGCGAGGTCGAGTAAGACGAAGCCGATTAAGAGCAGGGTAAACGTGGTGGCCATAGCGCCGTGGATACGCAGGGCACCGACCCAGAGGATCACGGTGAAAAGCGTCCAAGCGACGAGGAACCAACCGACATCGGTGCCGCTGGCCTTGAAGAGGCCGTAATTACCCGCGAGCAGCATCAGACAAAGCGCGATCCAGAAGGCGCCGTAGGAAGTGAAGGCGCAGTAACCGAAATTGTTACCCGTTTTCATCTCCTGTAGCCCGGCGATCATCTGGGCGAGGCCGCCGAAGATCAGACCGAGCCAGATTACGGGCCCGAGGCCGACCAAGCCGAGATTGTGCAATTGCAGCACAAGGGTGGTGAGGCCGAAGCCGGCGAGGCCGACGACAGCGGGATTACAGAGCTTGGGACCGGAGGCGGATGCGTTTGCCATAGGAAGGAAAGGACAATCGCGAGCTGTGCCGACAGACGCAGCGGGCGTCGAGTGCCTTGCGCAAAGCCGACGCGGAAAACGCGGCGGCTACTGGAAAAGATAAGGGGAAGCGCGGCAGCGACCGGCGGATTTTGTCCGCTATCAGGCCAGCTACTTAGCGGGCACTATCTGCGTGACCTGGCGCAAGCGGGCGAGGCGCAGTAAGGCGGCGCGGGCCGGAATATAAATGACCACGAAAAGCAGTGGCGCGGTGAGCACCCAGGCGGTGAAGGCGTGGATGCCCGCCCAGCCGAATTTCTGGAAAAAATCACCCAGGCTGAGGTCGCGAAACGAGGTGAGCATTTCCGTGATTGAGAAGCGTTCTCCCTGTGCGCGCCAGATACCTTCGCCGAGCCGCACATAGACAAGAATCATGGCGAGGTGCAGCGGACTCAGCGCGTAGTTTAGCGCCTGCATGAGCGGCTGATTGAGTTTTCGCCAGTAGGCCACTCCGGCGTTGAGCACGGTGGTAAAGCCGAAAAAAGGTAACAAGGAGCAGACGAAGCTCCAAGCGATGGCGGTGGCGAGTTTTTCAGGCGTCGCTCCTGCGGTAAGCAGCGCCACCAGCGGATCGCGCACGCGGCGCTGCCAAAAGCTGGGTTTGGGAATCGGGGACGGTGCGGCGCTCAAATGGAATCAAGGGAAGAGCACATTTTTGGCCCCCAACACATAAACAGCGATACCTAATACCGTGAGCGTGGCAGGCAACGCGATGGCGCCGGGCCGCTTGGTGGTAAAGACGGCGTCGAGACTGCCGCCGGAGCGTTTCACCCGGGCGATCTCCAACAACATGTAGCCGGCCACAGCGGGGTTACCCCAGAGCAGAATGGTTAAAAGCCAGAGCATGCGGGCGGCGAGGGTGCCTTCCTTCCAAGCGACCCAGACCCAGAAGGCGACGAAG
>JAIXRU010000242.1 GCA_027485045.1 Opitutaceae bacterium | reverse complement strand
GACCTTCTTGGCGACCATGAAGGCGGCATAGAAGCCGACGCCGAACTGGCCGATGAGGTTGGCGTTTTTCTGGCCGCCCTCGCCGAGGGCCTTGAGGAAGGCCTTGGAGCCGGAGTGGGCGATGGTGCCGAGGTTTTTGGCGAGCTCGTCGCGGGTCATGCCGATGCCGGCGTCCTCGATGGTGAGGGTTTTGGCCTTCTCGTCGGTGGTGACGGTGATTTCCAGGGGGCGATCGGCGTCGTGGATGTTTTTCTCGGTGAGTTGGAGATGGCGGAGCTTTTCCGAGGCATCGGAGGCGTTGGAAACGAGCTCGCGGATGAAGATCTCCTTCTCGGTGTAGAGCGAGTGGATGACGATATCCAGGAGCTGCTTGATTTCGGCTTGGAACTCGAAGGATTGCGGAGCAGGTGCAGTATCGGTGGACATAGTGGTTTTAAGGGGAGGTGTAGAAGTTACCAATGCGGGCAAAAAATCAAGTACTGCGCCAGCGGTGGAAGTGCGGCGGGCGTTGAGTTCTGGCACGGTGCCTCAGTTCGGGTTGGGTAATATCGGTCTGGACCTCGCGGGTATCTTGTCGGATTGAAGGCGTATCATCAAAAAAACCGCGCGGCATTTTTTACGGATATCAAGGGAGGGACGGGTATGAGCGAGCTTCACCCGGTGGCGTTTTTGCGCACGCCCTTCGCGGAAAAATTCGGCGTGCCGCGGCAGAGCGGGATCGTGCCGGCCGCGGAGGGGCGGGTGGAGTTTCTGCCTGCGTTTTCGTCGCCGGATTTTGTGCGCGGGATCGAGGCATTTTCGCATCTCTGGCTGATCACGGGATTTCACAAAAACCCCGCTTGGGATGGAGCTTCAACGGTGAGACCGCCGCGTCTGGGCGGGAACGAACGGGTGGGGGTTTTTGCCTCCCGTTCGCCGCTGCGTCCGAATGGACTGGGGCTTTCCTTGGTCACCTTGCTGGCGGTCGAGCCGGGCGCGCTGAGGGTCGGCGGGATCGACTGCGTGGATGGCACGCCGGTTTACGATGTGAAGCCGTATTTGCCCTACTGCGAAGCCCAACTGGCCGCCCGGGCAGATTGGGCGCCGGAGGCACCGACCAAGCGGGAAGAAGAACAGATCCAAATCGCTCCGGAAATCGCGGCGGTTTTGCCGCCTGCCACACTGGTGCTGGTGCGCCAGTTGCTTGCGCTGAATCTGCAACCGGCCTACCAAGCCGAAGCGACGGGACGTATCTACGGGATGACGGTGGCGGGCTGGAACCTGCGCTGGCGTTGCACGGAGGCCGGCGCGGTGGAGCTGGTCTCGGCCGTTGCGGTAGGGCGAGAGTAGGCAGTCACCAGCAAAGTTAGTCGCGCCGCCAGACCGACAATTCCTGCCAACGGGTGCGGCCGGGATTAAAGCCGGTAAGCGTCTGGCGCGTCCAACCGGGCTGGGTAACCGCCGAGGGCGGGGCGGCTTGGATGCGCCAGCGATCCAGACCAGTCAGCAAATGAATGGGGTCGATCTGACGATCTACCGACACGACGACCAGAGGGCCGGGTTTGGCGACTTCTTGGGCGAACTCCTCGGGTGTTAAATCGTTCAGCCACAGCCGGTGGCTGTAAAAAACCAGACTCGGCTCGGTAAATCCTGCACCGATAAACCGGGTTTCGGCGGGGGCATCGGTCCAGCGCGTCGGGAGGGCGATGCTCAGGCTCGCGGACCGCAGGCCGAGGGCCATCAACGTGGACCCGGCCACGACCCCGAGTCCGCCGACAAGCAAGCCGGCGCGTTGCCATTTGGCTCCTGCGGCGATGCCCGCGGCCAGGCCGACCAGAGAAAGGACTACGATGAGAACTCCGAAAAAGGCGGGCCTGAGCATTTCAGCGGAGGCTGGCAGCGGGCGGAAGGCCAGCAGGCCAAGTGCGAGCAAGAACAGGATGGCCAGGATCGTTAACGCGATGAATCCCCCCCGTCGCCAAGCGGGTCGGGGGGCGCTCAGGCCTTCACCCAAGAGCAGGAAAAAGGCCGGAAACGCGGGCAGCACGTAGTGGGGTAACTGCGTGGCGTAGAACGTGAAAATGAGGTAAGGGGCGGTCAGCCAGCTCGCCAGCCAGCGGTGGCGGATATCGCGCGTTTTCAGGGCGAACCATGCCAGCGGTGCAAAAACGATCCAAGGAAAGAGGCTGAGCGGGGCGGTGGTGAGGTAAAAAAAGGGGTTGTAGCTGCGACCGTTGAATTTGTCGTAACCGCGTTTCACGACATGTTCGCCGATGCCGACGGCGAAGAAACGTCCCTCGGTCTCGATCAAGGCGGGTATGCCCCAGAGCGCGATCAAAGCCAGCGCGAGGAGGGCGCCCCGGCCCGCCGCCAGGCGATGCCACGGCAAGGGCTGGCGCCAAAAGACGAAGCGCAGGAGCAACAGGCTAACCAAGGGCACGGCCAGCGTGATGGGGCCTTTGGCCAGGAAGCCCACCGCCACCGATAGCCAAAGCGCCCACCACCAGCCCCGGGCATCGTGATGATCGGCGGCAGTGCCTTCGGCAGAAGGTGGCGTGAGCGAGGGGCGCCAGATGCGATTGGCCGGGAAGAGCAGCGCGGCGAGGGCGAGTTGAATCACGGTAATCGCCAGCACCATGGGCAGATCGGCCAGCGCCAGTCGTCCATGGATGAACAATTGCAGGCAGGTCGCGAGGCCGAGCGCCGCCAACCAGGCGACATAGGCACCGAACCACTGTCGGCCCAGCCACCAAACCACCAGGACCAAGGCCGCGGCGCAGAGCACATTGGGAAACCGGGCGCCGAACTCGTTTTGTCCAAAAAGAGCATAGCCACCGCGCATCAACCAGTAGGAGAGGGCGGGTTTGTCGAAGCGGTCGTGGCCGTTAAACGTGGGCACGACCCAGTCGTTGCGCTCGATCATCTCGCGGCTGGCCGTCGCGAAGCGCGGTTCGTCGCGATCAAGCAGGGGGAGCGTGCCCGTGCCCGGCAGGAGCATGAGCAGCGTAAAGCCAAAGAGAAAAATCGGGGCGAAACGTCCGGTAAGAAAACTATTCATGGTTGGTCGAATTCGGTAGCGAATCGCGTTTTTGACTGAGATTGCGGGCGGCGAGACCGAAGCAGATGCCGCAAAGCAGACCCAAGATTGCCCCGCACAATAAATCGGTGGGGTAGTGTCTGGGGACCAGCATACGCGCCGCCATCACGGTTAAGGCCATTGGGATCACGCCCACGGCTAGACGCGGGAAAAAAAACCAAAGCGCGCCCACCAAGGACGCCCAATGCATGGCGTGTCCGGAGGGAAACGAATTCCACGTGGGGTGGAACCAGTCGAATTGGTCCGGAAAGGGCAAATGTGGGCGGGGGCGACCAAAGAGTTTTTTCAGCAGTTGAACCAGCACCCCGCTGGTAACCATCGCCAGAACGGCGGCGAGCAGGGGGAGCCCGTGGCCGGTTTTGCGCTGCCAGGCGGACCAGGCCCATGCCAAGGCCACCACCAGCAATGGAGCCATATGCAGTTCGCCCCAAAAACTGACTAACTTAGCCCAATAAACTACCTCATCGGTCCGCCAGGTGGCCAGTTGCGCCATGGTCGCTGAATCCCAATAATGCAGCGCGAGGAGGGCAACAATGAGACAGACCATGACGATAAACAGTCTAACGCGTAGAGCCCAAGCCACGGAACAAGTCTCCTGGTAGAGACGTCCGACGACCAGCCAAGGCGTTTTAAAATCCGGCGCGGTCATGACGCCGCGCCTGGCCGAGGCTTGAAATCCAGCCAAAGATTATAGGCGGCAGTGAAAGTCGGAAACAGGTTTGAGAGAACGCCCACCGAGTCGTTTTTGCCGATGATGAAGTAGGTTAACAGCAACAGACTGCCTGCGACGCTCATGTACCAAAAAGTTCGGGGCATCACCGGACGGCCGGCCCGCCGGGAGGCGATAAGCTGCACCACCCAGCGACCGGCAAAAAGGGTGACGCCTAAATAGCCCACCAGTTTCCAGCCGGTTATAACTAAATGGATGGGGCCAAGATCGAGGCGGAGAATGATTTCGTTCACAAAAAACGGGTTAAGAGGGTTTTCTCAGCAGGGTTCTAACGGCCCGAGGTAAGGACACCGGCGGGGAAGTGGATCTGGCGGGAAAGGAGCCACGATACCCCGAATAAATCGCGAATACCCCGCAGGGCGCGACCACCGATGGTGTATTTGGAGACCCCGCGCAGACGCGGGCGATGATTCACCGGCACCTCGACGAGACGCAGGCCGGCGTTGCGCAATAGAGCGGGTATGTATCGATGCAACCCGTTGAAGGGCACGAGAAAGTCGATGTGCTCGCGGCGCAGGGCCTTGAGTGAACAACCTGTGTCCCGGATGCCGTCCTTGAGGAAGGCGCGGCGGATACTGTTGGCGACGCGCGAGGCGACGCGGCGATTCCACGTATCGCGCCGGTTGCGCCGCCAGCCGCAGGCCAGATCGGAGTCGCTCAAGGCCGCGACGAGCGCGGGGATGTCGGCGGGGTCGTTTTGGCCGTCGCCATCCAACATTACGCAGACGCGTCCACTGGCGCGACGAAGCCCTGCGTAAAGCGCGGCGCTTTGGCCCCGGTTAACCGGAAAACTCACGATTTGGATGCCGGGCGTATCACGCAAAATGCGGTTGGTGGCATCCGTAGAACCATCATCCACCGCCACGATCTCGGCCCCGGGGCATGCCTTCACGATCTCCGCCAGGAGATCGGGGATACTCTCCGCTTCGTTATAAAAAGGCACGATGATCGAAATATCAGGCGTAGGCATGGTTTGAAGACAGCGATGGACGGGTGGGTTCGGCGTAGGACAAGGCTTTCAGCCGAATGGCTAAGGCAGTTCCATCAAATAAATGAAACATTATCGTAATATGCCTAGGTAAAAAGGGTCGCACGGCTGAAACGCACTTGCTTGCAGGCGGCTCAGTCGGCGTCGTCGCCGCTGTGTTTTTCACCTCCACCCTCCCGACTGACAGGCGTTGGCGCGAACTGAGCTTATGGCTTTTGCTGGCTGTGCTGCTGACGCCGGTCTTCTGGCTGACGGACTTGGACATCCGTGCGGCAGGATATTTCTTCGATGCGGCGCGGCCCGAGTCGCCTTGGTGGATGGTGGATGCGCTGTGGGTTAGGATTTGTTATTATGCTCCGCCCGTGTTGGTAACGATCCTTTTGCTCACCGCAATCGGTGCCTATGTCTGGGGCTCCAAGCGGGCAAACGGCGGCCAAAAGCGGCGGATTGGCGTGTTTTTACTGGTATCTTTGCTCTTGGGGCCGGGGGTTTTGGTAAACGCGGTTTTTAAAAACCACTGGGGACGTCCCCGCCCCAAGCACATTGTGCAGTTTAACGGTCCGGAAACCTTCCGTCCGCCGCTGCTGAAAGGTGAGGCGGGTAAAGCAAAGTCGTTTCCCGCCGGCCATCCCTCCGTCGCTTTCGCGTATATCGCGTTTTATTTTCTGCTCCGGCGCAGCCGCCCCAAGCTGGCGTGGGGAGCGTTTGCGTTATCGGCCACAATGGGAGGGATCATGGGCGTCGCCCGAATGGCGGCGGGAGGGCACTTCCTCTCCGATGTGCTTTGGTCGGCGCTCATCACCTGGTGGGCGGTATGGTTCGCCTACTATTTCTTGCTAAGGATGGAAGCTGAACCCGCAAAAGAGACTGAAGGTGCCTTGCCCGGTAACGACGCGGTTATGCGCGGGGCCAAAGCCAAGTCGTGGCTGATTTGGGCGAAAAACAGCGCGCTGATTCTCGCGGTAGTCGCCTTGGTAATCGGTGTCTTGGTTGCAACGCCGCTGCACAAACAGTTTAAGTTTTCGTGGGCTAATCCGGAACTGGCGCCGAGTGCCGTGGTGATCGTTTCGGCCGGTGCGGACGTAAAAATCCGGGTGAATGCCGATAGCAACGGGCCGGCGTTTTCCATCGCGCAAACGATCCAGGGCTTTGGCCTGCCGGGTGGCCGCCTCAAGGTATCCACCGACCCGGAGGGAACAAGCGTTCCCTGGACCTACCGGGGAACGGCACGCGGGACGTTTACCGAACTGGAGAATGTGATCGAAGTCATCGTTAGCTCGCCGAAAATCGCGACCTTGAACGTTCAAGTCGGGTCAGCAGGAGGCGTTCAAGTGGACGATCCGTCTGGCAGATTGAAGGTAACATCAGACACCTTGATCGAGGTCATAAAACGCGATCCAGTTGGGTTGCCTGCGAAGGTGAGTGCCGTGCTTCCTCAGCCGGAGTAAAGATACAGAATCATTCAGCCGGGGTGGGCCGCATATCCCGCTCGCCTCGCAGATGGGGTTCGGCCAAGTCCTCAAAGCTTTCCCGTGAACTTCTTCTCTTCCCCCAAGCCCAAAGTGAAATGCGGCGTCGCCGGCGTAGGCTCGCTGGGTCAGCATCACGCACGCATTTACGCCGCGTTACCCAACGTGGAATTCATGGGCATCTTCGAAGCCGACGACACCCGCGCCGCCGAGATCTGCGCCCGGCATAACTGCAAACGCTACGCCACGCTCGAGGCCTTGGGTGAGGCATGCGACGCCGTCTCGGTGGTCGTGCCTACGGATAAACATGAACGGGTGGCGATCCCCTTGTTGGAGCGAAAGACGCACCTGCTGATCGAGAAACCCATCACGGCGAGCCTCGAAGAAGCCGAACGCGTGCTCGCCGCCGCGCAAGCCCATGGCTGCATCGTGCAGGTCGGCCAT
>JAIXRU010000006.1 GCA_027485045.1 Opitutaceae bacterium | reverse complement strand
GCGTTTTGCAGGCCGAAGGCGGCCGAGGCGAAATAACTGCCCGCCTCGTGGTGGCGGCGCATCAACAGGGCCGCTATGCACAACAGCGCCCCTTCCAAGCCCAGCGCCATGCCGTAGCGCCTTCCTAGTTTAAGTGTTTGCCGGCGGATAATGTAGCCGCTCAGCACCGCCCCGGAAAAAAACGCGACGATCACCAGGACCAAGTGGCCGATGTTGACGGTGTCCCCGGCTTGCACCGCGATCCCCAACTGGCTGGCAGTGCCAGTCAGGTGGGTGACGCCCTGATGGCTGTAACTCAAGTAACCGATGGCGTTTACCATGCCGGCGATGCCCGCCAGCGCCGCGCCGCCCAGCCACGCCCAATATCCGAGTTTTTGCAGCATAATGGGCGTAGATTAGACTCGCGCGTCGCCATGGCACGCCGCGAATCTGCGCGGGTTTTGGCCAACAAGCCTCTGCTGCAGGAGCTGTTTTACGGGTGGCCTTTCCAAGCTTTGACAAGGGGCGCGGGGGGCGGCTTGTTGGCGGCATGTCGTCGCTCGCCGAACTTCGTAAGGATTACAGTCTCGCCGGTTTGGTCGAAAAGGACCTGGCCAAGGATCCGTTTCGCCAGTTCGAACACTGGTTCCAGGAGGCGGAGGGCGCGAAGTTGATCGAGCCCAACGCGATGGTGCTTTCCACCGCCGATGCGTCGGGGCGGCCGACCAGCCGCACGGTTTTACTGAAGGCGTTTGATGGCCGGGGTTTTGTCTTTTTTTCCAACTACGAAAGCCGGAAGGGGCGCGAGCTGTCGGTGAATCCGCGGGCGACTTTGTTGTTTCCCTGGCTGGCGCTGGAGCGGCAGGTGATCGTGGAGGGCGTGGTGGCGCGGGTGAGCCGGGAGGAGAGCGAGGCGTATTTCCATTCCCGGCCGCGGGCCAGCCAGCTCGGGGCGTGGGTCTCGCAGCAGAGCAGCGTGATCAGCGGCCGGGCGGTGCTGGAGGATTCGATGAAGGCGCTGGAGCACAAATACGCCGGGGCGGAAGTGCCGCTGCCGCCGGCTTGGGGCGGCTACCGGGTGACGCCGGAAGCAGTCGAGTTCTGGCAGGGACGGCGCAGCCGCCTGCATGATCGACTGCGGTATCGCCGCAAAGACAAGGCCTCGGACTGGATCGTGGAACGGCTGTCGCCGTGATTCGCGTCGGTTTATCTCCCACAATATTTCCCATGCTTCTCCATCTGGTGCGCCACGCGCATGCGGTTCCGGAAACCGAAAATGCGCAACGTCCGCTGAGTGAGCGGGGGCGGGCCGAGGTGGCGGTGCTGGCGCGGTTTTTCAGTGGCAAGGCGATTTTCCAGCCGACGCAGGTTTGGCATAGTCCCCTGACGCGTTCGCGCGAGACGGCGGAGGATCTGGTGCGACGGCTCGGGCTCGATGTGGCGTTGGTGGAGACGCCGGGACTGCTGCCGGAGGATGAGCCGCAGGCCTTTGCCGAGCGCCTGCAGATCTATCCTCACAACCGAGGCGATCTGGCGGTGGTGGGGCATGAGCCGCACCTAGGTGCGCTGGCTTCGCTGCTCGTGCGCGGCAAGGCCTCGGCGGGTTTGTTTGTTTTTAAAAAGGGCGCGGTGCTGACCTTGGAATCGAGCGAAGGAACCCATAAAAAAAACGGTCTCACCCGGTGGCGCACCCGCTGGCTGATAACGCCGGAACTGTTGGCGGAGAAAACGTGAGCGGGGCAGAGGAGGGGAGCGAAGCGGGCGTAGACGTTTTTTAATGCTTTTGTATGCTGGGCAAGCTACGGCGGGGTGCGGCGACCCCGCCCTACATGCTACGCACCCTGACTCTCTTCTTTTAACATGAAAATACTTCTCACCGGTGCATCGGGTTTGGTCGGGGCGGCCTTCGCGGCGGCGGCCCAGCGGCGTGGGCATCAGGTGGTGGGGATCGTGGCCAGCTCGGTGGCGACGATCCCGGGCCTGGCCGAGAAACGCACCCGGGACCTGACGGAGAGTAACGCCGCCTCGGATCTGACGCTGGAGGTTTTTCCCGATGCGATCGTGAACTGTGCGGCGGTGTCGGAGCCGGCGGCGTGCGATGCCGATCCGGCGCGTGCTCAGGCGCTCAACGTGACGCTGCCGGTGACGCTGGCCAAGCTGGCCCATCACCTCAGTGCGCGGCTGGTGCACGTCTCCACCGAGCAGGTTTTCGGCGGAGATCGCGCGCCCTATGCCCCGGGCGACACGCCGCGACCGCTCAATCTCTACGGGCGGCAAAAAGTCGAAAGCGAAGGCCTGGTGCATGCCGCGGCGCCGGAGTTTGCGGCGACGGTGCGCGCGCCCCTGCTGACCGGTAACAGCCTGAGCGGGGCGCGCAGCTTGCATGAACGGCTGCTGACGGACTGGGCGGCGGGCCGGGTGCCGCGCCTTTACCGCGACGAGATTCGCCAGCCCTGCACAGCGGGCAACCTCGCCGAGGTGTTGCTCGAACTGTGTGAACGGCCGGAGTTGAAGGGAGTGTTCCACTGGGCGGGAGCGGAGGCGTTTTCACGGGTGGAATTGGCGAAGCGCGTGCGCGCCCATTTTAAGCTGTCGGCGGAGGCGGCTCCGATCGAGGAGGCCAACCGGGCCGACGACCCGGGCGTGACGGCGCGTCGGGCGGCCGATTTGCGCATGGAACTGAAGCCGCTGGCTGGGCGGCTGAAGACCTCGCTGGAAACCTTCGACGCGCAGCTCGATCAACTGGTGCTGCCGCCGGCGGTGCGGGACTGGTATTTCGCGACTTGAAATAAGGCCTAACCTAATCGGGGTGTCCCCAGCTTTTACACAACGCGCGGCCTGCCTCATGGGGCGTCTTAATCGACGAGATTGCCAGCAGCGGTAGAAGCTACACCGTCACCGACATGAACTCGCTAATTGCCCGAATTACCGTCGAGCCCGGCAAGTGTGGTGGACGACCCTGTATCCGAGGGTATCGCATGCGCGTAAAAGACGTGCTTGAGCTGCTGGCGCATGGCGCGAGCTGGGAAGAGATTTTGACTGATTATCCATTCCTTGAGGCCGACGATCTGCGAGCCTGTTTGGAATTTGCCGCAGCGCAAAACGACCACGTCTTGCTTCACGCATCCTCCTCGTGACGCGTTTCCTGATCGATAACCAGCTACCTGTTACGCTAGCACGCTGGCTTCAAGCGCGTGGACATCAGGCCGAACACGTTCTTGCCCTTGGGATGGGTCAGACGTCCGATGAGCTGATCTGGCAGTATGCGGCGCGAACCGGAGCGGTAATCGTCACCAAGGACGAGGATTTTGCGCAACTGACGATTCTGCGGCCGGAAGGTGTACGTGTAGTCTGGTTACGTGTCGGCAACTGCCGTACGGCTGTTTTGATCGCCGCCCTTGAGCGACTTTGGCCCGAGATTGTGCGTCAACTCGACGCGGGCGCGGGCCTCATCGAGGTTTACTGAAGCTTTACGCCGTAGTTGAGGCATACGTTTCCTGCATTAATCCGCATGATTCACGGTTTGTGCGGTGTTTCACCCAGCTATTCAGAAAGAAACCGGTGAACTACAAGACCTACAACTCCACGTCGCGACAGCGGGCTTCGAGTTGGCGGGCAATCAGGTCTTGGGTGGTGGCGTCGAGGGTGGCTTCGCCGACGCGGGCGGTGAGGGCGGAGGGCAGTTCCTTGGGGTTGAGTACTGTGACTGGTCCGGTGCCTTTGCGGATAATCATCCAGCCGGGGAAAACCAGGATGGGACGCACCGGAATGGGGCGGCCGAGCTGTTGATGGAGGTAGGTGGCGAGCCACTCGGCCTGACGGCGGGCTTGGTCGAGGCCGTATTGGTCTTCGCCCTGCGGGTAGGCGAGGGCGCGGCCGTCGTAGATGATTTCGTGAGCCATGAAGCCGACCCGGGCGAGGCCTTTGCGGCGGGTCTTGGTTTCGATGGCGAAGACGCCGGCCGGGCCGATGACGACGTGGTCGAGGTTAAACGGCGGCGTGGTGGAGCCGGCGGGCGGGTTACCGGCGGGCACGTCGTGGAAAACACGGTGGCCGGTGATTTTGAGTGGTTCGAGGTGCTCGGCGACGATGCGCTCGCCGAAGAGGCCGAGCCGGTAGTTGCGGAGGCGGTCGAGCACGGAAACAACGCGGCGGGCTTGCTGGACCATGAGAACCGCCAGGACGAGGAAGCCGATGCCAGCGGCGATCAGTCCCCAGATGTTTTTAAGCCAAAGAAACAAAGCGAGGCCGACACCCAGGGCGAGAATGGGAATAAACAGTCCTATCAAGATGGCGTCGGTGACTTGCTCGTCCAATTCGCGCACTTTGCGTTGCAGGGATTCGCCGGGTCCGCGGAGCAAACGGGTGTTTTCCGGGAAGGGCGTGCGGTCCTCGCGCGAGCGGTTTCGCAGCCAGAGCATCAGGCCGATGATTCCCAAAAAAAGCGCCGTGTAGCCTGAAATAATCAAGAAGGTCGTCATGGGTGTGCGGTCGGCGGAGGGATTAAGTTAAATCAACGAATCGGCGGGCGATGGCCGGGAATGGGCGGACTGGTGAAACCACGGGAGCGAGTGGCGGCGCGGCGCGGTTGGCGCACGAAGAAGAAGTAGAGCAAGGCGCCGAGCCAGGAGGTGAAGATCAGGACGAGAATCCAGACGACCTTTTCGGAGCTGCCGGGTTTTTCGGGGGCTTGGGCGCAGTCCACCAGCATCCAGATCCAGAAGGCGAAGGAGGCCAGGCCGAAGAGAATCAGAAAGGCGATGAGGGCGATAAAACCGAGGCCCATGCCGACGGCGACGGTATCGGGTGAGATTTGGGCGAGGAGAGGATGCATGGCGGCTGGGTGCGCGTAAAAACGTGGGAACGCCGGGCGGTGTCGGCGAGTCTGGAATGGGGCGAGACCCTAATCGCGGTTGCCAAGGCGCGGAAGACTGCGCCAAGGTGACGGACTTTCGCCTCGGTCGG
The DNA here is from genome assembly GCA_027485045.1 of Opitutaceae bacterium. Taxonomy (GTDB): domain Bacteria; phylum Verrucomicrobiota; class Verrucomicrobiia; order Opitutales; family Opitutaceae; genus IMCC26134_A. The sequence continues at coordinate 5,112 of JAIXRU010000006.1, read as the reverse complement.
AGGCCTTTTTATCATCCCCTCATGGTGTCACGTTTTTGGTTAATCCTCCCTTTGCTGGTTCTGGCCGGGCCGGGGCGTGCGCAGACGGAGCGGACCTTGTTCGCGCCGGTGCCGCTGGCTCCGACGCCGGTGGCGCAGGCGGGCTTGGCGGTGAGTGAGGATTCGGCGCGGCGTTCGCTGGCGCTGGGATTTGCGGCGGCGGCGGCGGCGCAGGCCGAACACTTGGTGGCTGAGTCGCCTGCGGGCGGTGCGCGGAGGGATGCTGCGGTGCTGGTGCTGGCGGCGGCTAGGCTGGAGCTGGGCGATGCGGCGGGGGCCGGGCAGGCTCTGGCTCAACACAGTCCCGACCGGCCGATGGTTTATCGACTGCGGGCGGGTCTGGTTGCGGCGCGGCTCGGGCAGGCGGCGGCGGCGGCGGCGGAGCTGGCGGCGCTGCAGCCCGAAGGCTTGCCGGCGGAGGAGCGGGCGTGGCTGTCTTTTTTGCAAGGCATGGTGGCCGAGCTGGCGCGTGATCAAACACGGGCGGGCGCGGCCTACGAACAAGCGCTGGCGGTGGCGACTTCGGACTGGCAACGGGCGCGCTTGCGCCTGGTGCGTGAACGCCTGCGCCTGGCCCAAGGCGAGGTGACAGAGAATCAAGCCAACGCGTTGCGCGACCAGGCTGAGCGGTATGCGGGGCGCGGGGTGGGCACCGACTACGCGATTCAATATGCGGTGGCCTTGAGCCTGCTCGGGCGCAAGGCCCAGGGCATCGCTTATCTGCAAACCCACGTGGGCACGATCACCGCCGTGGGTGCGCCGACGGCGCGGGATGATGCGCGGTTGATGTTAGGAATGCTGGCCGGGCCGGGGTCGGGCACGGGCCGGTCGGCGTTGGAGCAGTTGCTCACGGGCGGATCGGACGCGGGTAAACAGCGCATGGCGCTCAGCCTGCTGGCGGAAGGGGCGCAGACGGCGGAGGCAAGGGAGCAACTGCGCCGGCTGGCGGCACGTTTGTCGGCGGCGACTCCGGCCCACGTTTTAAGCGAAGAACTCCTTTTGGTGCGGGCGGAGCTGGCCCTGGCCGACCGGTCCTACGGCGAGGCGGAGGCGGGTGCTCGGGAGTTGTTGACGCGCTTTCCGGCCTCGCCGCTGCGGGCGCGGGCCTTTGCGCAACTGGCGGCCACGGCGTGGGAATTGCGCCGCTTTCGCACGGCGGCGGACTACGCCGGGCAGGCGGCGGGGGCGACGGACGATGCGCGCGCGTCGTCGAGTTTTCGACTGCTGGCGGCGGAGGCCTCGTATCGGGCGGCGGAGTCGTCCAAGCAGCCGGAGGATTACCGGGCGGCGGGGGAAAGTTATGCAATGGTCTCGGCCGGGCCGCCGAAGGACGTGGCCCCGGCGACGATTTTGTTTCAATGGGTGATGAGCGAGCTGGGCGCGGGGCGGGTGAGCGAGGCGGCGGCCTTGATCGACGGCTTCGCCACGGATGCGCGTTTCGATGCGACCACCCGCTGGCAGGCGGAGTGGAATCTGGCGCGCGGCTTGCAGGCGGCGGGGCAGAGCGAGGCGGCGTGGGCGCGGGTGACGAAGCTGCGGGCCGAGCCCGGTGCGGAAGAGCGTCCGGCCGGACTGCGCGCCCGCCTGGCGTGGCTGGAGGCGCGGCTGGCCCAGGACGCCGGGCGCGCGGAGGATGCCTTGCGGGCGGCGCAGGGCATGCCGGCGGTTTTGGAGGGACTGGCACCGCGCCTGGCCGAGGCGGAGACGGGGCTGCTGCGCGAAGTCGGCGGACTGGGCCGGCTGGTGGAGGCGGAGGCCTTGTTCACCCTGGGTAGAAGCGACGAAGCGGTGGCGGTCTTGAAGGCCCTGCGTGCCAAGGAAACGGATACGGAGGCGGCGATGCAGTCGTATCTGGTGGAGGCGGATTATCAGGCGGCGGCGGGGCGGCTGGTGGAGGCGCAGGGCTTGCTGACGGGCTTTGCCGACCAACACCGCGAGCATGACTACGCGCCGTATGCGATTTTCCAGGCGGCCTTGAACGCGGAGCGCCGGGGCGAGGATGCGTTTTACAAAGAGGCCTATGTGCTGCTGGAGGGGGTGGTGAAGCACCCGAAGGCGGGCGAGCTGGTCTTCGCGGCGAGGCTCAAGCAGGGCGACTTGCTGCGACGGCTGGGGGATTTTGCGTCGGCGCAGCAAATTTATGAAGTATTGGTTAATCAATACGCGCAACATCCGGACGTGTTGACCGCGCAACTGGCGCTGGCGGATTGCCACCGGGCGCAGGCGACCCAGGACCCGTCGCATTTCGAGAGCGCGATCACGATTTTGGAGCGGTTGCGGGATCTGGTGAACGCGCCGCTGGATTTACGGGCGGAGGCGGGTTTCAAGCTGGGCGACATGCTGGCGGGGCGGGAGTCGCGCGATGCGGCTGCCTCGACCGCGGCGGCGCTGGCGGTTTGGGCACCGGTCAAGGACGCCTTGGCCACGGACGCGGAGGGAGTGGCGAAGCTCGGCGCGCGCGGACGTTATTGGACGGGGCGGCTGCTGGTGCGCATGGCTGCGGTGCTGGAGCAGGCGGGGCGCAACGAGGAAGCCGCCGAGGTGTATCGGTTGCTATTGGCGCGAGGTTTGCCCGGCGCATCGGTCGCGGCGGCACGACTGGCTCCGCTGGGGGCGGTCACGGAGACGGGCGGCGCGGGGTCGGGGTCGCGTTGAATGCGCGTGGAGCGAAGGGCGAAATGAACAATTTTTAATACAATACCCATGGAAACCAGTAATCCCAGTCTGCTCGTAAGCGGTGGCCCGATAATGTGGGTGCTGCTGTTTCTCGGCGCGCTCGCGCTGGTGTTGTTCATCGAGCGCATGCTCTACTTGCATCGCGGACAGATCCGTTCGACCGAGTTTCTGGACGGGGTGAAAAACATCCTGGCGCAGCGGCGCATGGTCGAGGCGGTGACGGTTTGCGAAGAGGCACCTGGGCCGGTGGCGGCGGTGGTGAAGGCTGCCTTGTTGCACGCGGAGGACGACGAGGTGCGCATGCGTTACGCGGTTCAGGATGCGGCGGTGGTGGAGCTACCGGCGCTGGAGCGGCGCTTGGGCGCGTTGGCGGCGATCGCACAAATCGCGCCGCTGGTAGGGCTTCTGGGGACGGTGTTGGGCATGGCGACTACGTTTAGAGCATTCATGGTTGGCGGCCAATACGCCACGGCGCAGGCTTTGGCGTCGGGCATGTGGCAGGCCTTGATCACGGCGGGCACGGCTCTGGCTCTGGCCATACCGACGCATATGGCGCACCATTTACTGCACGGACGCGTGCGGGCGATTGTGCGCGATGTGGAGTGGGCGGGAAACGAGATTATGCGTTACCTGTTGATTGATTACCGCGATGCGGGGAAACAGGCGGGAGCGCTGCTACCGAAGACGGGTGCGAAATCGCCGGAGGGTTCAGCCAAATGATCACCCGGCCTTTGGATCTGGCGGCACGCATGCGAACGGCTCCGCGCGGGCTGGATGCTTTGTTTTATGTAAACGTCGGGGCCTTGGCGGTGTTCTTCCTCGTCTTTGGCTCGCGATTTGTTTTGGCCCCTGGTCTGGCGGTGGATTTTGTGCTGCCTCAAGTGGGTGCGGCGGCGATCTCGGCCCGGACCACGGACTTGGTGATCGCGGTGCCAGCAAGTAACCTAGCGGTGGTGGAGGGGGCGGTGTTGGATTTTAAGTCGTTGGGTGTGTGGTTGCGCGCGCATAGCGGCGGGCCGACAGCAGGGCGACGCTTGCTGGTGCAGGCTTCGGCGTCGCTTCCGACGCGGGATCTGGCGGCACTCTATGCGTTGGCTGCGGACGCTGGTATGGCCGGGGTGTTGATCGCGACGGACCGTGCGGCCGCGCAATGATAACTCTACTAGATAGGAGATGAAATCCGACGGTGCAAAACGCTTGGTGAGAGCCTTGGGTGCGAGCGGCGTTGTTGCCGCTGTTGCGGTTATGGCATTGCTGGCTTCTTGGGTGCGCGTGCCTACGGTGGCGCAACCCAATGGAACTACGCAAACGCAGCCGGGTTTGATGATTATGCGGGCAGACCGGTTACCAATGGTCGGCGGTGTGAGGGAGCAGATATGGTTACTCGATCCTGCGCAGCTATTTATGCCGGATGGAGCGAGTATCGGACAGGGTGGAACAAAGGGGTTGGCATCGAGGTCGGACGGGCAGGCGGAGAAGACCTATCCTGCGGCCATGGTTTTCCCGGAAAGACAGCCCGCCGGTGGATTGTTACCGTATTCTAGAGAGCGCACCGTGGCGGAAGAGGCGGCAAGTTTGGCTGAGCCGCGTTGGTTCGAGGGCATGGCCAGGGATCAGTCATCCGATGTCAGGACGGAACCGAGTCTCATGCGGGCGGCGCGTTTTGAGCTTTTTCAGCTTGGGCAATCTGGCCCCGCAGTAGCCTTCGATTTGAGGGTAGATGAAATATTAAGCACGATTTCGTGGATGCCGCTTGAACTTAGCTTAAGGGTTCTAGATACAGGTGCTCTTACACGGCCGGTGCTTGTCACCAGTTCGGGTAACGAGCGGGTGGATGATCGAATACGCTGGCTCGTTGGACGTGATCTTTTCTTAAAAACAAAGTTGCGTCCTGGTTTATACCGATTGGAAGTAGGTCCTTAGCAAAAGGTTCGAAAGAATTACACGAATCTTTAAAATTGTAGTTGACGGAGGGTAGGTGGCATTAGACGCTCCGCGCCCTTTTCGTTTTTTGATCCTTTCCGGTACGCCCAGATAGCTCAGTTGGTAGATCACGCCCTTGGTAAGGGCGAGGTCGCCAGTTCGAATCTGGTTCTGGGCTCCAGGTCAAAAATCGGATTTTCCTAATCCACCCACACACAAACGTCTCCAACTCACATGGCTAAAGGCACATTCGAGCGCAAAAAACCCCACGTCAACGTCGGCACTATCGGCCACGTTGACCACGGAAAGACCACCACCACCACCGCCATCCTTGCTGTACAAGCGCGCAAGGGCCTGGCTGAGGTCAAGACCTACGCGGACATCGCGAAGGGTGGCACCGTCCGTGATGCATCCAAGATCGTAACGATCTCTGTTGCGCACGTTGAATACGAGTCCGACAAGCGCCACTACGCG
>JAIXRU010000326.1 GCA_027485045.1 Opitutaceae bacterium | reverse complement strand
GGGCGAGGCGGCGGTGGGGGCGGTGGTGTTGCCGAGGGTGACGGTGACGGCGGTGGCGTTGGTAATGAGCAACTGGCCGGTGGCGGAAGCGGAGTAGATGGGGTCGTCGAGGGTGGCGACGATGTCGTAGTAACCGGGGGCGGTGGGCAGGGTGGTGGAGCCGTTGTAGGTGACGGTGATGGGTGAGGTGAGGCCTTCGAGGGAGAGCGCGCCGCGCACGGGCACGGGAACGTCGGCGGTGGTGTAGGCGGTGCCGTTGATGTCGGAGAGGTAGGACTTCCGCACGATCATGGGTGCAAGCAGGCGGGAGGCGGGGACCATGGGAACGGGAATGGCGGTCGCGCTGTTCGTGCCGCCGATGAGAAGCGGAGTGGTGCGGTCCATGTCCACCCCGACCGACAGGGTGAGGGGAATCTTGGGCGAACCGGCGGGCCGGACGGTGAGGGTCATGGCCTTGGTGGTGGTGCCGTCCACGTTGCGGGCGGAGATGCTGAGCGTGTAGTTGGTTTCAACCGACACAGTGGGCAGGGTGCCCGAGATGAGGCCGGTGGTGGCGTTGCGGGTGAGACCGGAGGGCAGACCGGTGACCTGGTAATTGGGCGACGAGGTGGCGGCGACGATGTTGGCGACCGGAAGCTGGTAGGAAAAGGCGGCTCCGGAGAGGGCGACGAGTTGGGCGGGGGTGCGGATGACGGGCGGATAGGCGATGCGGGTGGGCGGGTTGGCCTGGTAGCGATAGGCGCTGCCGGCGGCGGCGAGGCGGGTCTCGACCTGTTTTTCGTAGAGGGAGCGAACGGACATCTTGGTGCCGTTGGACCAGACCTCGGCCTTGCCGAGCAGGCTGGCGGATTGGCCGGTGGAGTTGCGCCAGGCGGCGGGGCCGCCGCTGGTGTTGGTGGTGCCCAGGGACCAGTTGGGCGAGAGCGGCATGTTCTCGAACGTGATGGTGTTGGTGACGACGTTCCAGGCGACACAGTAAGCCGAGGGGCGCTCAAGCTTGACCTGCAAGCCGACGGTGGCGCTGAGCTCGGAGACGTTGTCCCAGAGGCCGCCGTTGTTCCAGTCGGCGTGGGAGCCGGACTCGTTGTAGGATTGAAACGAGGTGCTGTCGACGAAGGCGTTGGGGCCGGGGGCGGCGGGCCAGTTGATGATAAACGAGTGGCGGCCGTAGCGGCTGAGGGCGTTGGAAACGAGGCCCATCTCGCCGGTCAAAACGAAGTGGTAGCGGCGGCCGCCTTTAATGATGGAGATGCCGTCGTAGCACTGGGAGCGGTTGATGGTGATCTTGCGGGTGGAGGTGTTTACGTAAGCGATGGAGTAGGCGAAGTAGCGGGCGGTGCAGTTGTGCACGAAGCCGTCCTCGACGTTGGTGAAATCGAGCGCGTTCCAGATGTGGTTTTCGTCGGTGTCGTTGGCCTCGACGCTTTCGAAGTAGATATTGGATACGCCGACGTTGGTGATGTTGTTAAAGGCGGTGACGGGGACGACGTAGGCGTTGGCGTAGAAGGGATCGAGCGGGGAGGTGATGGGCGCGTCGAGGGTGATGGAGTTGGCGGTGGTGGCGGTGATGATACGGTTAAAGATTACGGCCGCGTCGGTATCGGCGGTGGCGGCGGTGTTGTAGAAACTGGCTTTCTGCCAGGCTACGGTGCCGGGCAGGCGGACCTGGATACGCTGGCCGACGGTGAAGGCGTGGCCGGTGATGGGGATGACGTTGACGCCGCCGGGAACATAAACGTTGTCCACCAAAGTGCGGGCGGTGGTGTTGACGGAGTTGCCGTTGCCGGCGAAGGCGATGAGGCGGGAATTGCGGGTGTTGCCGGAGTCGTTTTCGTTGGTGGTGCCTCGGGCGTAGAGGCGGGTGCCGGTGAGCGGGTGGTCGCCCTCGCCGCGGAGCACGACGCCGGAAGCGCGAATGGCGATGCGGTTGGCGGAGTGGATTTCCCAGAGACCGGCTTTGAGCAGGAGTGCGCCGCGGAAGCCGTTTACCAGCGGTTTGGCGGAGATGAAGTCGATGGCGGCCTGGATGCGGTCGGTCTGGTCGCCGATGCCAGGCGAGAGGGTGACGAGGACGGGGACCTGGTAGCCGCCGGGTTCGTCGGGGAGGGGGGAGTTGCCGTAGTTGTAGCCGACGGTGGAGAAGTCTGGGATCCGGTCGCCTTTGGAGGTGGGGTTGTAGGTGATGGATTGGTCCGGGTTGATGGTGACCGGAACGGGAAATTGCGGGTTCTGAGCCAAGAGTGATAGCTGGGCGCCCAGAGCGATGAGACACGCAAGTAGCAGATTTAATGTTCGTTTCATGGGGCGGTGACGCGGAGGCGCAGGAAGCGGCGGGGAGCGCCGGAGGATAGGGAGACGGTGTCGGAGACAGAAACGGGGGTGGTGGGGCTGACGGTGCCGGGGTTGGTGGCGAGGGTGGACCAAGTGGCGAGGTCGGAGCTGGCCTCGACGGCGTAGGTGAGCTCGGGGCGGGCGCGGAGAAAGGTGAGCTGGAGCGTGGAGCTGGGAGCGGGGAGCAGGGAGAGGGAAGGAGCGGCGGCGGAGGCGGCGGAGGTGGGCGTGGTGGCGAGGGCGTATTCGAGCAAGTTGGACAAGCTGTCGGAGTCGGGGTCGGCGAGGTCGGCGGCGGAGCCGGTGTTGGCGGTGGTGCCGAAGTTTTGGGAGCGCCAGAGTTCGCGGGCGGTGAGGTATTGGGAAAGCGTTACGGTGTTGCCGGATTTGGAGACGAGGAAGCTGCCTTCCCCGCCGGTGGTGGCTAGTCGCTGGCCGAAGGCGACGTTGGCAAAGGCTCCGCTCAGCGTGCCGGTGGAGTTGAGCACGGTGAAGGTGGTGGCGTTGAGCGGGGCGGTGGCGGGCGTGGCGAAAGCACCGATGAGCTGGACGGACAGATTGCCGGCCAGGGTGGTGGTGCCGCTGACGGTAAGGTAATCGTAGCCGCCGGTCTGAAAGGCGGTGGCTTGGGTGGTGGTGCCGAGGTCGAGGGCGAGAGTGGCGGGGGCGGAGAGGCTGTAGTTGCCGGTGATCGTGGTCCGGCCGGCGGTGCCGAGGTCGCCGGGGGCGAGGGTGCCGCCGGCCTGGGTGAAGGTGCCGTTGCCGGCGAGGTCGGCGGAGCGGAGGTTGGTGGCGTTTAACGTGGCTGCGGCGAGGGTGCCGCCACTCATGGCAAAAATCTGCCGCGCGCCGGCTTGGGAACCGGAGAGGGTGCCGGGGATGATGAGTTTACCTCCGGTTAGGGTGAAGGTGGCGGAGCCGGTCAGGGCGGTGTCGGCACCGAGGGTGAGGCTGCCGCCGCTGTTGAAGGTGCCGCCGGAAAGGGTGTAGGCGGGGCTTTTGGCGGCGGTGGTATCGGAGCCGCCGAGGGTGGCGAAGGCGGCGAGCAGGGTGCCGCCGGATTGGGTGGCGAAGACGTTCTGCGCGCCGGTTTGGGAGGAGCTGCCTGCGCCGCCGACGCGGAAGCCGAAAGAGGCGGCGGCGCGGACATCGAGGGTGCCGCCGGTAACGGTCAGGGTTTGGTTGGCGGTGGCGAGTTGGAAGCGATCGGTTGCGAGGGCGGTGAAGGTGCCGCCCTCGATGCGGAAATTGGAGGCGCCGCCGTTGTTGGTGAGACGAAGGGTGCCGGATTGCTGGGTGAAGCCGAGGCCGGTGGTATTGATCGCGGTGGTAAGGGTCGCGCCCGGGTGGGGGTTAAAAATGTAAGTGGAACCGGATACGCCCGCGAGGGCGGCGAGGGTGAGGCTGGCTCCGGAAGGGAGGGCGGTGTCGTCGAGGCGCACGATGCTGTCCGCGCGGGTGACGTTCAAGGTGCCGCCGGTGGCCAGCAGGGGGCCGGAGAACGGGGTGAAGGTGGAGGCTACGTCAAAGGTGAGCGTGCCGCCGGAGACGGAGGTGGAGCCGGTGCGGGCGAAGGGCTGGTTGGTGAGTACGGTTCCGGTGCCGGAAAGGGTGAGGGCGCGGGGGCCGCCGGACTGATTGAGGCCGCCGTTGAGGAAAAGAGTGCGGCCCGAGGCGAGGTTCCAGGTCTGGTCGGCGGAGAGCACCAAAGGGGCGTTGAGGGTGAGGTTTTGGGTGGCGGTGGAAAGATCGAGGCCGCCGGAGCCGAGGGTGAGCGGGCCGGTGCCGGCGTTTACGGTGATAGCGGTGGTAGCGGTGTGTTGGATGCGGCTGACCGAGAGGCCGGCTCCGATGCCCACCGCGCCGTTGCTGTAGGATCCGGTCCAGAGAATCGTGTCGGTCGGGCCGGGAAGGGTCGCGGGAGACCATGATGCGACGGTGTCGAGGGCGAGGGTGTTGTTGGCCTTGGTGAAGGTGCCGGAGAGCGCGGTGGCGCTGGAGGTGGCGGAGGTGGCGGAGGTGCGGCCGTTGGCGGCGGTGACGCGGTAGGAGTAGGCGGTGCCGTTGTTGAAGCCGGTGTCGGTGTAGGCGGCGGTGGCGAGGCCGGTGGCGATGACGGTGAAGGGACCGCCGGAAGCGAGGGCGCGCTCGACGGTATAAACGGGGTTGGTAGCGGGATCGCCGGGAGTCCAGGCGAGGGCGATCTGGCCGACGCCGGGCGTGAGGGTGAGGCCGGTGGGGGCGGTGACGGGCAGGGGGAAATAGACCGAGACCGGGGCGCTGGTGGTAGCTCCGCCTTCCGAGGCGCCGGAGGTGGCGATGACGTAGAAGTAGGTCGCGCCGGGAGTGACGGCGGAGTCGGTGTAGGCGGGGGAGGTCAGGCCGGTGGCGAGCGTCTGGTAGGGACCGCCTATCGCGGTGGCGCGGCGAAGGTCGAAGGTCAGGCCGGGGGAGGCCTGCCAGGTGAGGGCGATGGCGGAGGTTTGAACGGACGGGAGGGCGGTGCCGAGGAAAACGAACTGATCGAAGACGGCGTCGGTGACGGTGGAGTTTTGCGCGCCGAGGCCGACGCCGGCGACGAAGGAGGCGGGGAAGTTGGACAAGGTGACGGGGTCGGCGGTGGGCGACCACGTCTGGCCGTCGGCGGAGAAAAAGGCGGAGAAGGTGGTGCCCGAGCGGACGGCGCGCAGCCAGAGCGGAGGGCGCAGGCTCTTGGGGTTGGGCGGAACGTTGTAAGCGGAGGACGTGGCTCCCTGACCGGCTAGATTACGGTAAATTTGCAGGTAGGACGAGGTGTGCGGGTAGGTGGTAAAGCCGGACAGGTAGGCGATGGCGTTGCCGGCGGTGGAGGCGCGCAGGCTGAGGCCGAGGTTGAGGAATTCGCTGACGCCGGTGCCGACGGCGGAGAGGGAGGCGACGCGCACGGTGAAGCTGCCGTCGCCGCTCCAAGGCTGGTAGGCGTAGGTGATGGAGTCGCTGCCGCCGCCGCTGTTGCCGTTGCTCACGGTGAGCAGGTAGCGGGAACCGCCGCCGTGGACGCCGCTGACGCCGAGGCCGGAGCCGACGACGGCGGCTTGGAGGGTGTCGAGCGCGGGGGTGAGTGGAATCTCGGGCGAGGGGGTGCCTTCGAGGCCGTCGAGCCAACTGGTGACGATGTAGAAGTAAGTGGAGCCGGTCAGGCCGCTTTCGGAGAAGTCGAGGTCGGAGGCGGGCTGGCGGTCGGACAGGACGGTGTAGGGGCCGCCTGGAGACGAGGCGCGTTTGACGGAGTAGGCGGTGGCGCGGGCGACCACGGGCCATTTCAAAGCGATGGCTCCGGCGAAGCCGGGCTGGTTGGTGGCGGAGATGACGCTGACGACCGGTGGCGAGGGGACGACGGTGACGGTGAAGGAGCGGGAGGTAATCTGGCCGCGGGAATCGGTGGCGGTGGCGTGGACGGTGTTGATGCCGATCGGGAACACGGTGCCGGAGGGCGAGCTTAGGCTCGGGGTGAGCGTGGCGGCGGTATCGTCGGTGGCGGTGACGGTGAAGGTGACGGCGGCGCCTGGCTGAGCGGTGAAGGCGGGGGTGGAGGGCGAGGCCTGGACGACGAGATTGGCGGGAAGGGTGAGGGTGGGCGCGACGCGGCCGGACTGGGTGCGGGTGTAGGCGGCGATGCGGGTGCGTTGGTCGGCGCGGGTGGAGTCGAAGGTGATGCGGTCGGTGTAGCCGTTGCGCAGGTCGATGGAGGCGATGGTTTTTTCGGCGTTCCACGACGTGAGCGGCAGGTTTTCGGTGGATTGATGGGGGAAGAGGAGGACCTTGAATTTAGGGCTGACGACGTTTTGGCGGGTTATGAGCAGGCGGTTGCTTTGGACGGTGGTGTAGAGGCCGGTGTTGTTGTCGTAGCCGATGTCGAGCTGGGGCTGGCCGTCGCCGTTGATGCGGCGGTCCTGGATGATGGCGGGCTGGCCGGCGGTGGATTGTTCGGAGAGATCGCGCACGAGCAGGCGGGGGCCGTAGGCGGCGTCGGGTTGATCGAAAAGCACGGCGTCGGTGGCGGTGGCGCCGGATTGCAGGCGCAGGGTGTTGACGGCGTCGCGCCCGAAGGCGGGCAGGTTCCAGCGGTAGTTGCGGGGGGTGGTGCCATCGACGGTGATGTCGTCCACCACGAGCACGTAGGGGCGGGAGCCGCGGGCGGAGAAAACGGTGCGGAAGGCGTAGGCGACGGGGTTGTAGGCGAGGTTGCCAACCTTGAGCGTATCGGTATCCGTGGAAGGGTTGTAATCTGGATACATGTGCGACAGGACCTCGCCGTAGTAAAAATCGCGGGTGCGTCTGCCGGTGTTCAAGGTGCTGGGCGTGCCGCCCTCGAAGGCGTAGTTGTAGGCGGCAAAAGCATCACCGGCGAAGAGAGTCCAGCGCCCGGCGGGGTCCTCGGTGGCCTCGACGACTTTTCCCGAAGGAGTGGGGAACTGGTTGCGGGTGGGGGTGATGGTGGCGGCGCTGGAGCTCTGTCCGATGTAGCCCTGGGTGACGGGATCGGAGGCGAGGGCGGGGTCCTGGATGAGCACGGTGGCGGCGGCGTCGTTGATGGTGACGTGGTAGCCGGGCGGGGTGCTCCAGGGGCGGCCGAGGGCGTAGAGGGAGAAGTTGTTGGCCTCGGCGTGCATGTGGCCCTGGATGTCGGGGCGGCTCTCGAAGTAGAGGGAGAGATCGTTTTCGCCCCAGGTGTTGCGGGTGGTGGCGGCACCGCGGAAGGGGTCGAGGTGGGTGAGGGAGAAGCCCTTTTCGGCGGCGACCTGGGCCATGGTTTTGGCGGGGCGGTCGACGTGGAAAAGGACGGTGTAGAAATCGACGCTCACCTCGCGGCGGAAGGTGGGGTAAACGTAGTCCATGAGCGCGTCGTCGGGGAACATGTAGCGCGCGAGGTAGCGGCCGGCGTAGCCGCCGATGCCGTTGCCGAAGCCCATGCCGTCGTGGTGGTCCCAGAGCACGGGCGGGGTGGAGGGCGACTCGGGGCTGAGGTTGTTGAAAACGTGGAAGGAAGCCTGGTAGAGGTGGGAGGTGACGAAGCCGTTTTGCCCGCGACGGGCGAGGGCGAGCATCGCGGGACCGGACATGCCGGAGCTGGCCTCGAAGTAGGCGTGGTGGTGGAGCGGGGAGCCCCAGGGGGTGACAAAGAATTCTGAATACCAGCGCATCATGCGGTAGAGGTTCCAGACACTGGCGGGGGAGGCGTTGGGCCAGGCGGCGGGGCCGGTGGCGGCGGGAACGACGGGGGTGTTGGCGGCGATGACGGCGGGCGTGACATCGGCTTCCTCGCCCTCGATGGCGAGGGCGGCGAGGATCCACGGATCGACGAGATTGGGGAAATCGCCGTTGGCGAAGTAGGGCGGCGGGGTGGTGCCGCCGCGGTAGAAACCGCCGGTGCCGCTGTTGAAATAACCGTAGCCGACGGCGTAGAGGTAGTCGCGCAGATCGGTGCGTTCGGCCGGAGTCATCCAGTTGTAGAGGAGATCGTAAACCACTGCCAGGTCGGGTGCGCCGGTGGGGGAGCTGGCGAGGCCGAGGCGAACGCGAGTGAGCTCGGCGCGGCCGGCGGCGGCGGCGACTTGGGAGAGGAAACGCACGCGGGTTTGGTCGGCGGGGGAGAGTGCAGCGGAGCCGAGGGCGGGATTGTTGCGCACCCAGACCAGGTAGGCGGCGACGAGGAGGGCGTCGGGTAACTGGCCGTTGGGGTCGGCGCCGAGATGTTTGCGTTCGTTGAAACTGCGGGCGGGCTCGACCGAAGCGGAATAGGTGGCGTCGAGGAAACCGCCGGAGGCCCAGGCGGAGAGGGCATTGGCGTAGGCGCGCAGGTTTCCTGCGGGAGGGGTGGTTTTGTCGAAGTTGTTGTTAAGGGCGGATTGCAGGCGGGTGATGGCGGAGGCGACCTCGGAGGAGGCGGTGGATTTGGCGTTGAGTTCGGGCCAATCGGCGTCGGTGAAGAGCAGGCGCGGGTGTTGGTAAGGGCCGGGATCGGGCGTGAGTTGGCGGACCGAGGGAGGGGGCAGGAGGCCGGGGTTGCGGCCGATTTGTTGGAGGGGGTTGAGGCCGTCGAAGTGGTCCCAGACCTGGACCCAGACCTGACGGGTGAGTGAGCTGGCCCCGTCCGAGGCGGTGAGCAGGAACTGGTAGATACCGCTTTCGGGGAAGGTGGCGGTGATCTGGGCACCGGAGCCGGCGGACAAGGCGGCGGGGACTTTGGCGGCGCGGACGTGCTGGGCTTTGACCGCAGCGGGGGCGACGGCGGTCCAGGTGTAGCTGGTGGGCGTGAAGTCGAGCGGCTGGGCGACGACGGTGGCGGCGACGGAGCCGGAGGCGGGCAAAACCAGAATGGGCTGGTTGGCCGCGCTGGCGGGTGATTGGCCGGCGGGGACGACTTTGAAGGAAAGGGCGGGGGCGGCTAGCGTGGACGTGACCAGGCCCAGGACAACCCACACGGCGCGCAGGAGACGTCCGGAGAAGCGGAGTAAGCTAGAGTAGGGCATGCTCGGGGACGGCGGTTGGGGTGGGCGAAGCGACGACGCTGGACAGCAGAGACCAGGGGGAGGCTGCGTTGGGGGTGATGGGGTGGGGGCAAAGTCTTAGCTAAAGCAGACGGCCGAGCTTTTCCATTATTTTCCGGCAAATTAGTTATCATTTACGGATAATTTGCAAAATGAAATCGGAAAGGATGGGCAGGGGAATCCGGGGGGGGCCGAAAGCGGATTTGGGCTGGTGTGGGCCGGTGTTGCAGGCGGAAGCCAACCGGGAGGACAAAGGCCCGATTGAGGCACGAACTGGCTCGCAGCTGCTTGGAAAGCAGGACACCGGCGACCCGCACCAGTGACAGGTGCTGGTCGCCGGTGGCGGGCCAAGCTTTTGGCTTAAGGCCTTGCGAGATACTCCGACGGAAAAAACGCGGAATCCGGGCTCAAGGCTTGGCGGCAGGGGCGGGCGCGGGCGGGGGCGCGAAGAGGGGGTCGAGTAACATCAATTTCACCCGGCCCTCGGATTCCGGCAGAATCAAGGCCATGCGTGGATTCTTGGGATCCAGCACCAACATGCGGGAGACATCCAGGTGCCAGACGGAGTTTCGAGAAACCGCGACCCGAAACAGGTACATGGCCGCCTCGGTGGGCGAGCCGGGCAGGGCCAGGGACGCCTGCCCCAAGGGCGCGAGGGTGGTCTGTGACGTGCCCAGGTTGGCGGAAATCGACGAATACGTCAGGTTGAGGATGGATAGTTGCGCGGTTTTTTCGCCCTCCGGGGCCGGATCGATCCCGAGAACCCGAAAGGACTGTCCATCTGGGGTTGTGGCCACCACCACGAGCACCTGATCCCAACTGGCCGGGAAGTCGGCGCTGGTGATCGGAGCATAGACTGCGGGTTGGCCGGCACCCTTGGCCGGACTGACTTCGCGCAGAGCCTCGATCCCGTTGGTGGTCGGGCGGGCGACCGGTTCCGAGATCTCGCCGGGACTGAGGACGAGCTGTTTGTGTTCGCCATCGATGGCGATGTAGAAATCCACCTTGGGCGGCGGGGGGGCGCCGGGCAGTTGTAATTCCGTACCGGTGACGAGCAGGAAGCGGAGGGTTTGTTTGGAGGCGGGCTTGGAGAAAAGCGTCGTCGCGCTGAAAAAGCCGGCGAGCAGAAGGGACAAAAGCAAGGATACGGGGTTCATAGATCTTCGGGGGTTAACCAGCGGAAGGAAACGATGCGAAAAGCGCGACCAAAACGTTGATTGTCGGGGTGGGTGGCGGGCCAGGCGGAGGCCTGGTCGTTTTCGGATTTGATATAGTCCGGGAAGCGCTGGAGGACCGCCTCGCACCATGCCCTGGCCTCGGTGGCTTGGGTGGCCGGGTTGACCGCCTCCCCGTAGGCGCGGATCACAAAAGTATCCGAACGGGCGGTGAGAACGGGACCCAGGGCCTGGAGCAGGTCGGCCTGGGTGAGCGAACCGGGGAGTGCGGCGGTGCCGTTGCCCTCGGCGGAATCGGTATAGAAAAACTCCGGGTCCTTCGTGAGGCCTTTTGTGTTTATGGGGGCGGCCAGGGGGGTGTTGATATCGGTCGCGTCGATCGCGGCCTGGAGCGCGCCCGCGAGCTGGTGGGCCGGGGCGGGGGAGCCGGGCGTGCGGTTAACAAACTGCGCCAAACCGAGGAAGGGTCCTCGTGCCTGCACCTGCTGGACAATCTGCCGGGCCAGAGCGTCGAGCTGCCGGTCGGTGAGATTGCGAAACCCGCTGTAAGCCGCCTGCTCGGCGACCTGGGAGGCGGTTCCGTGGGTGATGGGATCGCTCTGTGGGTAAGGAGAACGCGGATACGCGGTGCGCTGCTGGTTGGGGGTGGCGGCGGTGCCGCCATCGGCGCGCAGCACGGGGGTGTCGCGGAGGCTGGCGAGGACCGCGCGCCAGGCTTCGAGGGAGGTGGAGTGGATGTTGAAGGCGCCGGTGACCAGCAGCCGGGCGGCGGCTTGAAGCGGATCGCGCAGGCTGGTTTCGTCCGGCACCGTGGACGCGGCGCCGGCGGGCGTGTAGGGTGCGAGCCGGGCCTGGGGCAGGGGGAAGCCAACCGGTCCGGTGCCCGGAACGGTGGAGAAGAAATACCGGTCCCAGAGCGCTTGATTGAGCACATAACTGAGATCGAAATGGAATTTCCGCTTTTGTACGCTGGTGCTCCAGGCGGCGGACCAGTTGTTGGGAAAGCCATCGAGTTCGGTGGGGGCGACCCGCGGGTCGGCCCGCGAATTGCCGATCGCGTATGCGGGCATGGCGCTGGCGGTGTAGCCCGCCACTTTTTCATCGTAGGTACCGGTGGCGGGGTGCACGGAGGCGTGCTGTAGGGTGCCCAGCGACAGCACGCCGGTTTCCCGCCGGGGCAGGTGGAAGAGCACGGTGCGGGTCGAGCCGTTGTCGTGTCTGTAACCGGTGTAGGCCAGGAAGCCGTCGGGGGTGTTAATCGGAAAATAGATGCTGCCAATCGTGCTGCTCCCGGTTAGGAGCAGGGAGGGGTTTCCGTTGTAGATTCCATTGCCGGCGTTTTTAAGTTCGAGGGCGGTGCGCGTGACTTCGGGGGCGACGGGGTTGTAGTGAGCCAGCCACAGATTGCCGCGCTGGTTGGTGGCATTGGCGGCAAACTGAAACTGGGAAAACCATCCGGCTGACGGACTGTTGAGAAACAGGTAAGGGGGGGCGATCGATGTCGCCAGAGATTTCGAGTCGATTGACAGGCTCTGACCACCGCCCAGCTCACCGCGTCGTATAATCTGCAACAGCGGGCCGGTCGGACGGGCGCTGGTTCCGGTGGAGAAGGCGTCGCCAAGATGGAGTTCGCACAAGGTATTGGTTACCCTGGGCATGATGAGATTAACGCGTTCGACGGCGGGGGCACCGGCCGGGAGGGTTTGCACTTTTTCGTGCCAGAAGAAAGGCCGCCAACCTGGAACCAAGACCCGTGATGCGGGCGCGGTGGTGGGGTAATGCTGGTTGGCCGGCAGGGTGAAGATCACCGCCTGGCCTGGCTCCAAGGCGGGGCTGTCGATCATAAAGATCCAACCAATCGTGGGGTTGATGGTGCTGTCTCCGGTATCCGAAGGGGAGCCGGGGATAGGCGTGCCGCTTCCTTCGACCGCTTTGAGGTTGAGCCAGGGGGGGCTGCTGCCCGTGACCCCGGTCATGACCTTGCTGGTGGCTCCGATCGTCGCGCTGTAACGCGTGGCGGCAAGGGTGACGTCGTAGGGATTCCAGAGCACGACGGCGGGAAAATAGAGGGCGTGAACCCCGGTTTGACCGGTGGTTTTATCGATTTCCACGGCGGAGTGGACCCATATTTGAGTGCGTGTCATCACGGGGTAAATCCCCATGGCCTGGTCGGTGGTGGGGCGGGGTAACACCTCCGGCACAGGTCCTGACAAACCCGTAACGGGATCGCCCCAGCGCACGTAGGAGCGAAGCGCACCCCAACTGGGCAGACGGGAGGGCGTTTCGCCGGACCATCCGCTGTCCGGAAGATTAAACAGCGGGTCGTCGTTGCCCATGCCGGAGGGGGCGGTCGGCCCGAGGAGAGCGGCGGTGAGATCGAGTTTTAATCCTCCGCGGGCGACGTCCGCCAGCACGCCCCGGCTGTTAACCGTGATGTCGTGAAAGCGTCGGCGCAGAAAGGTGCGATCCAGACCCGGACGTTCCAGCAAAGCGAGTTGTTGCGAGCTGCTGACTTTGGGCAAATCCCGGCGAAAATTCGCCGAAGCCGGGGTTTTTCCCAATGCCGGGTAAGCGTCATCGCCCAGGTAGTCATCGGGAGCGGGCACGTCGGGTGCCACCAGACCGCGGGCCAGCAATTCTCCGCCGGTGCGCAACGCGAGCCAGGACTGACGCCGCTTGGTTTCCAGATCCGGGGTGTAGCTGGCGAGGGCGGGAGTGCCGCCATCGGTGGCGGAGCGCTCGGCAAACGGATTCACCAAGTCGATCCGCGCCTTCACGCCCTCGTCGCCCACCCAATAAGCATACTGCCCGATGACCTCGGCATTGGACTCGTCCAGCCCCGCATTCTGTTTGGCTCTAATCGGTTGAGTCGTCAAAACGACGCCATTGCCAGGCGCGGCAAGATCGGTGGAGGTGGCTCCGACCAGCCGAACCTGCTGGGTGAGATTCGAAAGTGTATTGGCACGGTAGGCTTCACCCTCGGCCAGCTCCGGCGCGGCGCTGGCCAAGTCGGGAGCGGAATCGGAAACCAGCCAAATCGGCTTGTCGCCGGGCGTCTGGGTGGGCCAAACCCCCGTCCAACGCAGCTTGCTCTCGTGCACCGTGTTGCGCGTGGAGAGCAGGCTGGCCGTGGCAGTCACGCGTTGGTCTGGGCCCGCCGCTTCCTGAAGCCGACCTTGCGCGAGACCGAGCGCCATCAGCGCATTCTGGCGAGCCCGGGATACGTTTTGCGAATTTGCCGCAACCTGCGTTTCCACCCGGGTTAAACTCGCCAGCCCGACCAAAAGCAGAACGAGAAAAGAGACCAGCACGATAGTAATCAGCAGGGCGAAACCCCGTGATCGATCCTTTATGGATCTAAATTTTGATGAATGATTTAAAAAGGGTAAAATCCGGACAGGCACGAAGCGTGATGAGCAGTCCATTTTGATACAAGGGGGGGCTCCCGCGATCGGGATGGGGTGATGGGGTAAGGTTAACCAGGCTTCAGTTTAAGCCACGGGACAACAGGGAAACTATTCGGAGAAAGGGGCGATTAAAGCGATACCCGGTGCGTTCTAACTTTTGAACGAGACAGCCTCGTTCGTTCGTCGGCGCGTTTCCGGTTTATGCTATAAGTAGAATGATGGACTGCTTTCCAAGTCCTGCGGCGGATTTACGGTGGTTTATGGGAGATTCCTGCCGTCGGGCATGCTCTACCCCAGCCCGGGCTATCGGCCTCCATCCTGACCCGGACCCCTCACACGATGCCTGCGTATCCCTCCTTAAGCCCCAAAACCGACTGTGCTCAGCGTCACCGGCCGACCTTGGCCGGGCATTGGCGTGTTCGCGGCCTGCGGCCACGCCTGTTTCCCGGCAGACCGGGCATTCGTTCCCAGCGCGCTGCGGCGCCCCGTCTCGCGGCTTGCGCCGGAACACACCTTTCAAAATCGAGTTTCGGCTTAAAGGCATCTGTCTTTAGGGTTTTGTTACTTATTATCGGAGCCTCCTGGCTTCCCTTGAGGGGCCAGGTCGCGGAAGTTTTATTAAATTGGAAACCCACACCCGGACTATTGCCGCCGGATTTGATTTTTGATGCCGGCTCCCAAATCAGCACGCTCGCTTATACCTCGCCCGGCGGAACGCCCAGGGTCGGCATCCGTTCCGAGTTGAGCGCCGGGCTCACCCGCAGCGAGTTTGAGTGGAGACCTCCGCCGCAAACCCGGGGCACCTATGAGCATGCCACCGGGGGAGAGCTTTGGGTGGGTTTTCGACTCTGGGTAACGACGCCGAGCAACGATCGCAGCACGAGTTATTTCCAGCTCGGTCCGGTGCGTGATCAAGCCAAGCAAAATGATAGCAATGGCTACTACCAGCTGCAGTTAACCCGGGAAAGCAGTGCTGCCACGCCCCTGCTTTGGCGTTGGCGCGAGTTCATGGCGATGCCCACCAGAGGCGGAGTGCCCCTCGTCGGGGCCCAAGCTCGGATCGTGAACCCGGGAGGCGGTGACGGGTACGTAACCTTGCCCAAACTCAACGCACAACCCGCAGGTCCGCTGAGGAATACGTTTTCCTCCAACCAGGAAGATACCTGGGTGGCGCATTTGAAAATGCGCTCTGACTCCACCGGAGTGGTTCGCATCTGGCGCAACGGTGAGAAGGTGGTGGATTCCCAAGTGGATGGGCGTGCGCTTCCGCCCTTGGCCGAGCGGCGAAATGCCCTGGCCGATGACTTTACGCGGGTGAAGTGGGGGCCCTACGGCGCCGGAGAGCGTAAAGTGGCGATTTATGCCGATATCCGCATCGCCGAAGGGGGTGCGGACGACGGGTACCGCTCCGTCGCGCCGCCGGATAGGATTTTCGCCTGGACTCGGGAGGCGCGTTTTACCCTGGCCGCTCCGACGCCGCCGAACGCGGATCCCGCCAAAACGCGGGTAACAGGCCTGCCTTGGGGTTGGGTCTATACCCGAGGCACGCAAAGGATGGAAGGCACCGCCTCCGATCTGGTGGCGGGCGCCCGCATCTTATGGGAGTTTTTCGCCTCCGATGGATCTCCGCTCAACCGGGTGGTGTGGGAATGGGAGGGCGATGCCGGGGCGGATTCGGCTGATTTGGATAACGATGGAGTGGCCAATCTGATGGAAGATGCGCTCGAAACCACGACCCGGCTGGATAGGCGTTCCCCCTGGCGCCAACCGGATTTATCGATTGCGCGCACGCCCGACCAAAAGCGGCTGCAAATCAGTTTTCAACGCGTCCGCGCTGATTTGATTTATCAAGTGGAAGCCAGCTCCACCCTCGGCTCCACCGCGACCTGGTTGCCGGTCGCCACCAATCCCGGGCAAATCGGCACCCGGGTGACGGTCTCGGATACGGTTGATTTGTCCCAGGCAGCAACGTCGGCCCGGTTCCTCCGGTTAAGAGTCAGCCGTCCCTAGCCGAAACCGGGTTTTCTCTTTCTCGAACCAAAACACGCGCCCATTCCAGTCTTGGTGGGCCAGGTCTAAATCCAGAAGCATGGGCAAATTTAATAAAAACAACAGGTTGCCTCATGCATTTGCCCGCAAGACCGCCCCTTTTTCGGGCCGGGCGCACCGTCCATTCACAAGTTAGAACTCGCGCGAGCTCCCAAAGCCGCACTGCGGCCTCTAACTCTGCCCAAGCCAGTCCGAACCTCGCAAAAATTTTCGTCCCCACAATCCCCAAACCTAGCATTGATAATGAATAACATAACCTATCCCAGTCGCCAGAAACCCCGCACCCTGTTCACTCAAATTTCCGTCAGACGGTGGTCGGCGGCGGTGGCTCTCTGGAGTGCCTTGAGTGCCCTGCCGTCAGCCTCGGCCGCGATTATCAACAAAGCGAGCAACACGGATAACTTGGATCTCACCAGCAGTTGGACCGGCGGGGTGGTGCCGGGCGCGGCGGATATCGCGTCGTTTGGAACCGCATGGAACGTAGCGACTCCCAATACCTTGACGATTGGCAGTGGCGTGAGTCTGCAGGGTATCGCGCTTACCGGCGGCACCCAGTTCGTGACGATCAACGCCGGCACCGGCGGCACCCTGGCCTTGGGGTCGAGCGGGATCGATTTCTCGGGCATAACCAATACCCGCACGCTCACCCTGGGCTCGACCGTCACCCTGGCTTCCGATCAAGTCTGGCGCACGGGCGGGGCGGCATCCAATACGGCCGCCCAGATCACGGCCAGCGGAGTCATCTCCGGTGCGGGCCGGTTGACGGTCGACGGCTCCAGCCAGGGTTATGTGTTTCTGAACGCGGCCAATACCTTCTCGGGCGGGTTTACCTTAAACAGCGGCGGCGCGGTCAAAGTCGGCAGCGCCTCGGTGGCGAACAATGGGGTGGTGACGAGTGGTGCTTTTGGCACCGGGACCGTCACGATCAATGGGGGCACCCTCTATGGCAGCGGGGTGGATAATGCCGCGCCTTCCTATGTGTTTAATGGTAATTTCGCGGTTAACAACGGTGCCGGGGTGAATGTCGCGAACGGCCGTTTCAGTCTGGGGGGTTCGGTCGACCTGGCTAACGGCACGCGCACGGTCACCCTCGGGCGGTCGGCCAACCTGGCGACCTTGCAATCGAGTGGAAACGAGAGCGCCCGTTTCATCGCCGTCGCCAACGGTCCCGCCATCAGCATCGCCAACGGCACCCTCCGGTTCGTCGGCGACAACAGCACCAACGGCACGAATCTGTGGTCGGCGGTCGGCATCAATTCCGCGATGTCCTTTGTCAATAACGCCGGGCTGATCCTGGGCCAGAATGTGATCACCCGTTTCGGCTCCACCGATCTTTTTGCCAACGGTGCCAACGCCCCCGTGGTCACGGTCGAAACGGGCGGGGTATTTAACCTGGGGACTGCAAACGTAAGCGCCTCCCTGCAAGTCGCTAGTCTCAATGGTGCCGGCACCGTGACCAGTCTGAACAACACCGGGGTCACCCGCACTCTCACCCTGGGCAACAACAACCAGAGCGGCAATTTTTCCGGCAAAATCCTGAATGGCGCGGATTTCTCCACCGTGTTTCCCGCCGCCGATATGACCGGCATCACCGGGGTGAACGGAGTGGTGGCCGTGACCAAGATCGGCACCGGCACCCAGACCTTCTCGGGCGTAGGCAACACCTACACCGGTGCGACCACGATCAGCGCGGGTACGCTGGCCCTCGGAGCCAACAACGCCCTCTCCACCGGCAGTGCGATCTCCGTGGCCAATGGCGCGACCCTGGCCATGAACAGCTTCACCGCCACCGCCTCCGTCCTTACCCTGGAGGGCGGCGGCAAGTTGTCCTTCAGCCTGGGCAGTCCGGAAAACACCACCGCGCTGCTTACCTTGACCAATGCCTTTAACAAAGGGGCGGCCGGCGCCTATACTTTCGATCTGAGCGGCGGGGTGGTCGGCACGTACAAACTGGTCAGCTTCGGCTCCACCACCTTCGCTTCGGGCGGTGATTTTACCGCGCTGCTCAACGCCGGCTACACCGGCAGCTTCGCCTTGAACACGGTCGATAAGACCCTGTCCTTTTCCATCAGCTCCATACCCGAACCCGCCAGCTTCAGCGCGCTCGCCGGAATTGCGGTCCTGGGCTGGATCAGCACCCGCCGCCGCCGCCGCTAACGCGTCCCGCCAAAGCCGGAGGACCGAGACGCCGCCAAGCCGCGCCGTCTTGGTCCCGACCCGGCATACGCTTGCCCGCCGCGCCTAATCCTTCGGACCTTGGCCAAGAATGGAACGGATTGGCCCGGGCTCGGGGCGGTTGATTGTTTTTACCCCTGTCCGCAGACCCAGCCTCGTGATCCTAATTTCTTAGCCCCCCATGCGAACCGCCCTTTTTTTATGCTCCGTATTTTTTCTGGCCCCGGTAAGTTACGGGGCACCGGCTCCGGTGGGGTCCCTGGTCATACCTGTGCCGGGCGTTCCGCTGGCCATGCCGGAAGCGCCCAAAAGCAGGGTGCCGATGGAAAAAGAAGCGGTGGCGAGATTCGCCGCAGTGTTAGTCGAAGACACGTATCGGCCGCAGCCTGCGATCGAGGATCGGGCGAGTTGGGCGGAGTTGGCCAAGACCACCGAGATCCAACGCGTGTTCGTGCAGGCGCTCGCCGATTTAAAGGAAACGTCCCCGGTGCTCACCCCGGAGCTCTTTGAAGCGTTTAACACCACCGGGGATCGTCGGGGCTACGAAACCGCCTTCAGAAAACGGAGTGAGCGGCTGGCGCATTTCACCCTGGCGGAATGTGTCGAGGCCAAGGGTCACTTTTTGCCCGCCATCGAGAAGGAGCTCGCGTTGATCCTGGCCGAGAACACCTGGGCGGTGCCGGCGCATTGGTACCCGCGCAAAGGTCCGGACGGGGTCATGGTGCTCGATTTGGCCGCGGCCGCGAGAGGCTCCCTGCTCGCGGTGGTGGACGCCTGGCTGGGCAACCGGCTCCAGGCTCCGACCCGCGCGGCCATCCGCCACGAGGTAAGCCGACGAGTGTTGCAGCCCTACCTCGAAGCGGCGCGCACCGGCCGGGTGGGATCGGGTGTGTCGTGGATGACTGCGGTTAACAACTGGAACGCGGTTTGTCATGCGGGGGTGCTGGTTTCCGCCCTGACCTTGATCGAGTCCCGCCAGACCAGGGCCGAGTTTTTGGCCGGTGCGGAAGCCTACCTGCCCATTTACCTGCGGGATGGTTTCACCGCCGAAGGGTACTCGACCGAGGGCCCGGCCTATTGGAATTACGGCTTTGGCGCTTATATCGAACTCTGCCAGGCGGTGAAAACGGCCACTGCGGGCCGGGTGGATTGGATGCAAGGCGAGCGTATCCGGAGCATCGCCGCCTACCCTGCGCGGCTGGCCATCACGCCGGGGGTGTATCCCAGTTTCTCGGACAATGCCCCGGGCGTGAAGTTTTCGCCCTGGGCGCTTGATAGCATAGAAAGACAACTGAACCTGGGACAACCCGCCTGGAGGCAGCGGGACATTCCCGCCCCCCTTCCTCTGTATCATGGGCTGGGCGCCACGCTGCACCGGGTGGCGATCACCCTCGGGGCTGACCGGACCCAGGAAAACCAGGCACCGGTACCGACGGCCGCGCTCCGGGATGAGTTTGCCGAGGCGCAGGTTTTTATCCTGCGCGCCGGCGGCGACCAAGCCCCGTTTGGCCTAGCCTTCAAAGGCGGTCACAATGGCGAGCTGCACAACCACAACGACTTGGGGTCGTATATTATAGCGGTCAACGGGGCGACCCCGATTCTCGATCCGGGCATGGAAATATACACCAAACGCACCTTCAGCCCCCAACGTTATGAAAGCCGGGTTATTTCCTCTTATGGACATCCCGTTCCCCTGGTCGCCGGCCGCGAACAATCCACCGGTGAACGGTTTGCCGCGCAGGTGGTCAGACGCGTCTGGACGGCGGATCACGATGAAGTCACCCTGGATCTGAAGGGTGGCTACGAAGTCGCCGAGTTACAATCGCTGGAGCGCACCTTCAGTCTGCAAAGGGGCCTGCGTCCGCTGGTGCAGATTATCGATAACGTGCACTTTTCTTCGCCCCAAAGCTTCGCCACCGCCTTGGTCACGCTGGGTGAGTTTGAACGGATTAACGACCGCACGGTGCGAGTGAGAGATGGCGGCCAGACGGTCGAGGTCACTATCGACGCCGCTGGAAAATCCTATCGCTTGAACGAAGAGCTCCTCCCGGAGACATTGCCGAATAATAAAAAAGCCCGGCGGCTCGGCATCACGCTTGATGAGCCGGTCAGCGAGGCCCGGGTGATTCTGACCCTGGAGCCGGTTGCGCAGTAGACTGTCCTTTAGCAGGTTGCGCGAGACCACCGGAGATAAGCGCCGTATTCGGGTGAAGACATGCCTGGATAGCCCGGTCGGCCCGGTCTTTTGGGCGAAGACCAGAATTCTGTAGTGCTATCTATAGAATTTAGGTTAAGGCTCGCGATCAAAGGATGGTCGCCGAGCTTTCGATTCTAATCCGAACAGGGCATGCTGCCGGTGGTTCCGAACGAACCCGGAGGGAGGGCTTGGCCGTGGAAACTCAATCCGGCGGGAGCATTCGTGAACCACGGCTAAGCCCGGTCTCGAAAAACGGAGGCGGGCCTTCACGCCCGAAGGCTGATTTGACGCCAGCCCATGGCGGGTTTACCGCTCCCCTACTGTAAACCCCCCAAAAAAACCGTTACCATGCCCCTTTACTCGCTGGTTTATTAACGATTTGAGCGGATGCTACCGTTTCCCTATATCCATTTTTCAGCCACCAAACCAGTGCAGTTTCAGCCCGTGATTCCTTAACGTTCTCTTGTATAATCAGGCAAACCGGCCAGCCGAACGATGATAACTCCTCGCGTAACCCTCAGCCAGATCGCCGCACGGGCAGGTGTACACGTCACGACCGTATCTTTGGCGATGAGAGACAGTCCGCGACTGCCCCCGGCGACGCGGGAACGTATTCAAGCCCTGGCGCGGGAGATGAATTATCGACCCGACCCCATGTTGAGTTCCTTGGTTGCCTACGGAGCGGGCCGGCGCAAGCCCGCTTATCAAGCGACCATCGCCTTGTTAAACTCCTTTCCAAATTCCGAGGACATGGTGGCGATTCCCTGTTATCGCAGCTACCGTGACGGGGCGGTCAAACGCGCCGAATCTCTTGGTTATAAAGTCGAAGAAGTGAAGCTGGGTAATAATCACAATTCGAAGCCGGATGCGTTAAAGCGGCAGTTGCTTGCGCGGGGAATCACCAGTATGATGATATTTCCTTTGCCGAGGTCGGCGGAATTGCTTCCCGGCTTCGATTGGGAGGAGTTCAGCGTGGTTACCCTCGGTTATAGCTTGCAGGAACCGCAATTCAACCGGGTGACCAATCATCAATTTCGCACCATGATGCTGCTTTTTCGCGAGCTGCGTCGCCTGGGTTACCGACGCATCGGGCTTTGCCTCGATGAAGTTTATAATCTGAGAATAAACATGGGCCTGAGCTCCGCCTATACCGCTTATAATGATTCCATACCCGAGGCGGATCGGGTTCCCGTGCACCGACTTTCCGCCGTATCCGGTCAGCAAGCGCTTATAAAATGGGTGCACGCGGTCAAACCCGAGGTGGTCGTAGGTTTGGATGAAGGTTTCTTTTCCTGGATCCGGAATGCGGGTATAAAAATACCGCAGGAGCTGGGCCTGGCCTCGGTCCACGTGTGTGAGGGGGATGATCTTTCAGGAGGCATGTTGCAAAACGACAATTTGATCGGATCGATGGCGGTGGATGCCTTGGTGGCGATGATCCATCGCAATGAACGAGGCCGTCCCCAACATCCGCATCACGTGCTGGTAGACGGCACCTGGCAACAGGGCCGGACGATTGTACGCGTAGGCCCGGAGCAACCTTGGTTTCTTAATCTACCGTCCCTGGCCTGAAAGTTCCTTTGCCCGGGAGTTTGCCGGGCAAAGGAGAAACCCGAGGATTATAAAAGTCCCGAACCGCTCGCCCGTTGGATCATGGAGCGAGTTGCATGGAGATGTCGTCGAATAAAATCGCTCCCTGATAACCCCACAAGAAAAGGTTTATATCAAAGGTGGAAACCCCCATGGGGGCATCGACGATGGCTTCCACCTTGGTCCATTCGGTGGCGAGCTTGGCAGGGGTGGGGAAGGTCTTTACCGCCGGGACCACCTTTCCGTCGTATAATACATAAATCGGGGACAGGGTGACTTTGTTATTATCCAGCAGATTCACCCGGATAACCAAGCCGGGTTGACCGGTGGCAACAACGCCATTGGGCTCCGCTTTGTAGCTGAAGCTTATCTGGTAGCGTTCGCCGGGAACGACTGCAAAGCGGGTATTGGACAAGGCTGCCCGGGTGACTTCGTCCGAGCTCAGGCGACCGGCCCGAGAGCCGTTGATTCCGCCGGCTACATATTCGAATTTCACCCCATGAGATTTGCTCTCGGGCGGGATGAATAAGTTCCACCCTTTGCCAAGTTCGAAGGAACTGTCGCGGATAAAATTGTCGGATGCCGATAAACCGGTGGAAATGAGTGCAAAGACCAGGGCGATACCGGGAGTATTTAATTTTGAGGTCATGTTTTTTTGGAGTTGGGTGGGGTGGGATGGAAAACGTTTTTGCTAAAATCCCAAGCTGGAGCGGGGGCTTTAGCGTGGCAAGGGTGTCTTTGTTTTTGGGTCTTACAGCGTTGTTCTAACTTTTGTATAACCTGTTCGATGGTGCGATGGGGAAAGATGCGGCGGTTTTAAACTGCGGAGCGCGCTTTCCCTTTTGCTTAGTCGCTTAAAATCACGCCATGGTCAGGCTTTTTTCCCGGGTGATTAGTCCCGTAAGCGGCTCACCCGCGATCCAGCGATCAAATTCCTGGATCATCAGGTCGCCCATGCGCCGACATTCGCCATCCAGGGAGCCGGCGATATGGGGGGTGAGCACCACGTTTGGCAGAGTATAAAGGGGGGAGTTTTCCACTGGCGGCTCAGGCCAGGTAACGTCCAGCACGGCGGTCAAATCCGGACGCTGCTGGAGTGCCTCGATCATTTCCGGCTCATGCACGATCGCGCCGCGCGCCGTATTGAGAAAGGTGGCGCCTTTTTTCATTTTTTGAAAATGATGCCCCCGGATCATGTATTCGGTTTCCTTAAGCCAGGGGGTGTGTAGCGACACCACATCGCTGGTGGCGAACAACTCTTCAAGGCTGACGAGTTTGATATTTAGTGCGTCCGCCTGCTCCGCCCGGACGAAAGGATCGTACACCACCACTTCCACCTCAAGCGCCCGAAGATGTTGGCGGAGTTGGCGTGCGATCACTCCCAGGGAGATGAGCCCGACCCGAGAGCGGTAGGCCCCGGCAACCCGCACCCGGTCGGGAAATCTGCCCAGTCGGCGCGTCTCCATGGCGTAGTACCAGAACTGTTTTAAAGCTAATACTATCGCGCTGAGGGCGTACTCCGCCACGGGTATGGCGTTCTGTGCATAGGCGCTGGTGATGGCTATATTTCGGGACCAGAAGGCCTCCGTTACGAAACCTTTTATCGAGCCCGCGGCATAAAACACCGCTTTTAACCGTGGAGCGGAGCGCAAGAAGGACTCATCCATCAAGGGAGCGCCCCAGCCGCTGAAAATCACATCCGCCCTGGCCAACAATTCAGGCCGGGCTTGAAGTTCCTGGGCTGTGATCGGAGCATGAATCAGGGTGAGGCGCCGGCCAATTTCC
>JAIXRU010000284.1 GCA_027485045.1 Opitutaceae bacterium | reverse complement strand
GCACGCCCTGCGTGTCATTTTTTTTGTGCGCCGCAAGGCGCTTGGTTATTGATTACGATGCGAATCAATGACCGGCGACTGATCGGAAATCAAGGAAAATCTTAACAAAGTAGAATTAGAGCCTATCCGGCTAACCACTCCATTGGTTAGCCGGATAGGCTCTTAGCGCGCGAGTTGATAAAGGGCGTAACCGGCGAAGAGATTGGGCCAGAAGGCGCAGGTCGTTTTCCAATCCCCGCGCAGATGGGCGCGGCGGGCGATGCGGTAGCCGGAGGCGGCGGCGAAGGACTCGAAATCGAGGATGGTGGCGGGGTTGGCCGGGCGGCTCTCGTGCCAGGGGTGGGGATAGACCGGGTTGAGCGGTTTGCGGCCGAGCAGGAGCGCGTCGTAGCGGTTTTTCCAATAGCCGTGGTTGGCAAAACCCACCGTGGCGGTGCGGCCCACGCGGAGGGCTTCGGTGATGACGGCCTTGGGGTCGGGCACTTCCTCCAGGGTGCGGGAGCAGACCACGTGGTCGAAGTGGCCGTCGGGGAGGGCGCGCATGTAGCCTAGCATGTCGCCCTGGTAGGCGGAGAGGCCGCGGCGCACGCAGGCGGTGATTTTTCCGAAATCGAGATCCACGCCGAAAGCACGGGCCTGACGGGTCTGGGCGAGAAACTCCAGGAGCACGCCGCGGCCGCAGCCGAGGTCGAGCACGCGAGCGTCCGGCTCGACCCAGTCGGCGAGGATTTGCATGTCGATGGTGCGTTTGGCGGCGGGAGGGGGCATCGTGGAACGGGTTGTTATGACGCGCTTCGTCCGGCGAATGGCAAGACCGGGTGCGCGCCGGGCCAAGCCGGACACCCGGTCGGCGTGGCCTGATGAGGGCTGGTAAGCCATGAGTCGTGCGAACGGCCAAAGTAACCCAATAGGTTACTTTGGCCGTGGAGGCAGGACGGGTGAAGTAGGGCGGGTGGGTCGGGGCGGTGATTGTAGAGCGGCGTTTGGTGCAGGGCGGTGGCGGGTAGAGTGCGGGGTTGATTTTTGGCGGGGGAGGGAGAGTAGTGGGGAGTGTGAACGATCTCTCACCGGCCACCACCAAACGCCTTGGCTATGTGTCGGGGTATTTGCTGCTCGGTTTGCTCGCGCAGGCGCGCAAGGAGCTGGCCGGGGTACCGGAGGCGGAACGCTCGGCTCCCGGGGTGTTGGCCATGCAGCTTGAGGTGGCGATGGCTTCGGAAACCTGGACGGTGGCGCGGCGTCTGGCGCGACGCTTGCGCAAGGAGGCACCTGGGCTCGACGCGGGTTGGTTGCATGGGGCTTTTGCGGAGCGGCGGGCGAAAAAAGTCGGCGGGCTCGGGGCGGCGCGGGCTATTTTGGAGGCGGCCGAACCACGGCTCGGGGCGCGCAGCGCGGTGTTGCACTACAATCTGGCGTGTTATCTGGCCCAGTTGGGCGAACTCGATGCGGCGCGGGCACGGCTGGCTAGGGCGGTGGCCATGGAGCCGGCTTTCGCGACGATGGCCAAGACCGACGAGGATCTCGTGCCCTTGGGCTTGAAGTGAGGCGGCGAAAGCGTTCGCCGCGGTTTGCTGGTGATCGCTCAGGCTAATGCGGGTGGGGCGGCTTGTGGCAGCAAGCAAAGTATCCTATTGGGTTACTTTGACTGGCGGCGGCGGGCGTTTTTTTAGGTGCCGTAGAGGCGGTCGCCGAAGTCGCCGAGGCCGGGGAGGATGTATTTTTGGGCGTTTAGCTCGCGGTCGAGGGCGGCGGTGAAAATGGGGACGTCCGGGTGGGCGGCTTCCACGGCGGCCACGCCCTCGGGGGCGGCGACGATCACCACCAGGGCCAGATCGGTCGCGCCGGCTTCGCGCAGGAGGTCGAGCGCCTGCACCGCACTGCCTCCGGTGGCTAGCATGGGATCGAGGCAGAGCACGCGTTTACCGGCGAGCGGCGGGAGTTTGCGGTAGTAACTGCGGGCCACGGCGGTCTGGTGGTCGCGCTCGAGGCCGACGTAGCCGACTGCCACGTCGGGGAAGAGGTCGAGGTAGGGCTGTACCAGGCCGAGGCCGGCGCGGAGGATGGGCACGGCGACGAGGCCGTGGGCGAGTACCTTGCCGGGGTGGGGCTCCAAGGGTGTATCAACTAAATGGGCACGGGTGGGCAGGTCGCGGGTGGACTCCAGCGCGAGCAGCAGGCCTAGTTGGTGCGCCAGGGTGCGGAAGGTGGCGGGCTTGGTGGTGCGGTCGCGAAGGTGGGTAAGGGCGTGCGCGGCGAGCGGGTGCTGAAGGACGTGGAGCATGGGAGCGGGGAGCTAGGAGAATGACCAATGGCTAATGAACGTATGGGCGGCGGGAAAAACTCGGCTTAGAGCAGGTCGTTTTCGACTTTGTGTTTGAGCAGGCGTTCGAGGGTTTTGCGGTGTTTTTTGGGGTCGCCGCGCAGGCCGGGCATGAGGGCTAGCCAGGCGTAGACTTCTTCGCGCAGGTGTTTGGGCAGGGCGGGCGGGAGTTTGGCGGCGCGATCAAGGCCGCGCACGGTCAGGACGGCGATTTGTTCGCACAGGGTCTGGGCGGTGGCCGAGCTGTGCTGGCCGGCGAGGCGGGTAATATCGTCGTGGGCGGCGCGGCGGGCGGCGGCGTAGGCTTTTTTATAGAGCGCCATGCTGTGCACGGGCACGGAGATGGAGCGGGGGTAAAAGCTGGCCATGAGGTTCCACGGGTCCTGGCCGGGGCCTTGGTCGCCGGCGGAGCGAAAATCGCTGCGGAGGAGGACGCAGGGAATGTCGGCGAATTTGGCGAACATGAACTCGACCACGGTACCGCTATCGAGCTCGGGGCCGTCGAAGTTGAAGACGGCGAGGTCGCATTCGAGCAGGCTGCGGAGGTCTTTGTCGCGGATGAGCTGGGGGTGGTGGCTGCGCAGCTCGAAATCCTGGGGCAGGCGGCAGAGGTAGCGGCCGTGGGAGGCGGCGTGGATGGCTTCGGCGAGGTAGGCGTTGCCGATGAGGTGCTTGGCGGAGAAGAGCTCGCCGGCGAAGTAAACCGTGCGGGCGGGGCCGGCGGGTTTTGCCAAGGGGTCGGGGCGGGGGCGTAGGGCGCGGGCCATGGTGGAGCTAGTAGAGCTAGTAAGCTGGTAGAGCTAGTAAGGCTAGTAGAGCTGGTAAGCGTGAGCTAGCCGATGAGTTTGCTGAGGCGGGTGCGGTAGCGGGCGGCGAGTGCGATGTTGGCCTCCATGCCGCCGGGGATGTTTTGACTGGTGACGAGGGGGAGGGAGTGGCCCTGGGAGCGCAGCCATTCGACGGCTTCGAGGGCGAGGAGGTTGAGCAGGAGGGAGCCGGTGAGGGTGGAGGTGGGGCCGGCGAAGCGGCCGTGCTCGACCTCGACGACGGCGTCGCCGGGCACGCCGCCGTTGTCGAGGGTGTGGTCGCAGATTTCGTGTAGGTTTTTGCCGCCGGGGTGCACGGTCCGGGACGTGGTGCTCATGCTGAGCGCGGTGAGGGCGATGGTGGTCAGGCCGCGGGCTTTGGCGTGGAGGGCGACCTCGATGGGGGAGGCGTTTTTGCCGGAGTTGGAAATGATGATGAAGCACTCGCCGGTCTGGATGCCGTAGGTGTTTTCGTAGCGTTGGGCGAGGCGGGTGCCGTAGCCGACGATGTTTTCCGAGAAGCCGTAGCCGGGGTCGAAGAGGCCGGTGACGGGCATGAGGCCGCCGGCGCGGCCGATGATCTCGCGGGCGAGCATTTCGGAGTGGCCGGAGCCGAAAAGGTGGAGCACGCCGCCGGCGGCGAGGGAGCGGCCGATGATGGGGCCGAGCGCGCGGAGGGTGGCGAGGTTGCGGGCGCGAACGGAGTCGAGCAGGGCGAGGGTGGTGGCGTGGTAGGAGTCGGCGAAGGACATGGGCGGGGGCGCGCTTGGCGCGTTATTGCTGAATGACGACGGCGGATGGACGAATGACGATTGGAAAATGACCGGGGAGCAGGGCGCGGGTGAAAAGGCGGTGGCTGGGCTTGATTAATCTGCCCGGCCATGGGTTTTTCGCGGTGTGGAGCGAGGCGGACGTGCTGGCGAAGATCGACACGTGTTTCCATCCGGGGTGGTTAAGGTTTGAACGCAAGCGGGAGAGATAGCCCTTGATCGGTTACATGGATCAGGGGCTCGATAAAGCGAAGAGGTTTGCGGCCGAGTGGTGGCTGAAGGAGGTCTGCGGGCAGGTCGGGGCGGTGGCGGATGCCTCGTGGTTACTCTTGTTGCGGGCGTGGCGGGAGGCTGAGACGAAGCGAATGCGCGGACGTTTGGGCGCGGTGATCGGGCGCTTGGAGGGCAGGGGCTAGATGAGGGGGCGGGCAGGGTGAGTGAGAATTCACGAACCTCTGCCCGACCCCGGTAAAACTGCTCGGCTACGTGTCCGCCGACGCCTGACCTAGAAGCCAGCCCCTTTGTGGCTGCCGCGATTGATTCCACGGTGCGAGTCATCATCATGCTTAGCCCGCTAATTTCGAGCCCGCCAGTCGCCCGGTCTGCGTGTGCCATCCTTTGCGCAGGCGAGGCGGTAGTTTTTGCAGGGAACCTTGGTCAAGGGAGGCGGGACGGATGAGCGATGTGTGGCAGAATCCACAAACGACGGCCTGAACTCTGCACTCCGTTCCGCTCACGAGCCCGCAGGCAAGAATGCCTGTGTCACAGTCGGAAGCCGACCGGGCGGGCGCTATTTCATCATTTAAACAGCCCGTTCACCATCTCGTCGGGCCAGCTTCGGCTGAGGACTGTTTCCTCGGTGCCCCGACGCAGTACCACCTCGCCAGCGCGCGCGGACTTCTCGCCGTGTTTCTCTGGAGTGCGCCGCGTATAGGCGAATTCCGCTTCTGTGCGCCAGACGGGCGCACCCACCGCACCAGTTGTATCCTCGCCGCCTTTTTGCACTTGCTCAACTTTGCCCGTAGAGAGCGTAAACACGCCTACGTTGCCACTGCAGTCGCCAAAGAGCACCTGCTTCTCGCTGGGGCTAACCTCGAAAAACGCGAGAGAATGCGGCACCTTCTCTTGCTCCGAGCGCGGGATCAATCGGACCAAGGTGGCTTGCCGGGTGGGGTCGAAGGCAAAGAGTTGCGAGCGCCCATCGAATCCGTCGTCCATGGTGGCCGGCAGGCTGAGTTCTTGGGCATTGAACAGAATCCGGCCGTCTTGCAAACAGCGGATGCGGATGGGCATCGCGTTGCCCTCGGAGCACCCTTCCCATAATAAATTAGAGAAAAGGCTCAGACCGAAAGCGAGATTCTTACCATTGGACTGGAGTTGAATCTTTCCATCCGCATCCAGCACTTCGCGTTGCACGAGCACGCCCAACGGCAGTTTGTCTATAAAATCCATGCCCGGGATCTGAACATAAGCAAGCGAACGCGAGTCGCCTGTCCAGTCGGAGCCAAAGACGTTTTCGGCGACTAATTGCGCGTTGGACGCACCAACCGGCACGATCCATAGCCGACTAATGGAGCTATTTTCAGGTTCCAGTAGTGTGACGAAAGCGATGGCCTTGTCATCGGGAGAAACGCGGACGTTGGAGATTTCGTCTATTCCTTCATAAAGTTGGGTGCCGATGGCGATTTTATCGCCGGCGCTTTCGATCCGCGCCATGACCAACCTATGAATCTTAACGGTCCGCTTCGCCACCTCCTCCCACTGGTCCGCGTCGAGTTTGGAATGGAGAATTTCGCCATAGTGTTCGCGTAGGTAGATGCAGATGAGATTCCATTCGAAATGGCGGCCGGCAAACAAGCTGGCGACGCCGGTGTCACCGCCCCAGCTAGAGCCTGTCTGGAGTTTTTGCCAGGTGGCTAAGGCCTGAGCGACCAGCGCCTCGGCCCGCGTTTGACTCATCGCACGCGCGATCGGCGACCACTTGGATTCCTCGTGGCTGCGCGCCAGAACCATCCGTTGCGAATCGCTCAGCCACGCGACTCGAGTCACGCCCGGGACGAGCGGAGCGGAAAGGTTGCCCTCGGCGTCGCAGAGAAGTAGCCCTTCTTCTTGATCACGTTTAACTACGGACGCCCACTTTCCGTCAGGCGGCCAGGCGTAGATTTCTTCGATGCGGTTACTGTCGAAGCAGCCCCCGAGCAGAAGCACCATCAGGGCGAGCGGCGCGAGGGCGATTTTCAACAAGTGTCGTTTAGGTTCAGGTTTCATGTGATAGAGCTTCCGGCAATGTGAGTGATGCAAATCTGCTTCCCGGCGCGGTGCCGCGAACGGAAGGTGACGCGGAAGATGCCGCGAACCTAGGCGATTTTCTGATAGTAAAGTTCGTGGTGAAACTTGAGGTGGAGCGTTACGCGTTGGGCACCACTGGTAGCGAAACGATTTTGCTAGGGTCGGAGCCGGGATTGTTTTTGTTTTCTCAGCGCCCCCGCTTTCCACTTAAGGCGGGGCAGATTTTACGCATTCGGCACTCGCGGAAATGGGTGTGTTAGCGGGTGACCGTAATCGTGGTGAGTGCGACTAGCGGTTTATATTCGTCGCGAATGTAAACTTCGGCACGCACTTCGTAGCGGCCAGCGGCAAGGTTCGGGGTGATTCTCGGTGTCTTTTCTTGATAGCGAACTCCGCCGACCGTCCACTCCACCCGAGTGATTTTCGTGTTTATAGGGCTTAATGACACGGCGATTTCGGTGCGCAGAGTGCCATCCGCGTTTGGCGATTGAATGCGCGCGGATATGCTTACGCTTAAGCCAGTGAGTGACGTGGGTGTATGCGGGTTTGGTTCCGAAGTTTGGCTACCTGTTCCAATGTTCGAGCCTCCCAAACCGGAACCGTTACCAGAACTGGAACTGCCATTATTTGAGCTATTGGTTGTTCCACTGCTCTGGCCGTTCCCTCCCAAAGTTTGGCCACCAGTGCCAGTGCTTGAGCCTCCCAAGCCGGAACCATTACCAGAACTGGAACTGCCATTATTTGAGCCATTGGTTGTTCCACCGCCCTGACCGCCCCCCCCAAAAGTTTGGCCACCAGTGCCAGTGCTTGAGCCTCCCAAACCGGAACCGTTACCAGAACTGGAACTGGGATTAGCGCCCTTATCTTTATCTTCGCGCGATATTTCGAAGGCTGCCAGCAGCAACAGCAGTAAAAGCAGCGCAATCAGCAGCCACCGCAGTATAGCACCCAATCCGCGCTCGGTGGCTTCGAAGCGCCGAAGGTAACCAAATGCCGCTGCATCAGGGTGACCGGGGGCAATCGCTTGGTCGCGAACACCCAAGCCCCAAAGAATCACAAGTCGTCGTTTTGACCACGGAAACGATCCCTCTTTCGAGACCCGGTAATAGGGGCTGTCGGGAGGCGGCAGACGAAAGCCGAGTAACTGACTTTTAAGATCGCCATCCGCCTCTTTCGCCTGCGAGCGCAGACGGTCCATTCCCGCTTCAAGGGCGTCGAGCTGTGCTTTCGGGAGCTTCGCGCCAGAATCGGAAAGCGGCACGCTCTTCTTGGCTAACTCCCGCCCCTGGTTCGTCAGTTTGAACACCGCAATGC
The DNA here is from genome assembly GCA_027485045.1 of Opitutaceae bacterium. Classification (GTDB taxonomy): domain Bacteria; phylum Verrucomicrobiota; class Verrucomicrobiia; order Opitutales; family Opitutaceae; genus IMCC26134_A. The sequence continues at coordinate 37,385 of JAIXRU010000284.1, read as the reverse complement.
GGTTCTCGTCATGCCGCCGTGAAACCCACGGAAACACCGCGTCGGGCGTCTCAACCAGACCGGCTTTGCGCAGTTCTTTGGTAAAGGACTCGCACCAGTAATCACCACCGGTGTGTGAGAGCGAAGCCGGGCGATGTTGGTTGGTGTCCACATGCAACCCGTCGGGTTTGTTTCGAGTGATACCGTGATCGTGTTGAGACATAGGTTTCGGGAGCGAAGTGGTTAAGTGACGGCGGCCCTGGAAACGCGGGCGCCCTTTCCTGTGAAAACCGCCCAGCCTTTTACGCGGGAAACAAACTCCGGACGGGGCGTAGCCTCCATCATATCGGCATCGTAGGAATCGCCGGTTTTTACCGCCCGTAGTTCGTAAAGTCCTAGCGCAATGGCGTTGAAGGCTGAGGCGATTTCCCCCAGTTTTTCTGCCGCCGACGCAGGGGTTTCCCTCGAATGGAGCCAATCGGAGAGTGCCTGTCCGAGGTCGCGCAAGGCGGTGTGAAGTGACCGGAGATCGGCGCCTTCCTTGTTGGAAAGGGGAAGCAGGCCGGTGATTTGGTGCACGCGCGCAAGCGCCACGTTTTCGAGCGGAGTGACCGAGTCTGCCTTCAACCATCCGTCCACGAGCGTGACAATTGTCGCTTCCTGGAGAGCCTCAGGCAAGAATCGCGACCGCGACCGTGATTCCAGTGATTTTGCCTCCGTGAGTTCACGGGCTGCGTCGGCCTTTATCTTATTCGCTTCGGCCAAAGCCGCCGCCACCAAGCGCTCACGTTCGACGCGAGCGTTGTCACGCTCACGATGCGCTGCGTCGCATTTTTGTCGCGCTTCTTCACGTTCGTCCTTCGCCTTGGCAAGGTCCGTCTCGAGTTCGTTTTGCTTTGTTTGGAGTTTAGCTTGCTGGTCTCGCGCGGAGGCATTTTGCCGCCGGGCCTCCTCGCCCGTCACCTTGAGTTCGGCCAGAGCGTTCGAGAGTTCGTTCTTTTCCTGTGTGACCCGCTGGAGATCCGCTCTCAGTTTCATTAGCGATCCCTCATCCGCTGATGGAATATGTTGGGGCGCTTGCGCTGAATCTTGCGTTGGCGATTGAAGAGCATGCTTCAGATTTTTTTCCGTCTCAGCGAGGCGGCCCTTGATGACCGCAATGCTCCTTTTAAGTTTTCCGATTTCCAGGACCTCCAAGCAAAAAATGACCGCTGTCACGAGCACGGCGGCCACACTCAATACTATGATTTGATCGAACATCGGGACGGCGCTCTGGATTAATGTCCGCCGGTTTCAGCGAGGCTGAAACGCCCGCTGTCCCTCCAATGGGTCTTTGCCACCATGGTGTTCAGGTGGAGTTCGACGTCATTGGTCATGTCCTTGCCGTCGGCAGCGATGGCGCTAACAAGTTCTAGATATTCACCCCCGGTGGCAGAACTTTTTCGTCGAAGGGTGGCGTTTATAATCGGTCGCGGTGTCGCCTCGCCCAATCGGCGCTTTTCCATGTCACGCCATCGCAATTCGTAAACGAAGTCCGCGTGCCCTCCTTCTTTTAATAGCTGTCGGGCGATCCTGACGCCTACCTGAATCTGGATTGTGGCTTCTTCATCCGCTGGATGGAGGAAAATATCGCTTTTTCTGAGCTTCTCCATCTGCGCCGTGATTTTACCCCAATGATTACGATGCCACCAAGAGGAGGCTTCGCCGGGATCCGTTTTAATCGCCCATGCTGGTTCCTCTCCGCGTTGGATTGCACTGTAGAGCGCGAGGCCCACGACGGTGACGTGTTTTGCGTCGGCGATTTGTTTGTCCCCCATCGGCCACCAACTTCCGGCCTCGAAGTTTCGTGCGAAGACCACACGGGGTGAGGGCAGGTTGATCGTATCGCTAATCAACTGGCGGATAACTGGTTGTTCGCTAGGCTTACCGGAAATCAAAAGTAAATCTACCTCAAGCGCGGCGGCGTAGGCCGCCCACGAACGGGTCAAGGGCTCGAAAATCTCCTTCCAGCAGCGGTTGATTTCTGAAACCGGAATATCAAAATCGGAAGCGGGGCTTTCAACCCCACGCGAAAGCAATTCGCTTCGCAGTTCTCCCGCGAACCCCTTATATTGGTCTCCATCAATTTCGGGCTCAAACTGGTGGGTTTCTCCCTTAAACTTAAGCTGTAGGGTCTCGCCGCTTAGCGGGTTCGTGCAGATTATGGTTTCGTCTTCGGTAAGTGTGGTAGTCAAGCCCAGCAATTTTCTAACCAAAGGCTCCCAAATCAGCGTAGCGTAACGTCCCCGATTGGATGCAGCGCCCGCGGTCATTTCATCCAAATACTTGGCCAAGGCCGGCAATTGGTCGCGAGCGCACAGCTTGGGAAAAATTACTTCCTTGAGGATTTTCTCGATGACCATGTCTCCAGCAACCGCCACGGAATCGCCGAATAGATGGCGTGTGGACAACCTAACGCCCGATCCTCGCATCTCGTCAGCGTATTCAATGATCGCTATGTCGGTCGTCCCGCCACCGATATCGATCGACATCACGCGGGAGGTATAGCGATCTCCCTGTTTTTGTGGTCGCCCGTAGAGCTCCAGCCAGTTGTCACCGACATCGCGCAGCCTGTGTATCTCTGAGTAGATGATCGGGAGTTGGGCAGAGACGGCCTCATCTGGCGCAAACTCATCGCCGAGGAGCAGACTCGGTGGTCCCTGATCTGCGGGTTTGGCGAAGGGGTCTTTGCACCGGGTGAGCGCGAAAATATCGAGTGCCTCCCGCCAACGACGCCGATACTGCCGTATTTCCTCCTCGGTCCATCCCGCCGGGTGGGTGACGGCAACGTTTCGCAAATACCGCCGTCGCGCTTCACCACGACGCCAGTTGACACTATTGATCTGTGAAGCTGCGGCCTCGATGATGGATAGCGCGGCCCACGTCATGGCTTGGGCACGGGGATAGGCGGGTTTATCCTTGAATTCTTCGTTTCTGTGCGGGGTTTCGCGCGTCCATGGACGGTCGTTTTCCGAGAGAAAGCGGACACTTTTCCCGCCTAAAGGCTTGGATTTCCCCTTCGCGGGCGTCGAGTCCTTGGTCAGCATCATCCACTGGCCCTGGTTGCCGACGTAGAGCGGGTCGGATTGTCCAATGTAACGTTTGGGGGAGCTGAGCGACGTGCTTCCCTGCGTGACATCCAGTTCGCAAGTGCGTTCTTTGGCCTCACGCCCCAGGATAACGGGCGAGACTTGCACGAAAAGGTGTGGTTCGCACTTTTCGACGTGGGAAACCACTTCCTTGGTTCGCGAGAAGAGACCGCCCTGGATCACCTTGTAATCACAGATCGTAACCTCGCCGGCCATCCCGGTGGTCGGTGTTTCACGCAAAACAAGGTAAGAGTCGGCGACTTGGTCTCCTTTGTTTTTCTCGTAAGGAATACCCTCCTTCAAAAACAGAATAGGGTGGAGTGAATCGTTCACCGAACGGCCTTCCACCGATTCCTTGGCAACGACACATGTCCGCGTGTTCCCGAAATCCACCGCAATGTCCACGGGGATTGGAATATCATTCTCGATCCATCGAATTTGAAGCTGTAAATAAGGCCAACCGGCCATGCGGCATTCGAGATTGCTGAGAACCGGCATCCCGTCTTTCCACCCTTCGGGACGCAGCCCGTTGAAATCAGCTGCCACGTAAGGTCCAGAGGCGCTTGAATTTCTACGAGAGGGGTTGGGGCCTATATCATAGCCGTCCACCACTTGGCGACGTTCGTGAAGAATGTAGCCGCGCTCACAGGTGCCTAGGGTCGAATCTATCAATAGATCCAGAAGCCATTTACCTTTGTCACCTTTGACAGGGCGGCAACGTGCCCAAGGTAACTCACGATTGGTGCTTGGACAAAAACAGCTCGAGTAATCCAGAGGTGGCGCAGCACTTGGGGCAGGTAAGTCGAGCGGAACACGAAACTGCTGGCATCCAGCATCAGGGATGCAGTCGAGGATCGGAGGCGCAAAAGGAACGGTGGACGGCTGCATGGTTTCGGCGGTGGATCGGTTTTCAGCAGTTTTTGTATGGGCTAGACGTTAGTCCCGAGTCTGCGTTTGAACTCACGCATTTCTTCGTCGCCCGGCTCTGCCGCAGGCGGGGGAGCGCTCGCACCCTGAAGCCGTTCCACAGTGGCGAGCCACGGAGCCAGCCACATTTCACGCATAAGTGCATCATTGTGACTCTCGTCGTTTTGAACGGCGACCAAGCTGTCGATCTTTTGACGCACGTGCTCTCCATTGTCACAAGCCCATGATCCATGCGGCGCTGGTTGAGAAGCGCCATGAATTAAGCCGTTCGTGATCAAAGTAGCGACAAACCTGCGGTGGGCCTTTTGCTCGAAGCCGTCTTGGACGCCAACCTGGTTTTCTTTCATCCAATCGATAATTTTCGCTCGTGGAATCGAGCTGGAGAAGTAGCCGACGAGTCTGGCACGCATCGCGGTATCGCTAACGCCCAACGCTGCCCAACATTTCGAGTGGGCAACAGCGATGTCTCTCCACTGATTAATCTGCTCATCGATGTAAGCGCTCGCGCTTTTTCCGAGGATATTCGCTGGCAGCGGGGATAGGCGCTTATAATCTACCGACAACAAATCGCGCAGAGCGATGCCCACCTCCCTCGGTGTGGTGCTAGCAGCACGGGCATTGATTTGCGAAACAAAGGCATCGAGCGTCGCCCGCTTCTCCGCCTCGGGGTCATCCACCGGATGATATTCGGCGACTAGTTTAGCCAAACGAGTTTCCACCTGAGAATAGGCCTTTGCCGTCAAGTGACGTCGAGTGTCGTGAGAAACTAAACCGGCTAAAAAGCGGAATAGGTGCGATGCACCGCCGTCCGCTTCCCTGAACATCGCGTCATAAGCGGCCAGTGATTCGACAGACCCAAAATACTTTTGAAAATCAGAATTTTCCCGGATTCGCCGTTGGATCTCGTCACGAACCGTTCCAGGCGGCGGAAGTTCGCCACGCGGTATACTCGGATAGGTGATCGGCAACAGAGATACGAAACGAGGATTCGACAGGGCTCCGATTTGATCGAGATGGTTTAAACCACCAAGGGAAACCTCGCGGCTAGCGTTGGTATGGATATCTCGAACAATCTCCCCGAAAAACGTTACCGCCGTCACGCACTTCAAAGGCAGAGCCGCACCCTGTGAAGCCGCCAGCTCAAGAGTTGCGGGGAATGTGGAATCGGCAGCGTGCGCCCAACTCTGAATCGCCGAGCGCAACTCCCCAGGGCGGGTTGTTTTTGCGGCCTGCGAACCATTTATCAGGATGAGAAAAGCGTCCAATTCCAGGCGCCGGGCAGCATTCGCGACCAATGAGAGCGTTTTCCCGCGCTTAAAAACGAGTGTCCACCAATCTAAATCCGCTAGTTCCCCAATCTCTTTTCTTTTTTTCCCATCTGATGCCGTGTTTGGGAGCCCCGGGAAATCAACCAAATCCATCCGGTCGAGCAGCGCACCGAAAGCTGACCCATTATCCTGCTGATTACGACGCACTGGAACGATGAGCTCACCGATAAGGGCCTGCAGGTATTTAAACTTCTCGGCTATAGGAACACCGCTTCCGCCGGCAGTAATCTGCCTGTCGGCTAGCCGCCATTCGTTAACCTCCGTTAGCGCTTCGGACTTTCTCAACGCATCAATATCCAGCAGCCGCGCGGCGACGGAAAAAGAAACTTGGAGATTAGCACCCTCGCCAACACCCAACTTCTTGCGGGCCTCGTCTATCTCTGAGATTTTTTTCGCCACCTCCGGATTCGCGTCCCATAATAACTGCTCTCGCAAAACGCGGATGTTGCCAGAATGGCCTTTCAATGCGTGGTGCTCAAGAAGTCGCAGCCTCCATTCTCCACTGGGCGCGAACAGGCGAAAGCGACTTACCATGGGTGCGAGCTGCTCGAGTATGGCGATCAGTTGCCGCAATTCGCGGACGCTACTCTCGGTGTGCTGGTTAATTCCGTTGGCGGGTAAACCCACGAGTATTTTCCCCACGGACTCGGCATCCCAACTCACACACTCCACTTCATCGGCATAACCCGCCGCAAACGCAGCCATAACCTGATCGCTAGACAGCAGGGCTACGGAGACTGGCCGCGCAGGATCCTCTACTTTATCGGCCGCGATAAACCGGGTAACACAGCCTGAGGCATCTGATTTGCCGTTGAATGGATTAAAAACCACTGTCGAACGAGGCGTCTCGCTCGTTCCGGTGAATCGCACTTTTTCACCTCCGGGCCAACTAAGGCCGGAACCGCTGCCATCTGGAGTAGCCCCCAAGTCCGCGCCTTGCGATATTAGTGTTGATTTCCCCGATTGCGACGGGCCCCAAATGCCCAGTCGAGGCTTGTTACGGCTCTCGTCGTGGATCGTTAGATGCTCGCGGAGAGTTGTGACCTCATCAAGCCAACGAACCCCCGCGCTTTTTCCAGCGCTACGCTTGGCGCCGTAGTTCCAATACCACGATTCCAAACCGGCTATGATCTCCCGATGCGTGGGTTTCTGAAGTATATTAAAACTCATTAAAGGCGTTTGAGTTAAGTAGGGGGCGGCACGCTCAATTCCTTTAAGCGTAATCGCTATAGCGATATGTCTGTCAACGGCGAACTCCCGCCAGTTTCGCTGAAATGAGTCGCCGCCTCGACCAACTGACAGTGAAGCATTGCGAGCACGTAGCAGTGATAATCAAAGAGAAGCGTCAAGCAGCCGGACTGAGCATCAACCGTCTATCGGAAATGGCCGGGCTGTCCCAATGCATGATGAGCTACATCGAGCAGGGTAAAAGAGTGCCCACAATCGCTACAGTATTCCGCATCGCGATGGCGCTTAATATCCGGCCTGAAGAACTAATTAGAACGGAATCAGCGACTGTTGCCTCGCCGAAGACCACCGAGTGAACCTTGTATCCTCGCCTGGTCTTTGCCGCGCCGGCGTGGACTAGATGTAGATCGGCTGACCTAGGCTGTCATGGAACGCATCTTTGGGACTGCGCTGCCTCTAACTAAGCGCCATTCGTTCCTGCCCCCTGCTCTTGGGTGCGGTGGGCTTGGGTGGGCGTAGCGGATTTGCCAGGCGGAGCCGCCGATGCCGAGGTCGGCGTAAAGGTCGGCGACGAGGAAAACGTGGAGGCGGGGGCGGGTGGATGAACGGAGTTTAGGTTGTCCAGAGAGCCGGGTAAGGCACGGCGTAGAGGTTTGCACCGAAGGGAAGGGCGGTTTCGCCGTCGTAAAAGACCACGCCGCATTTGAAGCGGGGACCGCAGATTGCTTGCAGGCGGCGCAGGCCGGTGAAATCGGCGGAGGTGACGGTGGAGGAGGCCTTCACTTCGATGCCGCAGAGGTCCCGTCCGTCGCGCTCGACGATTACGTCCACTTCGACCTGATCCTTGTCGCGGTAGTGGAAAAATCGATGCGAATCTTCCGCCCAGGTCGCCATGCGCCGGAGTTCCTGGCAGACGAAACTCTCCAGCAGGCGGCCGAAGGCGGAGCGGTCCGCCTTGAGCGCGGCGGCATCCAGGCCCAGCAGGGCGGCGGCGAGACCGGTGTCGGCGAGGTGGAGCTTGGGGGTCTTTACCAGGCGGTTGAGGCGATTGTGATGCCAGGGGGGGAGAAGCTCGATGAGGAAGAGCTTTTCCAGCAGGGCGAGATACTCGCGCACGGTGGGGCGGGAGAGTTCGAGGGGCGCGGAGAGCGCGTTGGCGTTGAAGAGGTGGCTGGTCTGGGTGGCCGCCAGTTCCAGAAGACGGGGGATCGTATCGAGGGACCGGATGTTGGCGAGGTCGCGGATGTCGCGTTGGGTGAGGGCGTCGGCGTAGGCGAGGTGCCAGTCGCGGCGACGGCGCGGGGTGGTGCGGGCCAGTGCAGGCGGGAGGCCGCCGGTCGTTACGCGTTCGATCAACTCGTCGCCAAGGCGGGGCGTGAGGGTGGAGGAAACGGGGAAATTTGCATTGAAAAGCCGTTCCAAGAAACCGGGACCGGGAGTGGCGCGGGCGATTTCAACCTGAGTCAGCGGGGCGAGGCGCAGGACTTCCATGCGCCCGGCGAGGGAGTCGGCGAGGCGGGGTAGCAGCAGGACGTTGGCCGAGCCAGTGAGAATGAAGCGGCCGGGGCGGGAGCGTTCGGCGGCGATGGTCAGGCCGAGGTTGGAGGAGGCGCGGAGGTAGGCGGTGAGGTCATCGCGCCAGCCGGGGCCGTCGAAATCGGCGGCGAGGAAAATGCAGGTGTCGTCGGCGCGGATGGCGTAGGTGCCTATGGTGTGGCGTCCGGTGAGGTGATCGCGGACGGCGTCAGCGTCGAGTGGCGGAAAGGCTTGATGGGGGCAGGCGGTGCATTTGACACGGGGTTTTTCGCAGATGCCGCGAACCCATTCGTTGCGGCAGGCGGGGGAGTAGCCTTTGCGGGCGGTCTTGGTGTTTTCCCAGCGGCGGGGATAGACGTCGGTGCGGCAGGCGAAGAGGGAGAGGAAGAGGGCGATTTTTTGGTCGGGGGTGAGCGGCGTGGAGATGGATTGAGGGCCGGTTAGCGGGAGTGTATCGGACTCGCGTCGGGTGAGTTCGGCTTGTTCGGCGAGGAGACGGGAGCGGTGCTCCTCCAGTTCTCGCAGCTCGGCGGCGATGGCGGCGAGGCGGGGGGAAGGGGACTCGGCGGACATGGACGCACAGGCCTGCGGCCTTGGCTGTTCGTTCAGCGGCGGGCGATGATACGGAAACGGTTCTCTTCGGTGTCGTTGAAGAGGTCGATACGAGGGTGCAGGGCGAGAGCGCGTCGGATGCCAGTGCCGATGCCGCGATAGGGGAGCAGTTTGGATGCGTAGCTCTGAAGGATGGGATTCCGAGGAATGGAATTACCGGCCTTTATCTGCTCCACGGTGAGCGAGTTTGTCAGGCACCCCGGCGAGTGAATTTCCACCCGATCATCGAAAATGAAGAGCTTGTTGGGGGCGGCCACGAAGTAGTTGCGGTGAACCAGCATGTTCACGAGCAACTCCTCGAATGCTTGTTCGGGGATTTCCCATGCGCCTGTGGAGTTGATGCCGGCTTCGCCTTGCGGGCGGCGAAGATTACGACCGATGAAGGCCTTGGCTTTGGCGAATTGTTGGGGAAGGGTGCCGCCTATATCTTCGCTATCCAGATAGCCGGTTGCGGTAGCCGCGTCGGTGCCACGGTAGCAAATGGCCTTAAGAACAAGCTCCGGGCGGTAGCGTTGGGGTTGTTGGCCAAAAAAGAGGAGTCCGGTGAGGGTAAGCGAGCCGTCGCGGGCGAGGTTGAGATTTTCCGCCAAGGTGCCGAGCGGTAGCCCGGTTGACTCGGGTGATTGGTTGAAATCGTTGAGGTAAAACGCGGTGAACGTTGGGGTGTCGAGGTCGGCGAGGGAGGTGCGGACGACCGGCTGCTCGTCGGCGTAGAAAACGTGCGCATCTTGAAAGATGCGGCGCAGTTCTTCGCGGGAGGTGACGCGGCGTTTGTCGCCCATGCTTTTGACCCAGATGGAGCCGTTGTGGTCGAAGTGGGGCTTGGACTGGCTTTCGGCCACGCGCACGAGGAGGACGTTTTTATTCTGAACGGAAACGACTTCGCTGGTCGGGTAAATGGGCTCGCGAATCCGATCAGTGGCGACGGTTGCGACGTCGGTATTGAGTCGGCGGACTTCTTCGGGTGTGAGTCCCGAGATGGTTCCGTCGTCCTCTACACCGAAGAGGAGAATGCCGCCCTGAGAGTTTGCGAATGCACAGAGTTCGGCGGCGAGCTTTTCCCGGTTTTCCAGCGTGCGCTTGAACTGCACGGTGGAGGTTTCGCCGAGAGCGATGAGATCTATGAGTTCGAGGGCTTCCATGATTCGTAGATTTGCTGTCGGCGAGCGAGTGCGTCGCTGCCACCTTCCATGATAAGGATGATGTCCTGCTGGGTGACGGGATCGTCGATGCCGCCGGTCTTGGTCTCGATGTGGCTGGGGTTGAATGCGCAGCGCACGACTTGTTCGGCGTCACCGAGCACGGGAATGGTGGGGCTGTGGGTGGCGAACACGAGCTGGCGGCGGCCTTTGAGATCGATGAGGCGGGTGACGACTTCCTCGAAGAGGGTCTGGTTGTCGAGGTCGTCTTCGGGTTGATCGACGATCAGGAGATCGAAGTCTTCTTGTGTGAGCAGGAACAGCATGAGCGCGGTGGCTCGCTGACCGAGGGAGTGTTCGGCAAGGGGTTTGGCTTTGTAGGTGATCTCGATGCGGTCGGGGCAGCGCCAAGCAAGGAGTTCTTTTAAATGAGGCGCGAGGGACTCACGCAACTTTACGATTTGCTCCGTGGTGAGGCCGGCGGTGGCGGCGGCAGTCGCGTCATGGAAAAGATCGAGATACAGTTCGGGGCCATCGGAGAAGGCGCGGGCGATTTTTTCCAAGGTCGGGCGTTGCAGCGTTCCGGAGATGAGGGCTCGAAGTTTTTCGGTGAATGCGTCTCGGTCGGCTTTGAATGCGAGATCGATGCGAAGTTCGACAGCGGAGGCGTTGAGGCGGGCGATGTCCGAGAGACGGGCTTGATGATGCTCGTGCCAGATTTGTTGAAGGCGAATCAAGTCCTGCCGCATGGCCAGTTCGAACGTAATCTGGCGGGCGCGGAGGGTTTCGAGTTCCTGTTTTTGCGCTAGGAGACTGTCGCGACGGCGGGTGAGCTGCACGAAGGTGTCGGCGCTTAGCGCGCCTTGGAGGTGCAGACCTCGGCGAACCTCGGCGAAGCTCTCTTTCTTGGCTTCGAGGAGGGTATCCATCGATCGATAGGCACTTTGGGCATCGGTGAGCGCTGCGGCGATTTCAGGCAGGGCGGCGTCTATCTTGGCGAGGCCTGCGATGGCCCGGTCGATGGCCTGACGAAGGGGGCCATAGTGGGCACCGTCGCCGGCAGGTTGATGTGAGGCGAGGGCACGGAGGGCGTCGGCGTGGTCGTCGCGCGCGGAGCGAAAGGCGGCGCAGGTGTCGGCGATCTGGGCGGCGGCGTGGACGGCGTGGTCGAGGTCTTTTTCGTGGGCGATTTGCTCGCGGAGCTTTTCCGCGAGGCCGTGTTCTTGAAAGCGTCGGAGATCTTCTTCGACGTGGGCGAGTTCGGCGAAGACCTCGTCGATCTTGGCGAGGCGCACGCGGCCTTGGGCTAGGGTGACGAGGCGTTGTTCAATCTGGGCCCGGAGGGTGTCTTCGGCATCGTCACGCACGGAGCCGAGAAAGCGTTTAATGAGTTCATCCGCGAAGCGGCGTTCACCAAAGGCGGCCAAGTCTTTTTGTCCGAAATAGCGGGCGCGAACCAGACTGGCGGGGCGCAGATTGGGAATGGCAACGCCATCGCGAAACACTTTGGGGGATTCGCGGAGTGTGCGCTCTACCCTATAGGTGATGCCATCGCGAGTGTGCAACTCGGCGGTGATTTTGCCGCCGCTGCAAAGGGCGCGTTCAACAAGGCCGGGTTTGTAGGCGTCTGGATCAGCCTCGGCGGAAACGGGGAGGTCGAGGACGTAGCGAAGGCATTCGAGGAGGGTTGATTTACCGCTGCCGCGAATGCCGATGAGGGTGTTCAGATCTGAGGATAGCGGGAGGGATTGTCCGTCCAAGAGACCTCCGGCACCTCGCCAAGAGAGAGCAGCGATACGGGAATGCGCCGGCTGGGGCGGGGTGGACGCCAAGCGGTGTTTGCGGATTGCCGGCGAGAGGGCGAGGCGGACGGCGGCGAAGGTCGTGGCTCCGAGTTTGAGCCACGTCTGCATGGGCAGCTCGTTTTCGAGGTGGGCTTTGCCGACTTGGTCGAGGGATTTACAGTCGGAGCCTTCAACTCGGGCAGGTTGCCATGCGTCGCCACCGAGCCATTGGCTAAGATTTGTCCAGTTGTTGTGGGATCGCACTTTTTGAGCACCGAGCACGGAGCGTCGGAAGAGTTCGTTGAAGTGTTGGCCTAGGCCGGCACCGAGTTCTTTGAATGCGCCTTTGGCGTCATCGACATGGGCGAGGATGACAAAGGAATCACGACCATGCTGGCGGTGATCGTTCAGTGACTCGAGGGCTTGCAGCAGGGTCCAGCGGCAGGCGGTGTCTTCACTCTTGCGATTGGGCTCATGTTGAAAAGCTTCGTCGAGAAAGCGATTGGGGAAGTCCACGGCCTCTTTGTTGAAAACCCAAGATTCGGGATCTAAAACGACCAAGATGTGAACGCCCGTGCGACCGCCTTGGACGCTCAGTTCGACGCCGGGGAGGAGAGTGATTCCCGCTTGGTTGGACGCCTTTCGCAGGGTTTTGTATTCGGCTAAGTCGAATTGGTTATGGTTAGTGAGAACTCCCAGGCCGATCTTTTCCTCCATCAATCTGGCGATATAGGCCTCGTGCCAGTTCGATCCTACTGCAGGTTGCTCGAAATGAGAGCGATCAGCTGGCGTGTGCAGGTGAAAATCCGCGCGCAACCAGCGGGCTCCATTGGGGAATGAATTTGTAGGCGAGGCGCACATGGCGGGCGGTAGTCTTATGAACTTTTGCCTATGAGCGAGCGCATAGAGAAATGCATCAATTTGACGGTGTCGAATGTGGGTTGAGCATCACGTGGGATGCGAGTGAAGGAGGCGGCGCGAACAGTGATGATCTGCGCCCGTGTGGCTTTTGGGGGCAGGGGGTATGTTGGGCAGTTAAGGGTTATAAGCGCTACCGTCTGTTTGAAAATAAACTACCGTCCAAATGAAAATAGAAAGCCGTCTAAATGAAAAGTTATGGGGTGAGGATGGTTTGGAGGAGGGCGGGGGCACCGGCGGGGAGGATGGGGGAGGGGAGTGTGGAGGGTTCTTCGGAGCGGGCCAGGATGGCGTCGGTTTTGACGACGCAGAGGAGCGTGGGGGAGTCGGGCGCGGGGCCGGGCCGTTGGAGTCGGCGGGCGCGCCGGGGAGCCAGACTTCGTCGCAGCGGACGAGGCGGTCGGCGAGGCGGGCGCCGACGGTGGCGGCGAAGGCGGCGGCGGGGTCGGCGTCGGGTTGCGGAGGGGGCGTCGTGGGGCGCGGGCCGGAGGGCGAAGAGCGAATGGAAAATGACCTGGGCGCAGGGCGCGGGTGAAAAGGTGCCGGGCGAATTTACAATCTTGGCGGGAGCGAGGCGGAGAAAACAAGGCGGCTGGGTTTGATGGAACTGCCCGGTCACGGGTCGGTTCAGGGCGTGATGTTGACGCGAAGTGGGGCTTGGGCTGGCGTTTGCGGAAATGAGCACCGAAGACATTGTGAGCGGTTTGGCGAAAGAGGCGAAAGCCAGTGTTATCTTGGGGTGGGACGACGTGTTCGGCCTGCATTTGCAGGTCTGCGGCGGGCCCGAGGCGGCGTCGCGGGTGGCGGAGGAATTGACGGAGGCGGACTTCGAGGCGACCACGCAAGCCGACGGGGCGGAGCGGCTCAAGCGGGCGGGGTGTGAATTGGTATTCTTGAGTGCGCTAGCCCGAAGCGAAGCGGAGGCGGGGGAGGTGCGCTCGCTGTTGCTCGAAAACGGGCATGAGGTGCATCCGGTGGAAGGCGTGGATCGCGTGCCAAGTCCCTATGGCGAGCGGTTGCGCCCTGTGTTGCGGCGAGGGAGCTATCATGAGAACTCGAAGCCGCCGACGGTGGCCGAGCTCGGTCTTACGGTGGAGGACGGCGCGGAGCTGTTGCGTCTGGCGGCCGATCCGGAGTTCGATTTATCGTGGAACACGGATGCGGTGTGGGCGCCGGCGTGGGCGTGGTTTTTGATCGGCGAGCTGAAGCCGCCGGGGGCGGAGGCGGTCCTCGTGGGTTTGCTGGACAGGCTGGATAAAGAGGATGGCGACGAAGCGGGGTCCTTGATCCTGCCGAAAGCATTTGGGCGGATCGGACCGGAGGTGGCGCCCGCCTTGGTCGCGGTTTTGCGCGATGAATCGCGAAAAAACGGTTCGCGGTGGGCGGCGGTGGACGGGTTGAAGGAGATCGCACTGGCCCGGCCGGAGACGCGGACGGAGATGGTGGCGATCCTGACCGCGCAACTGGACGAGCAGGCGGTGCGGGATGAGACGATCAACGCTGCGATCATCTGCGATTTGATCGACCTGGAGGCGGTGGAGTCGGCGGCGGTGATCGAGCGGGCTTTCCTGGCGAAGCGGGTGGACGAAACGATAGTGGGCGACTGGGACGACGTGCAGGTGGAGTTGGGGCTGAAGGCACCGTCCCGATTGGGGTCCGGGCTTGGGCTTTATGGCACCCAGCCGGTCCGGCGCGAGACGCCGAAGGTGGGGCGCAACGATCCTTGTCCCTGCGGCAGCGGGAAGAAGTTCAAGAAGTGCTGCGGCGGGTGAGGCGAAGGCGGGTGGCGTGTCTTGGGCAGCGTCGTATCGGAGCGGGGCACCGTCCCATTCCGCGGCGCTTAGCGGAAGAAGCTGACGCTGATGGAGCCGAAGACCTGGCGCTCGGCCTGACCCTCGAATTCCTTGGTGCGGTAGGCCTGGGCGTAGCGGATTTGCCAGGCGGAGCCGCCGATGCCGAGGCCGGCGTAGAGGTCGGCGACGAAGGGTTTTTTGTCGATGGAGGGGCTGGACTCGAAGGTGTTGCCGTCGAGGGTGATGTCGCGGGCGACGGCGCGGGCATCGAAGGCGCCGAAGAGGAAAACGTGGAAGCGCGGACGGGTGGGGGAGTTGGAATCGCCGGAGGGGCGGATGAGATTGCTGCCGAAGTCGGCGGGCAGGTTCCAACCGGCGCGGAGTTCGGCTCCGGCGTTGGCGTAGGTGAAGATGTTGCCTAGACTCAGGCCGAGGTGGGGGATGAGGTCCGCGCCCCACCCGAGGCGGTTTTCGCCGGCGAAGGTGGAGTAGCGGTATTTGCGTTCGTAGATGAGGTTGGCGCCGGGTTCGTCGCTGATCTGGTGGGCCCAGCCCTCGGCGTGGGCGACGTTGATGAGGTCGTGGAAACCGTTTTGGAAATCTTCGCCGAGGGCGGAGGGGCCGACCACGCCGCCTTGGAGTTCGAAGACGTCGAGGCGCGGGGTTTTTCCGGTCAGGCTCTCGGGGTAGTGGACGTGGAAGGCGACGCTGCCGTAGAGCCAGGCGGCGTAGGGGCGGTCGGCGGGTTGGTAGGCGGTGGTGGCGGTATCCACCGGGGTGTAGATGTTTTGACCGAAGGAGAAGCCTAGTTTGTAGGGGTGTTTTTCGGGGACGAGGCGGCCGAGGGCGCGGGAGATGCCGCGGATGGGGGCGGGCACGCTGGGGTCGGTGAAGCTGGCGAGGTTGGCGGAGAGGTAGGAGAGTTTAAGGCCGTTGGTGTAGGCCTGGTCGGTGCCGGCGAAGTATTTGTCGTTCTCGGAGTAGACCGAGAAGGAGCCGAGGCGGAGGGGGTCGGTGACTTCGGGGGTGACGGAGGACGGCGCGGGGGCGGCCCAGGCGAGGGCGGGCACGGCGAGGGCGATTGTGGTGAAAAGGCGAATACGGCCAGGTTGGCGGAAGAGTGTCATGATGGGGCGATGGGGCGCGGTTCAGGCTTCGGATTGCCAGCGGCCGTAGATGCCGCAGGGGAGGACCTTGGCGCCGCTGTCGGCTTGGATGGGCAGGCCGACTTCGCCGGCGGTGATGTGGCTGGCGGGGCGGTCGCCGAGGAGGGCGTGGAGGAGGTTGGCCACTACAGTGGGGGAGAGGCGGGCGGTGTAGGCGTTGATCAAAAAGAAGAGGGGCTGGGGCGTGAGCACTTCGCGGCATTCGCGGAGGAGTTCCCAGAGACTGTCTTCGAGTTTCCACATCTCGCCGCCGGCGCCGCGGCCGTAGGTGGGAGGGTCCATGATGATGGCGTCGTAGCGTTTGCCGCGCTTGAGCTCGCGGCGGACGAATTTGAGGCAGTCGTCCACGATGAAGCGGATGGGGGCATCGGCCAGGCCGGAGAGGGCGGCGTTGTCCTTGCACCATTTTACCATGCCTTCGGAGGCGTCGATGTGGGTGACGCTGGCCCCGGCCTTGGCGGCGGCGCAGGTGGCGGCGCCGGTGTAGCCGAAGAGGTTGAGGACGTTGACCTCGCGGCCGGCGGCGCGGGCTTTTTTTATCAAGGCGGAGGACCACTCCCAGTTGACCGCTTGTTCAGGGAAGAGGCCGGTGTGTTTAAAACTGGTCGGCTGGATGCGGAAGGTGAGGCCGAGGCGTTCGTAGCCGATGGTCCAGTGTTCGGGGGGTTGCTTGCGAAATTCCCATTTGCCGCCGCCCTCGGGGCTGCGGTGGTAAAAGCCGTCCCAGCCCTTCCAGTCGGGGCCGTCGGACTTCGGCCAGATGACCTGGGGGTCGGGGCGGACGAGGTTTACCCGGCCCCAGCGTTCCTGTTTCAGGCCGTAACCGCAGTCGAGCAGTTGGTAATCTCGCCAGCCGTCGGCGAGGATGAGGGGGGAGCGATGGAGGGCGGAGGCGGACACGCGGGGCAGCGAAGGCATGGGGCAGCGGGGTGTCGAGCGCGAGTGCGGTGCGGGCGAAGTGAAAAGGTGGGGCAGGTGTTAATACTTAGCGGGGCAGGTTTGACACGGCTATGCGCCGTATTTGTTTCGCCGCTCTCTTATGTTAAAATCCTTATTTAAAGTCGTTAGTGTGCTTGTGACCGCAGCCTCCATGGGCTCGCTGGCGATGGCCGACGTGGTGGAGACCAAGAACGGGGCACGCCTTACCGGCACGGTGACCAAGGTCGATGCCGGGGTGATTACGCTGGTGACCGACTACGCGGGCACCTTGAGCATCAAGCAGTCTGAGGTGGTGAATTTCGAGACGTCCCAGCCGCTTTTCATTCGTCTGAGCGGAGGCACCACGATGGAAGGCACTGTCTCGGCCACTCCTGACGGCAAAGTCGTGGTCAACGGCAAGGACGGCACGATCACCACCACGGTGGATAAGGTCGCCACCACTTGGGGGCCCGGCCAGACCGATCCGGCGGTGGCGAGCTTGATGCGCAAGTGGGCGTTCGAGATAGCCTTCGATCTGGCGGGCAAGACCGGCAACAGCGAGAAGCTGGGTTTCGGGGGCGCGGCCAAGGCCACGCTGGAGGGGCCCGAGGATGCGCTTAAATTTTACACCGCATCGGCTTACCAGCGCACGAATGGGCTGCGTTCCGAAGACAAGTTTCTCGCGGGCGTGGACTACGCCAGCTACCTGTCCACCAAGACCACGTGGTATACCCGCGATGAAGGCGGTTATGACAACGTCAAGGGCATCGAGTTCTACAACGTCGCGGCGGCCGGTTTGGGTTACGACTTAATCAAAAACATGCCCAAGCAGAAGCTCACGGGTCGCGTCGGTTTGTCCTACCGTTTTGAGGATTATGGAGCGGTGCAGACCAGCGTGCGCAGCGCGGGTCTCGACCTTGGGTTGGATCATCATTACCGCTTCGAGACTTCAGTGTTGAACAACACCGTCACCTTCGTGCCCTCGTTTGACGATTTCGCCAACTACCGGCTCGTCCATGACTCCAATCTGGAGTTCCCCCTGGCGGGTAAATGGAAGTTCAGGGTCGGCGTGAATAACGACTTCAACAGCGTGCCCGCTCCCGGAGTCGAGAAACTGGACACGACTTACTACGGCAAATTCGTCTTGAAGTTCGAGTAATCGTAGCCGGCCGGGTCAAAACCGATTCTCCCGCTGATTTTATCGCCCGCCATGGCTTCCGTGGCGGGCGATTTTGTGCCTGAGTGTGGCGATGAACGCTTCAGTTGACCTCGCTTCCCGTGCGCGGCGGATCGCGGTTTTTTCCGATACGCACGATGGTTATCCGCCCGAGTTGCCCGGCTGGCTGGCGGCGGCGGATGAGCTCTGGCATCTGGGCGATGTGTGCGAGCCGGCGGTACTGGCTGAGTTTGAGGCCTTGGGAAAACCGCTGCTGGTTGTATCCGGAAACAATGACGATTTTCCCGCCTGGCCCTTTACTCGAAGCCTGGAGCGCGGCGGACGGCGTTTTCATCTGGAGCATATCGCTCCGCATATCGCCCCCGCTGGAGCGGAGTTTGTTTTAAGCGGGCACACCCACGTGCCGGCCGATGTGACCACGCCGGACGGAGTGCGCTGGCTCAATCCCGGGTGCATCCGCTTTCCCCGGGCCGGAGTGCGGAGCTTTGCCTGGCTGACGGTCACGGCGGCGGGCGCGGTGGGCTGGGAAATCGTGGCATTGTAAGCGGCCAGCCGCTTACTGGGTAAAAAATCCCGCTGGCGCGCCGGGCGCGGACGTGTTCAGTGGCGGCATACTGCATTGTGATGCCTGGCATGATCCAAGGATTTCTGGATTTCCTCACCCCGCCGGATGTTCCGTCCGCGCCGGTGGTGGCTCGCGCCGCGACACCGCCTCCGGGCTATGCGCGGGCGGCCGAGGACCAGCCACGCCAGCCGGATGTGGTGTTTGAGCGCAGTGTGCGCGCCGAGCGTTACCGCCTGACGCTGCGCAAGGATGGGGTGGCGGTGGCGACCATACCGGCGCGCGGCACCGAGCGGGAGGCGATGGTCTTTGTCGAACAGCATCGCGATTGGCTGGAGCGCGCGCGGGCCCGGCAGCGCACCCGGCCGAGGGCGGCGGAGGTGTGGGCCTTGGGCACGCAAGTGCTCTGGCGCGGCGAGATGACGGAGATGCGCCGGGCCGTGGCGGGCGAACGCCCCTGCGTGTGTCTGGCGGCGGATGTGTTTCGGGTGGCGAAACTGGACGGGGACCTGCGGCCCACGCTGGAGGCGCATTTCCTGCGCAAAGCCAAGGTGGAGATCACCGCGCGCACTTGGGAGCTGGCGGCGGAGACCGCCATGGAGGTGAAGGAAGTGATGGTGCGCAACCAGCGCACGCGCTGGGGCTCCTGCACCTCGGGGGGGCTGATCTCGCTAAACTGGCGTCTTATCCAGGCACCGGATACGGTGCGCGACTACGTGATTTACCACGAACTGATGCACCTGAAGGAAATGAATCACTCGGCGCGTTTCTGGCGGCGGGTCGAGGAAGTGTGCCCGCCCTGGCGCGAAGCCGAGGTGTGGCTGAAGCGCAACGGCGCCATGCTCGGGTTGTGAGTCCTTTTGAACGGGCAGGGCGGTCACTCCGCTGACCGCCGGTTCGGAGACGCGGAACGGAGTCCTCGCCCTACCTCGCACCGCTCCTTACTTGAAATCGATCAACTCGAGCTCGAGCAGGATGGCGGCTTTGGCGGGGATGCGGCCGCGCTGGCCTTTTTCGCCGTAGGCCAGCCAGTAGGGCAGCACGATGTGGCGTCGCTCGCCCTTGCGCATGTTTTCCAAGGCGTCGCCCCAGCCGGGGAGCACGTTGGGCTGGCCAAGCACGAAGTTGTAATAACCTTCGTGGTCGGCGGAGGCGTCGAGTTTCTCGCCGTTGGCAAACAGGCGGGCGGTGTAGTCCACGCTGACTAGCTGGCCCTTGACCGGCGACAAATCGCCCGTGCCGGGGGTGAGGGTGCGGTAGCGCGCGCCGTTTATAGATTCTCGTGCGCCGGGGAAATCACGCGCGAGCTTCGCGGCGTCGGCCTCGGGCCATTGGTAAGCGCGGTCGGCGAGGGCGCGACGCATGGCGGAGTTAATGGGTTCGCCGGGGTTGTCGCGCATGAGTTTGCCGCTGCGCACGACAATCGCGATGGTGAGCAGGATGGTGCCCAGACCGAGGAGAATAAAGAAGGAGCGCATGGTGCGAACGAGAACGCAGAAGTCCGGAAAATGCGAAAGGGCGCGGCAGGTTTTATTGGCCGCGCCCTTTCGCCGTTGAGTCCGGCGCGGCTTAGGCGAGGAACGAGCAGATGTATTCGCACAGACCGCCGCCGACCGCGATGGTGAAGCCGGAGTTGGCAGGCACATCAAAGTAGGTGCCGGGGCCGTAGGTCTGGATTTGGGTTTGGCCGTCGAGGGTGACTTCGCAGCTACCGGCGACGATTTCCATGCGTTCGGCGGCGGCGGTGCCGAAGTGGTAGGAACCGGGGCGGATGAGGCCGAGGGTCTTCTTCGATTTGTCGGCGAAGATGACGGAGTGGGAGACTACGTTGCCGTCGAAATAAACGTTGGCCTTGGTGTGGACGGTGACTCCGTCGAATTGGGTGGCGATGGTGGACATGGGAGAAAAACGCACGGTGGCGGGCTGGCGGCGGATAAAAAAGCCCAAAGTGCGGCGTTCTTTGCGCGGCCGTCACCGGGCGGACTCGACCATTGCCAGCTCGCGGAACGCCGGACAGCTTCGGTGGTCATACCTTGCGCATGAAACTCACATCCGCCTCACACACTCTGATTCTTGCCGCGCTAGTCCTCGTGGCGACGGGCTGCACTTCCAAGCGCGAAGGCAGCCGGGTAAACACCCGCCAGCCGGGCCCGGCGATTGGCACTGCCATCGGCACGGTCGGCGGTGCCGTGGTCGGCAACGCCGCCGGCGCGGTGGTAGGTGCCGGCGAGGGATTTTCGTCCGCGACTGCCTCGGCGTTTGATTCCCAGCGTCGGGTCGTGCGCACCTGGGAAACCCAGACCACCGCCGATGGACGCACGATTCGAGTGCCCGTGGAGATCGAGGTGGATGAATACGGACGGCCCTACACCCGCCAGCCGGCTTCCGCGCCGGCGGGCGCGCCTGCCGGCACCAGCCAGGGTCCCCGCTAACCGCTACGGGCAACGAATGCGTTTTTCCAAATTCTGGTGCGCCGCCGTGCTGCAAGTGCTGGCGGCGGGTGTGGTATTGGCGGAGCCACCGGTCGCGCCGGCCGGCGGGGGCAGTCCCGAAGCCGTGCAGGCTTTGCGCGCGCTCGTGAGCACGCAAAAAGCGGTGCTGGCCGAAGTCCGCAAAGTGGACGACGCCTCCGTGCTCGAAGACTATCGCCCGCGCCTGCAGAAGGTGGTGGATGGCTACGAGGAATTGTTGAAAAAACACCCGGATTTCGCCGCCGTTTGGGCCAGCTACGGGTTGTTGTTGTGCGATCCCTTGCTGGACGAGAGCCGCACGGCGCTGGCGGTTTTATTGAAGGCCAATCAACTCGATCCCGAGCTGCCGGTGGTGAAAAACCAGATCGGGGTACTTCTCGCCGAGCAGGGTCGGCCGGTGGATGCATTTAACTACTTTCTCGCCGCGTGCGACCTCGCGCCCAGAGAGCCGCTTTATCATTTTCAGATCGGTCTGGTCATTGATGAAGCCCGCGATGCATTCCTGAAAACCGGGGCCTGGAAGCGCGCCGATCTTGATAAATCCATGATCGACGCGTTTAGCCGCACGGTGGAGTTGGCACCTACGCGCACGGATTTCGCCTATCGCGCGGCCGAGGCTTACTACGATCTGGCCGAGCCGCGCTGGGAGGACGCCTACCGGGCTTGGAGTCGCCTGGAACAGCGGCTGGAGGGCCGAATCGAAATCCAGACGGTGCGCCTGCATCGCGCCCGGGTGCTTTGGAAACAAGGGCTCGCGGGCGACGCGCGTGAATTGCTCGAAACGGTGGACGAGGCCAAACTAGCCAAACAAAAGGCGATCCTCCTCGCGGAGTTTGCCGCCGACGATGCCGCCGAGGCGCGGGCCGAGGCCGGGGTCGAGACGCCGCCCACACCCGCCAAGTTGAACAAATAAAGGACTGGCGGCGGACGGAGCCGCTCGCACCTTAGCAGCCATCATGTCCTGGTTTCATAAGCTCGAACGGCGGCTCGAACCGCTGGCCATCCCGCACGCGCTGCTCGCCATCGTGGCCGGGCAGACTTTTTTCTATCTCGCCGAGCTCATCCAGTTGGTGGATCGCTCGCGGCTCGTGCTGGCTGGGGCGCTCGTCACGCAGGGCGAGTGGTGGCGTATTTTTAGCTTCGTGCTGGTGCCGCCCAACGCGCACTGGGCGCTGATCGCCTTCGCACTGTATATGGTCTATTTCCTCGGCAACGCATTGGAGGAGGAGATGGGAGTGCTGCGGCTGAACCTGTTTTTGCTTTGCGGGTGGGCCTTGACGGTGGGCGTGGCCTTTCTCGCCCCGACCATGGTGGTGAATAACGCGTTTATCGGCGGCTCCGTGTTCCTCGCCTTCGCGTATCTGAATCCTACCTACGTTTTCTACGTTTTTCTAATCATTCCGGTGCAGGTGCGCTGGCTGGCGCTGCTCACTTGGATCTTCTACGCGATCAGTTTCTTCGCGGGCGGACTGGGGGGGAAGTTGCTGGTCATGGCCTCGGTGGGGAATTTCCTGATTTTTTTCGGCGCACGCATCTTCAGCGATCTGCGCACCGGTCGGCGGCAGGCGGAGTCGCGCAAGAAGCGGGAGGCCGTGCGCAAGGAAGCCGAAGCGGCCGGCCCGCAACACCGTTGCGTCGCTTGTAGCAAGGATAGCGACGCCTTTCCCGAGGAGGATTTTCGCTATCGGGCCGACGGGAACTGTTACTGCGCCGAGCACCTGCGGGCGGTCCTGGCGCAGGAGGCCTCGCGCTCATGAAAGTGGCGCGCAAAGCGACTCCGGCGTCGCGCGCGGCGGCTTTTACCGCCCTGCCGCCCACCTCGCAACTCGCCACCCTCGCGGCGTGGCTGGAGTTTGCCGAAGATGTTTACGGGCAGGCCCGACTCGCGCTCGGCCAGATCAGCGACAACGCGCACGATGAGGCGCTCTATTTGTTTTTGCGCACCCTGGACTGGTCCTTGGAAAGCGGCCCCGAGGTGCTGGAGCACCCGCTCACCCCCAGCCAGCGCATCGCACTGCGGCAAGTGCTGCATGCCCGGGCGGTCACCCGCACCCCGGCGGCCTACCTGACGCGCGAAGCCTGGCTGGGCGGTTTTCGGTTTTATGTGGATGAGCGGGTGATTATACCCCGCAGCTATTTTGTGGAATTGATCCCGCGCCTGGCGGATTTGTTGCCCGAGGGAACGAAGGTGAAACGCGCCGCGGATGTGTGCACGGGCTCGGGTTGCCTCGCTATTCTGCTGGCCGAACATTTTCCTGCGGCGAAAGTGGACGGTCTCGATCTCTCGCCCGACGCACTCGCGGTGGCGGAGATCAATGTTAAGACCCTGAAAGCCGGCAAACGGGTGACCCTGCATCGCAGCGACGTTTTCGATGCCCTGCCGCCGCCCGCCAGGCCCGCCGAGGCCTACGATCTTATCATCAGTAATCCGCCCTACGAGCCGAGCGCGCACGTGGACAAACAGGACCCGGAGTTTGCCGCCGAGCCGCGTCTGGCGCACGACGGCGGGCCGGACGGGTTGGTGATCGTGCGCAAGCTGCTGCGTCAGGCGCGTGAGCGCCTCGCGCCCCACGGTGTGGTTGCGGTGGAGATCGGCGGCCTGCGCAAAGCGGTGAACCGTGAGTTCGCCGCCCTGGCCCCGGCGTGGTTGGAAACCGAGGACGGCAGCAACTGCGTCTTCGTGGTGCGGGCCGAAAAACTGCGCGCCTGGGCGGTCTGAAGCCGTGCGCGGCGCGGGCAGGCGCAGCAGGCGCCGCGCAGAGCTGATCGGGGTCAAAGCGTGTGGGCCTGCCTACGTTACCCTGTGCGTCGAGCAGGCTGAAACTATCCGACATTATCCCCACCGGGAAATCCCTCTGATTCGCATCCCGAGGCGCGCGAAACACACGCGCCGACCATACCGAAAGTGTAACCAATTTGGTTACACTATGACTGGGGCAGCCGGGAGCTTTTGGGGGCATTCTGTTTGGGGTTTTTTCCCCTTCTTTTTCTGGGTAGGTCGCCGTTTGCCGCTTACCTGCAATCAGGTGTTATACCAGTTACACCTCGTAATGGCACTTTAGCGTGCCCGATGTAGCCCCGACCGGTGGTCGGGGTCTCTGGGAACGCCCGAACACCGGTCGGGCCTACACCAGACGATAGTCTCATTTCATGACATAAGTGGTATTAAAACGTATAGCGCTCAGTCTTGTCGGTTGGCGGCCTCACTCGTCGGCTGGCTTGCGGGGTTGCCAGCGGGGCGCGGTTCACACCCAATCGCGTTTTTATCATGCCTAGCTTTCAACTGCTGCTTCCGCTCGCGTTTGCGTTTCCCTCCGGGGCCGAATGGCTGGAGGCGATTCCCATCATCATCTCGCTCATCGTGATCGAGGGTCTGCTGAGCGTGGACAACGCCCTGGCCATCGCCGCCATGGCGAACCACCTGCCCGAGCATCAGAAACGCAAGGCGCTGCGCTGGGGCATCATCGGCGCCTATGGTTTTCGTGGTCTGGCCATGGCGGGCGCGTCCATCATCATCGACAATCCGTGGTTAAAAATCATCGGCGCGGCTTACTTGGTTTACTTGATGTGCGCGCATTTCACGCAGCAGGCCGAGGATGAAGTTAAGGACGAACTGGGCGCGGCGAAGCTGGCGGGCAAAAGCTTCTGGGCGACGGTCGCCTCCATCGAGTTGATGGATTTGAGCCTGAGCGTGGACAACGTGGTGGCCGCCGTGGCCATGAGCCCGAAGCTGTGGGTGGTGTGCCTGGGCGTGTTCATCGGCATCCTGGCGCTGCGGTTTGTCGCGGGGGCCTGCCTTAAGCTTTTGGAAAAGTATCCGATCCTCGAGCACACCGCCTTCCTGCTCATCGGCTACGTCGGCGGCATTCTGGTGGTGGAGATCGTCTCGCCGCAGTTCGGGCATCCGGTCCACATCAATGCGTTGCAGAAATTCATCGGCATCGTGCTGATCACGGCGGCGACAGTGTTTTACTCGCGGCGGCTGGTTTTGCAGCGCGTGCTGGGGCCGGTTTTGCGCGCGGCCCGCTGGCCGATGCTGGCGGTGTCGGCGGTGGTGGGCGGGGCGTTCACATTGGCCGCCTGGCCGTTCAAGGCCCTGTGGCGGGTCTTGCGTCCTTCGGGCGGCACGGCCTGATCCGCCTCTTTTCGCATGCTTTTTCGTGGTCAACCCGGGTTCGAGGATATGCTGGCGGGCGAGCTTCGCGCCGCCGGGGTCGCCGTGGCTGCGCAGGGTGGCGGCTGGGTGGCGAGCGCGCCCGGCAAGGTGCTGACCGCGCCGGATCTGTGTTTCGCCTACGCCATTCATCTGGCGCCGGTGGAGCTGGGCGGCGAGACGGTCAACGCCCTCGCGGCGAGCCTGCTGGAGTATTTTCTGGCCGGCGCGAAGGACGAACGTTTCGAGGCGGGCTGGCCTTGTGTGTTTACCACGGCGGCGGGGCTCGACGGGCTGGGGCGGCGGGCCGATGCGGTCGCCACCGCCTTTGCCGAGCTGTTAAAAAAACGTCTGGGCCGAGTCGCCCGTCTGGCGGCGCCGGATTACCCACGCGGTCTGGGCACGTCGCGGGGGCTGTTCGTGCATTTCGTGGATTTTAAAAAAGCCCTCGTGTCCCGCGAACTGATCTCCGGTGGCCAGCGGCGCATGGCGGATGACGAGCTCGCGCCTTCGCGCAGTTACCTCAAAGTCGAGGAGGCATACACGGTGCTCGGTCGCGAGCCGGCGGCGGGCGAACTCGTGGTGGATCTCGGGGCCGCGCCCGGCGGCTGGAGTTACTCCGCCGCCAAGCGCGGTGCGCGGGTGCTGGCGCTGGACAACGGGCCGTTGAAGGGCGGCGCGCTCGACCATCCCCTGATCGAGCACCGCCGGGCCGATGCCTATGGTTACCGGCCCGGTCCGGGCGAGCGCGCCGACTGGCTCTTCTGCGACTTGGTGGATGACCCGCACCATGTGCTCCGCAATCTGGTGGCACCCTGGCTGGCGCAGGGGTGGTGCCGCCGCTTTGTGGTGATTTTGAAATTCGGCCGGGTCGATCCCCTGGCCTTGTTGCGCGAGGTGCGCGCGGCGGATTCGGTGTTCAGCCGTTACGCGCCCGGCACCCGGGTGCGCCATCTTTTTCACGACCGCGAGGAGTTTACCCTGGTGGGTGAACTTGCCGCATAAGTCTCGCCCTTGGCACGTTGCGCTTCCTGCTCCGCGCTCCCGCCTCCGTCTACCCTTTTAAAACTCATGAGCCTTTCCAACGAACTCACCCTTTGCGGCCTGCCCGCTGTGCAAGCCCGTTTCGCCCGGGATCCAGCCTCGATCAAGCGGCTCTTTTTCGACGAGGTCACCAGTCGCAAGCTCGGCGCGATGTGCAAAGCCCTCGCTGCGGCCAAGAAGGTTTATCGCTGCGTGCTGCCGGCGGAGTTGGAGAAAGTCGCCGGCACGGTGCATCACGGCGGGGTGGCCTGCGTGGTGCATGCGCCCACGCTGGCCGCTCCGCTGCCGCGCGAGATCACGGCCTGGGCGGCCAAACGCGAGCCGCTGGTCGTGCTCGATCGCATCGGCAACGCCCACAATCTCGGGGCCATCGCGCGCTCGGCGGCCTTCTTCGGCGTGGCGCACATCATCATCCCCACGCACCCTTCCTCCGCGCTGCCGGGCGAGGCGGCTTACCGGGTGGCCGAGGGCGGCCTGGAGCACATCACGATCTGGCGCGTGCCGACCCTGCCGGTTTTTTTAAGCACTCTGGCGGCGGCCGGTTACGAAGTGATCGGCGCGGCCACCCGGGGCGGCGCGCCCTTGGCCCGCTCCGCCTCTGCCAAACCCGTCGCGCTGGTGCTGGGCAATGAGGAGCAGGGCCTGGCGCCCGAAGTCGCCAAGGCCTGCGGCACGCTCGTGACGCTCGGCGGCAGCGGCAAGGTGGAGTCGCTCAACGTCTCCGTAGCTGCCGCCGTGCTGCTGCATACGCTGTTTGCTAAATAGCTCTAGTTATGCCAGTTATGGCATAAAATTAGACTTTGGTCTGGTGTAGGCCCGACCGGTGGTCGGGCGTTTGCCAGAGGCCCCGACCACCGGTCGGGGCCACATCGGCCCATGACAAAGTCCCATTACGAGGTGCGATTAGTATTAAACGCTCCCCGCCGGGCGGAGCTGCGTCAGGGAAATTTCCTTTATTTTCGATATATTGCGAAAATTTTACCAAACAATTCCTTGATATTTGCGGGAAAAAGCTCACGTTTTGACTCGTTACCTTACCCCTCGATCCCTTGGGAAGTAGATTATTCTGCTGTTTTATGGGGTCGTGCTAGCTGACTGGTTTTTCCGTATTATTTGCATAATTTTTCTTACGTTTAGGTCTTAGGTCGGTGCCCCCTTAAATGGTTCACGTTCAAGTTCCTCGCCATCGCGCCGATGGTTCCACTTCAACCCCGTTATCACGCTTTTTTGCCCCTTTTCTCATGCCCGCCCCAGTTTTACCCGCTTATCCGTGGTTTGCCGACCAAGGCGATGGGACCTACCGCAATCCCGTGCTTCACGCGGATTACTCGGATCCCGATGTGATTCGGGTCGGGGAGACGTATTGGCTGACCGCTTCGAGCTTCAACGCCACGCCCGGGCTGCCGATTTTGCGTTCGCGGGATTTGGTTAACTGGGAGCTGGTCAATCACGCGCTCCGGCAGGTGCCGCATCCGAGTTACGCTGCGGTGCGGCCGGGTTGCGGGGTCTGGGCGCCGGCGCTGCGCCACCACGAGGGGCGCTTTTGGATTTTTTTCCCCATGCCTGATGAGGGCGTTTATGTGACCACGGCGGTCGATCCCCTCGGCGAGTGGGAAGAGCCCTGGCTCTTGCAGGCGGCCAAGGGCTGGATCGATCCGTGTCCGTTTTGGGACGATGACGGGCAGGCCTATCTTTTCCACGCTTACGCCAACTCTCGTTCCGGCAAACGCGACCGTCTGCATGTGCGCCCGATGTCGCCGGACGGACGGCGGCTGCTCGGCGAGGGCAGCGAGATCGTTTACGCGCCGCATCATCCTTATCTGGAGGGCCCCAAGGTTCACAAACGCGACGGCTGGTACTATGTCATGGCGCCGGGTGGCGGCGTGCCCACCGGCTGGCAGGTGGCTTTCCGCTCGCGCGTGATCACCGGCCCTTATGAGGAGAAAATCGTGCTGGAGCGCGGGCTGACCGAGATCAATGGCCCGCACCAAGGCGCCTTCATCGACACCCCGGCGGGCGGCTGGTGGTTTATCCATTTTCAGGATACAGGCCCCTTCGGCCGGATAACGCATCTGCAACCGGTGGTCTGGCCGACCGGCGACGAGTGGCCGAAAGTCGGGCAGGACTACGATCAAAACGGGGTGGGGGAGCCGGTTCTCTTCGCCGCGTCGTCTTTGCTCACGACCGGCGGTCCGCGACTGGCTCCGGCCACCAGCGATGAATTTGACGCGCCCGCCCTGGGTTTGCAGTGGCAATGGCAGGCCAATCACGAGGCTGGCTGGGCGGATCTGGTCGCCCGTCCGGGCTGGTTGCGTTTGGCGGCCCGCCCCGGCCACGCCGGGCGCATGGAGCTCACACCCCATTTGCTCACGCAAAAGTTTCCAGCGCGCACTTTCCAAGTGGATACCGTGCTCGAGCTGCCTTTCGGCGGCACCTTCGCGCCGGCGATTCTGGCCGGGTTGATCGTGGTCGGCGGCGGGGCCTCCGCCTTTCTCGCGGTGCAAACCGCAGCCGAGGGACGGAGGCTCGTTTACCGGCTGGATTCCGAGACGGTATTGGACTGGCCGGTGATGGATGGTTTGCTGCACCTGCGCATGCGGGTCGCGGCCGATGGTGTATGCACGTTTGCCTACGCCGGACCCAAGGGCATTTTTGCCGAGCTGCCTCGCGTTTTTGTCGCCCGTGAAGGGGCCTGGATGGGGGCCAAGGTCGGCCTTTTTGCCAACGGCACCAGTGGCCACGCCGCTTTCGATTACCTGCGTTTCTCCTCAGTCCCGTCACTCTGCGTTTCGGAATAGACTTTTGTAACTCCAGACGACCTTCCCCCCCCCCGCCATGAAAACTCGCCCCCAGCCCCTGTTTATTTTAGTCACCCTCGTCGGCTTCCTTTCGGCCCAAGTGCTTTTTGGCGCGACGCCCAAACCTCCCGCCCCGCGCCCCCCGCTGGTATCCAAGCCCGTGCCTGCCTCCGATAGCGACTTCCCCGAGCCCTCCAACCGGCCTAAAACGGCGATCAGTTATTGGAGCTCGGCCAAGTTTGTGCAAAAGGCGGGCGTCACCACGGTCACTGATGTGGTTGGGGGAAATACCATGACGCTGTTGCCCGGCATGAAGGTTATCCCCGGTCAAGGCATCGAGTTCGATGGCAACCAGACTGGTTCCGCCACCTTCCTTGGTCGTGCGACCGTGCAGCCGGGTTACATGGTTGAGTTTGATGTCAAACCACTCGATGGCGGAGCTGAGCACCAGACGTTTTTTTACCTCTTCGGCTTCTGCGAACTGCGCTACCGCCTGTCCAAAAAGCAGGTCTCGCTCATTGTCTGGCGTCGTAATCTGGATACTGGCGAGCCCATGGCGAGCGGCAGTGGCAGCGCCACCTTGCCCATCGTGCCAGGCAAGTGGAACCGCATTCGCATCTTTATCGACGCCAACTCGGCGCGTCTCTTCGTCAACGGCACCGGAGTCGATACCGGATTGGAGGGCACCTGGGAGGGTATGAACCCGACGGCTCCTATAATGATCGGCTTCGGCGGCACCGACCGTCCCTTTATCGGCCGCATCGATCACATCCTGATCGCCCGGCAGCCCTGAGCGTTCACGCGCATTCTCAGCCTTTTACCCCGAACATGCCCGCCCCCTTGCTTGCTTTTTTTCTGCGTAGCGCGTTTTTCGCCACGCTCGGTTTTCTCGCGCCTGCTGTAGCGCGGGCTGCGCTCAGCGAGGAACTGTCCGCCGACGCCATATTGAACGGCGCCTATCCCTTCCCCCCCAGCCCGGCCGGGGCGCTTACGGGCAACCTCGTCCCGCGCCTCGACGGCCTGCTGTCCGCCCGCCTCGGCACCACGCCCGCCCCCGGAGTACATCCGCGCTTGCTGACCAGCCCGGACGAGCTGCCCGAGCTGCGCCGCCGTATCAAGGAAACCAATATTGGCCGCGCCCTGCTGGTAAATCTCCGCGCCCGCACCGAGGACGCCCTGCGCAACCCCAAGAACTGGGGCTCCGCCCTCTACGCCGCGCTCGCCGCTGGCGACACTGCCGCCGTCAACGCACTCCTCGCCGAGCACAAGGGCCTGCCGCCCGCCGTCGGCCACTACCAGCCCTGGCTCTACGCCATCGTCTTGGAGTCTTTCGACGCCCTCATCACCGAGGACGCCGCCAAGGGCGCCAAGGCCGCCTCCGCCCTCGCCACCTACTCCGCCCTGCTCGCCCCCGGCCTCGAGCGGATGCAATCGGTGCCTTTGGCCGACGACTCCTGGCGCGCCAAAGCACCTCCGAGCACCCCCGGCACCCTCGATCTCGGCCTGCGCGACGGCGTGGGCGGCCACCTCCTTGGTTACGGCTACGATTTCGGTTATAACTTCATGACGCCGGCCCAGCAGGCCACCGTGCGCGGCGTTATCGCCCGCGCCACCGCCGGCAAGCTCTGGATGGGCGCGCGTCTGCCCCACCACTTCCGCAACTGGAACTGGTGCGCGGTCGGCCTCCAGCAACCCCTGCTCGCCCTCGCCATCGAAGGCGAGGAGGGCTACGATCCGCGCGTTTACCGCCTCGGGGTCGAGATCGCCCGCGATTACCTCACCTATGGTATTTCGCCCTCCGGCGTTTCCACCGAGGCCGTCGGCTACACCCAGTTCGGCCTGGTCTGGGCCAACCCCTTCATCGTCGCCGCCTCCCGTCGCGGCGAGCCCCTCCTCACCCACCCGCATTTCCGCGCCATGGTGGACTGGTATCTGCACGCCAATACCCCGGCACGCGGGGCTTGGAGCAGCCACGGCGACGGCGGCGACGGCGGCCCTTCGCTCGGCTCGCTCTCGATGTGGCGGCACTTTTTCCCCGCCGATCCCAAGATCGCCTCCGTCTGGCGCAGCCTCGCCTTGAGCATGGGCGACAAGCTCCTCAGCGAAAAAACCCACATCATCGAGGCCCTGCTCTGGGCCGAGGCCGATCCCGCCTTCGGCAAACTCAAACCCGCCGACGCCGCCACCCACGATGCGCCCGCCGCTCTCGGCCTGCCCGTTACTTTGGTCGATCCGGTGCGCGGCTCGCTCATCACCCGCAACGACTGGTCCACCGACAGCGCCTACTTCCAGTTTGAGTGCCGCGTCGATTCCGTCGGGGCCAGCCACGAACACGCCGACCGCGGCATGTTCACCTTCGCCGCCCTCGGCCGCACCTGGGCCAAGGACAACTTCCGCTCGGTCGAGACCCGCCACCACAACAACGTGCTCATCGACGGCCTCGGCCAGGGTTACTGGCCCGGCCCCGGCCGCTGGCTCGGTGTAGTCGAAACCCCCGACGCCGTCATCGCCGCCTGCGACGCCAAGGATGCCTACGCCTGGTTCTGGCCCAAACAGATCGTCGCCGAAAATCCCGACACCTTCGATCGCTTCGAATACGCGCGCTGGGAAAGCTACCGCGCCGAGGCCCGCAAGTTCCAAACCGAGCACGCCGGCCTGACCGGCGAACGCGATACGCGCCCCAGTGTGGTCACCCACTGGCAGGGTTTCTCCGAAATCGCCGGCGGCCCGCGCATGTGGGACGAGGACGGCTGGCCCGTGCGTTACCCGCATAACCCGGTCGAACGCGCCTTCCGCACCGTGCTCTTCGCCCGCGGTGCCCAGCCCTACGCTCTCATCGTGGACGACATCCAGAAAGATACTCAGGAGCGTCTCTACGAATGGCTCATGCAGACCGGCCCCGACACCGATGTCGCATCCTTCATGGGCAACGAACTCGTGCTCTGCGACGCCACCGTGAAACGCGGCCCCGACGGCTTGCCCCGCCCCGCCAAGGGCGACCGTCAGCTCCTCGTCCGCGTGCTCGACCAAAACGACCCCGCCCTCGCCCGCGCCTACACCTCCCGCCCCTCCCTCCGCCTCGATACCTTCGAGCGCAAGGACACCCTCGCCCCCGAGGCGAAAAACGGATCGCTCTCCGGCTCGCGCTCCTTCGGCCTCGATAAACGCCTTGTTGTTCCCAGCCGCTCCGTCGCCCCCGATTTCAAGATCCTCCTCTACCCGCATCGCGCCGGCGAGCCCGCGCCCGAAACCACCTGGAACGAGGCCCGCACCGAGCTCACGATCAAGACCCCCGCCGGCACCGACGTGATCCGCTTCACCTCCGGCCCCGACGGCCGCACCCGCGTCTCCTTCACCCGAGGCACCGCCGCCCCCCTAGCGCTGGATTAACCCGCCGCCCCCTTACCAGCCCTACTAGCTTACCAGCTTATTAGCTTTCCGAGCCATGTCCGCCTTCCGCAATCCCGACCTTCCCTTGGCCACTCGCGTGGACGACTTGATCGCGCGCCTCACGCTGGCCGAAAAAGTGGACCAGCTCGGCATGGACACCCAGGGCGTGCCCCGCCTCGGCATCCCCGCCTACCAGTGGTGGAACGAGGCCCTCCACGGCGTCGCCCGCACCGGCATTGCCACCGTCTTCCCCCAGGCCATCGCCCTCGCCGCCACCTGGAACCCCGCCCTCCACGGCCGCATCGCCGAGGTCATTTCCACCGAGACCCGCGCCAAATACCGCGCCACCGTGCGCGCCTCCGGCGGTGCCACCCAGATCTACGAAGGCCTCACCCTCTGGTCGCCCAACATTAACATCTTCCGCGACCCGCGCTGGGGCCGCGGCCAGGAAACCTACGGCGAGTGCCCCTTCCTCACCGCCCGCTTCGGCGTCGCCTTCTGCCGCGGCCTCCAGGGCGACCACCCCCACTACCTCAAAACCGTCGCCACCGTGAAACACTACGCGGTGCACAGCGGCCCCGAGGCCGACCGCCACGTCTTCGACGCCCGCCCCACGCCCCGCGACCTCTGGGAAACCTACCTGCCCGCCTTCGAGGCCGGCATCATGGAGGGCGGCGCCCAGTCCCTCATGTCGGTTTACAACGCCATCGACGGCGTGCCCGGCCCGGCCAACGCCCGCCTCCTCACCGACATCCTTCGCACCCGCTGGGGCTTCTCCGGCGCCGTCGTCGGCGACGTGGATTGCGTGCACGATGTCCACGCCCATCACAAATTCACCCGCGACGCCGCCGAATCCGCCGCCGTCTCCCTGAAGGCGGGCAACGACCTCTGCTCCGGCGCCACCTACGCCGCCCTGCCCGAAGCCCTCGCCCGCGGCCTCTGCACCGAGGCCGATCTCGACCGCGCCCTGCGCCGCCTGCTCGCCCTGCGCTTCCGCCTCGGCCAGTTCGACGCCGAGCCCCGCAGCCCCTACGCCGCCATCCCCGAGGCCGCCAACGATACCCCCGAAAACGACGCCCTCGCCCTCGAAGCCGCGCGCCAGTCCCTCGTATTGTTAAAAAACGACGGCACCCTTCCGCTCGACCCATCCCGCCTGCGCTCCGTGGCCGTCATCGGCCCCGTTGCCGACGACAAATCCGCCCTGCTGGGCAATTACGCCGGCACCCCCGCCCGCCCCGTCACCCTGCTCGCCGGCCTGCGCCAGAAACTCGCCGCCCGCGGCGTCACCGTCGCCTACGAACCCGGTTGCGCCCTCGCCCCCGGCTTCCCCGACAACCAGTTCTCCTTTGAGGCCGGCCAGCTCTTCACCGACGCCACCCGCGCCACCCCCGGCGTGCGCGGCCAGTTCTGGCCCAACCGCGACCTCGCCGGCCCCGCCACCCACACCCGCGTGGACGCCCAGCTCGACCTCGATTGGGATTATTACCACCCCCAGCCCGCCATCGCCGTGCGCGATACCTCCGCCCGCTGGACCGCCGTTCTCGTGCCCCCCGTCACCGGCGACTACGAACTCGACCTCACCCTCGTCGGCGGCGCCCGCCTCTGGTTCGACGACCGCCTCGTGCTCGATGAATGGACCGACGGCCCCTACCGCATCCGCACCCTGACTCAGAGCTTCACCGCCGGGGTGCCCGTCGCGCTGCGCCTGGAAATCACCCAGACCCAGTTCACCGCCAAGGCCCGCCTCGGCTGGCGCGTGCCGCACCCGCTCACCGATTTTGAACGCGCCCTGGCCGCCGCCCGCGCCGCCGATCACGTTGTGCTCGCCCTCGGCATCACGCCCGACCTCGAAGGCGAAGAAAACCCCTTCTCCTGCGAAGGCTTCGTCTCCGGCGACCGCACCACCCTCGCCCTGCCCGCCACCCAGCGCGCCCTGCTCGCCGCCGTCTCCGCGCTGGGCAAACCCGTCACCCTCGTGCTCACCACCGGCAGCGCGCTCAGCTTCGAGCCCGCGCAGGCCAACGCCGTTCTCCTCGCCTGGTATTACGGCCAACGCGGCGGGGAAGCCATCGCCGAAGCCCTCCTCGGCGAGACCAATCCGGCCGGCCGCCTGCCCGTCACCTTTTACCGCAGCGAAGCCGACCTCCCGCCCTTCGCCGACTACGGCATGGACGGCCGCACCTACCGCTACTTTGCCGGTTCGCCCCTCTACGCCTTCGGCCACGGCCTCAGTTACACCACGTTTGCCTACCGTGCCCTCACCGTGGATGCCGCCACCGCCACCGCTCGCGTTACCTTGGCCAACACCGGCAGCCGCCCCGGCGACGAAGTGGTGCAACTCTACGTGCGCGACGCCCGCCCCGGCCGCCCCCGCCTGCAACTCTGCGCCTTTGCCCGCGTAACGCTCGCCCCCGGCGAGACCCGCACTGTCACCCTCGCCCTCGACCCTCGCCCCCTGCGCCGCTGGGAAGAAGCCACGGGCGACTACGTTTTGGACGCCGTGCCCCGCCAGCTCCTGGCCGGTGGCGCATCCGACCACCTGCCGCTTTCGACCGAGTTTTTGTTTCCAGCCTGCGTTTCTACCCCCTGACCATGAACTGCTTTCGCCCCCGCCCCCGAGTGAGTTTTGAGAACCCCTTGGTTAACGTGTCCCAACCTCGGGCGAACCGCGGTTTCGCCCTGCTGGTGACCATCGTGCTGGTCTCGTTCCTAGTGTTGATCCTGGTCGGTCTGGCGAGTTTTACGCGGGTGGAGACGCAAGTGGCGGCCAACAGCCAGCAACTCGCCCAAGCCCGCCAAAACGCCCTCATGGCCCTGAACATAGCCTTGGGCCAACTCCAGCAAGCCGCCGGCCCCGACCAACGCGTGACGGCGAGGGCAGAGATTCTCGATAGCGCTTCGACTACGCCAGCAATCGACGATGTTAAGCAGCCATATTGGACCGCAGTGTGGAAAACAGGCAGTGAAAGCTTGGACACCGGCGCCAATCCTCAGCGAGTGACGAGCCTCGGTTCACTCAATCCCAATGCTACGGAAAAGAACACAACTGCAAATTGGCTTGTTTCTAAGCCAGCCGCTTTTGCTTTAACTCCAATTTCTACAGTGCTTACCGTTAGCGACGACTTAACTGGTGCTGACTTGAGTGCCGCAGCTTTACAGTCGGGCATATCGACTGAAACTTCTAATTCTACACTTCCTACGGCGGTGATATTGGCAAAGAAAATTGGCCGTAGGGATCCACTAACAGATCCAAATAGTTCAACTAATTCCGGTTATATAATAGCCGCGCCTCTTGTTGATATAAAAGCCAATCCTACTGGTCTTGCTACAGATCAGACGGTAGGAAGATATGGATTTTGGATTTCCGACGAAGGGGTTAAGGCTAAAATCAACCTAGTACCTAATGACGCTTCAGGTGATCCAGTTGCCAGTGCTAATAACAGAGCGAAGAACCAGTTGCACTTTCTTTCGCCTGCTACGATGGCTGCTGAGCAATCATTAGATCCGACTTTTCGCACGGTTTTTCCCGTAGGTGATGCTGATAAGTTGAAGAGAATAATTCAGACATCCGCTGCAGGATTGGTGGTATCCGATAACTTCCTAACAGATATTAAAGGTATGCCCTTAAGTCATCCTGACATCACAACTTACAGTTCGGGTGTCATTGCGGATGTTCGAAATGGTGGCTTGAAAAAGGACCTGACGGCAGCACTTGAAAATCAAGCACAGTTTAGCACTTTAATGAATCGCTATACGGTATCAAATGATGGTGCTGGTAATAAACTATGGGTAATTCCTGGCATGGATGATGTGGATGGCCCCGGTGGGTTGAGCCTTAAAATGGATGGGTTACGTTGGCAGTCACTTTGGTTTCACTATAATTTATATAAATCGAAAATGCCTTCGTTTAGAGGCTCGCCATCGCCTGTTGGAACGGCACCATCTGGTATAGGTGATCCGGCATCGGCTACTTTGTCTGTTGATCCCCGAATTTATGTTATATCAGGTGGTGGCACAACTCATGCAATAGATTCCATAGCCCCTAGGCTTTTGGCTTACAAACTTGAGGTTGGAATATCGACAGCCCCAGTTGGCTCAGGTTACCAGATACGGCTGCATTATTTTCCGAGTATGGTGTTACATAATCCCTATAATGTTCAATTAAATGGTGGCACCGTTCAATATATGGTTCAGTCCAATGCATTTGGCATGGATAAATGCACAATAACTAGAACGCCTGCAGCAGGTGGGGCATCAACCACGCTTTACGACGATAATCTTCTGTATAAAGGGGGCACGGTGCCACCACCGGTTGGCAGTGGCAACTATGTAACTATGTTATACACTGACCCAGTGGACTCGACCTTTAAGCCCGGTGAGGTGAAGATATTTGGCCTTGGTGGCGGTGTGCCGACCGCTGTTAATAACTTAAATTTGTTAAATTTTAGTTCCTCCACAAACATTCGAACAGCCGCATATACGTTTACAGGTCAAAGTGGAACTAAAGCATTAAATTCGACTTTTGCCTCTGGCAATAGCCAATATATCGATTTCCCTCTTCCGGCGGGCGTGACTTTGGCGGCAAATGATAACATTCAAATTAAGTTGGCGCCTAGGATTCGTGCCAATGTATTTAATTACGGCGCTAGAGGCTTAAGCCGGTGGCCTGACAGTAATCCAAGCACAACGTATCCCAGTGATTATTGTAGTCAGACTATGTTTCAGCCAAATAATGTATTAAGTTTGTCTCAGGTGTACGACAGCGGTGCTAGCTCGACCGCCGTTAACTTGTTCACTGCGCCGGGCATCACAGTCAATCAACTCAATTCCGCTGCGGGCGGCGGCTCTATTCAACGCATAGGCGCGCTGATTATTCGTGTTAAAGGACGGACACCTAATACAAGCACCGTTGCTGCGCCTCTACAAGGCGGAGCTGGCGCGGTCTTTAATCCGACGGATATTTCCCTTAGCTCTGCATTGTTCGACGTGAATAACCTTACGGGGACAGGGTTTAGCGGATCCAATGATTTACAACGCGATGTTATGGATACGACGCGTAGTGTTTGGGGGCAGTCAGATGCTGCACGATCTGGCGGTATAAGCAGCTTTGTTTTAAAGGAATTGCCTATTCAGCCGATGGTTTCCGTCGGGCAGTTTATGCATGCATCATTTGGATATTTTAATATAGCAAGTAACACATATGTTATCAAGAATAACTTTAGCCTATATCCGGTCGGTGGTTCGTATGCGAATCCCTTGATTTCCGATTTAACAACGACGTACAAGCGGGTATTAAGTGGTGCTGCGCCTTACAATGGTTTGGATTTAGACGATCAATTTCTCAACAACGAAGCATTGTTTGATTCGTTTTTCT
>JAIXRU010000302.1 GCA_027485045.1 Opitutaceae bacterium | reverse complement strand
TTCAACACAGCCTTGTCTTGGGATGAAGAACGGACTTTTTGGAATGCGGGAATGGCCATGGCAGCCAAGAGACCAATGATGACCACCACAATCATTATCTCAACAAGGGTAAAACCTTGTCTGGTAGTAATTTTCATAAGATTTAATTCACTTTAACATTTTCGATAAACTAATCCCTGTTTTAATACTAAGGTTAGTTTGAGAACACAGAAACATAGTAAACTTAAATGCACATGCTTAAAACTAAGCGCATATCTATAGTTCAAAAAAATGCAAAAACCCTAGTATTACAAAAAAGCCGCCCCAGTAGCAGGGCGGCTATGACACTCAGATTGAACTAAGAATCACGGTGCGAAGGTGATGGTGCGAACACCTGCAACAGACGAAATCGTGATGGTTATGCCCTGTGTATAGTGCGCAGGATAGAATTCTTGAGCGGCGGTCGTGATGGCCTTTACGTAGTTAGCAGCCCCGACGAGGCTGCCTTGAGGAACGGAGGAAACACCGTTTTCGAGGAAGTATTGGTCGGCAGCACCAGAGAGTTGGCGCGCATTGTTCAAGACGGCCTTATCCTGGGAGGAGGAACGGACCTTCTGGAACGCAGGAATCGCCATGGCAGCCAAGAGGCCGATAATGACGACAACGATCATGATTTCAACGAGGGTGAAGCCCTGGGTATTACGATTTTTCATAGGAGTTTATATTTAGGATTATAGGCAGATTCGGCCAAAACTTGACCGTAAGATCGCATATAACTCGCATCCGGAAACTCTGACAAGGTTTTTTTACTGAGCATTTACCCCTATTCCTCTTTTTTTAAACGCTGCGGTTGCCAGTGACGGTTTTGCCCCTTTCTCCTGAAGTTATGCTACCCCGCATGCTATTTTTAAGAATGGCCATGGCCACTACTTGGCTGGTAGTTGCATTTGTTTGCGCGTCAGCCAAGGCTGCGATAAACCAGTCAGGAGAGCACGTCGTGCTTCAGTTATCGAATGGCGACCGCCTCACGGGGGAACTTATCTGGCGGAACAATGGCCTGCTTCGCATTCGATCACCTATCTTGGGTGACGTCACCATTCCCGAGACCGCGCTTTCGGAAGTAAGCCTGCCTAGCCAAACAGCACCCGACCTCAACAGCTCAACGAGTAATCGTTCTAAAACGAATTCGCCCCCACCACTTAAAGCGCCAGCTACCCCCTCCGACACCTCCCCTGTCGCCAGCGCCCCTTCGTCAAAAAACGCCCCCACCAACAGCAACAGCGAAAGCGCTAAAATTCCTCCGATTAAACCTTGGAAAGTTAAACTGGAATTCGGCTACGCCCAACAAACCGGGCTCAAGAATACGCTCAACTACAACGTTCGCGGCGAAGCCGAAAAACAGTTCAATCAACATACCTTGCGCACCACGGCACGCTTGCTTTACGCCGAGCAAAATAATCGCCCCAGCGCCGACCGGACGGATACAAACTTCCGCTGGCGCTATCAATTTTCTAAACGCACTTTCGCGCAGGCTCTGACAACTTACCTGCAAGACGAAATCACCCAGATCCACGCCAACTTTGAGCAAAATATCGGTCTAGGTTATCGCGTAATCGACAAGAAACGCCACGCCTTGAACATCGGCGCGGGCATCACTGGCCAGTATCGCGACTGGGATGCCGGTACCAATGGCTTCGCTCCTTACGGAGAGATTTTCGAGGATTACACATTTAAGATCAATGACCGCATCACTCTGGTCCAAGACACTGTTTTCCAGTATTCTCCAGAAGACCGGGCCTTTAACATACCCGCCACCGGACGTGTGGCCAAGGTGAATCCGCAAGCGCAAAACTACAAAATTCGTTTTAACACTTCGTTGCAGGGGAAAGTCACCGAGCGCATCTCGGTGAATCTACGTTATGAATACGAGCTGGACAACGCCATCCAGATTAAAGACGCCCGTAAAAACGAACGCATAACCAGTGCGATCGGTTATGCGTTTTGAGCGTGGTAAAACGACTATTTTTTCGCCTTCTTGGTCGTCTTGGCAACAGGCTTGGCAACGGGCTTGACCTTGGGCTTGGCTAAGGCCTTGGGCTTGGCTTTCACGTCAGGATCAGCCTTCTTTTTGGCTGCCGCTTTCTTGGGAGCGGGCTTTTTCGGAGCGGACTTGGTTTTGGATGCTGCGGCCTTCTTTTTTGCTGGGGCTTTAGGAGCAGCAATTGGGGTTTTCTTTGCCACCGCTTTAACGCCAGCGGACTTGGTCGTAAAGGTTTTCAAATCTACCTCGTCGGCGTCTTTCCAGAGCTTGTCCAAGGCATAGTTATGACGCTGCTCGGGCGTAAAGAGGTGCACCATAACTTGATAGGCATCAACAACGGTCCAACCGCTATTGAAGCCTCCTTGCTCCATGCCGGCGATCTTTACTTTTGCCGCATCGAGCACTTTTTCCGACTCGATACGCAGCGCGCGCAGGTGCGGTTCGCTGTTGCCCGTGGCCAGCACAAGATAGTCGGTGATATTGGAAACCCCGCTCACATGCAGAACCTTAAGTTGGTCGGCCTTCTTGTCTTCCAAGGCGCTAACCAGAGTGCGTAACAATGAGATAGTCGGTAGGTCAGGAACGGATACAGTGGACATGGAATGATTGATTAACCCGCATAAAGGCCGGTTTCCCGGATGTACTCAATCACCTTGTCCGGAACCAATCCGTTCACCGCCTGCCCTCTCCGTATACGGGCACGAATCTCGCTCGAACTCACCTCCCAGAACCCGGCGGTTGGCTCCACGCGGTGCACGCGCAATTCGGGCACCCTCGGCTGTTCCAGGCCGGCCCAAGCGTAACCGGGACGGGCATAAACCGCCCAATCAGCTAATCTGGCGAGCTCGTGTGGCTCGCGCCATTGCTCCAAGCGCGCGAACTGATCCGCACCCACGATCCAGATCCACGTCTGAGCGGGAAACTCCGCCGTGAGGGTTCGCAATGTCTCGGCGGTGTAGCTCAAACCACCCCGGTGCAACTCCAGTTCGCATAGTTCCAAACGCTGCTCTCCTGTAACCTGATTTAAGGAAATAAGTGCTCGACGCAGCATTTCAGCGCGTTGCGCACCCGAAGCCAAGACGCCCGCCTCGCGCAAGGGGGCCTGTGCCGCTGGCATCAGCAAGACCCGATCCAGCGCCAGCGCGTCGGCTACCGCACGTGCTACGCCTAGGTGCCCGTTATGCACGGGATCAAAGCTGCCACCGAGAATTCCTGTTCGCATTTACGAAAAAAAATGCCAAGATTCAGATTCCACGACAAGCCCGTCGCTCAATTTCTGATCCAGTTTAACGAATCGATGCAAATAGCTTAAAGTTTTGCCACGCTAAAGACCAACCGCAGGGTGCTGGCTGTGTCTCCGTATCTGCCCATTTTGCCAACCACTGCCGCACTCACGCTTTTGACCGGTGTGGCAATTTTGCTGTGGCGGCAGTCGCGTAAGCTCAAAGAAATACGCCAAGCCTTGCAGCAAAGCGAAGCGCGTCTGGCGCTCGCGAGCGAGGCTTCTGGACTGGGCTTATGGTCATGGGATGTGCCTCGGGATACTATCTGGCTCTCACCAGGCTTTCATGCGATACTCGGCCTCGATGCCGATGCGCACTTTGGCTACGAAACGTTTTTTCAACTCATCCATCCCGAGGACCGCGCTGCCATGCGCCAAGGCTTCGGTGCCGTCACCGCCAAAAATCCTTGCTTTGAGGTCGAGGCCCGTTTTATCGGGCCCAACGGCTTGACGCGCACGTTGCTTTCGCGAGGTCGCGGCAGCTTTACCCGGACGGATGCACCGTATTTTGAACGACTGGTCGGGGCTAGTTTTGATGTCAGCCAGCAACGCCACGCCGAAGCCGAACACAAACGGCAACGCGACGAACTCGCGCATCTCTCCCGCGTGGCCACTCTGGGCGAACTTACGGGTACGATTGCCCACGAACTTAACCAACCTCTGGCCGCCATCCTGACCAACGCCCAGGCCGGACGCCTTATGCTGGATCAAACCCCACCCGATTTGGCCGAACTTTGTCTCATTTTGGACGAGATCGTCGCGGACGACCGTCGGGCCGTTGGAATCATTCGTAGGATGCGCTCAATGTTGAAAAAAGCTCCGCCCGAAGTAAGCCTGATCGAGATCCCAGCGTTAGTGAACGAGACCCTGGAACTGTTACGACCAGACTTCGCCCAAAAAGGCATTACCGCCCATGCAACCTTCCCACCCGCACCTCCAGTGGTAATGGCGGATCCCGTGCAAATTCAACAAATTTTGCTCAATCTGCTGCTAAACGCCGCCGATGCAGTTCGTGAGCAGGCGCCGGTGGATCGAATCATCGCCGTAAGAGTACGTGAAAAAACGCCTGACCAAGTATCGATTCGAGTCGAAGATCGCGGCACCGGCATCCCGGCAGAACGCATCCCACTCCTCTTTAAGCCGTTTCAATCAACAAAACCGGATGGTCTCGGCATCGGGCTCTCGCTTTGCCGCTCCATTGCCGAGGCCCACAATGGTAATCTGACGCTGGCCAATCGTGAAAAAGGGCGGGGTGCCGTCGCCATCTTGACCTTACCCAGCAAGGGAACCGGATAACACCCCATATCAGCCGTGTCTTTTTTCGTATTTAATCGGAACGTTTACATACGCGCTTGATTTAGAGACCTTACTACACTGCTTGATGACTTTATTCTTTTATGCCGGATTCTGCCCAAGTTCACCTGATTGACGACGACACGACTATCCGTAGCGCGGCGCCACGCCTGCTCCGGGCAGTCGGTATCTCCTGTGCTGACTACCCCGATATCGAAACCTTTTTAACGAACCCTTCAGGGCCGATAGTAGCCCCCGGGTGTATCCTGCTCGATATCGGTCTTCCTGGGCGCAACGGCCTGGATGCCCAGACCTCCTTAACCGGACTCTATCCGACCGTCCCCATAGTCTTTTTAACCGCACGGGATGACGCCCACTCCAGCATTCGAGCCCTGAAAGGCGGTGCCTTTGATTACCTTCTCAAACCCATCGACGCGGCATTACTTATTCCTTCGGTCCGCTCGGCCCTGAGTCGTAGCAGCGAACTGGCCACCCGGCGCCAAGCAGCCGACCAAGACGCCGAACTACTCGCTAAACTCACCCCCCGCGAACGCGAAGTTCTCCTTCTGGTTACTAAGGGCATGCTAAACAAACAAGTCGCGGATCAGCTCGGGACCGCCGAGAAAACCGTAAAAGTGCAGCGCGCCAGCGTTATGTTAAAACTAAACGCAAACTCAGTCGCTGATCTGGTGCGCTTCGTTGATCGCCAGGGATTATCCGATAAAAAATAAAAAGGCGCGCCCCATGGCGCGCCCTGCATCGCGTAAGACTTGTCCGGCTGCGTTAATCTTGCGGCTCGGCACGATGGGCATCGGTGGCCAACGCGGGCGATAGTGCCACATTCTTTACGCGGATGCCTTCCATCTTTTTCACGATCAAATCGACCTGATCACTCGCAACATCCACCAGACTGTGGCGTTGATGGATATCCATGGCCCCCACCACAGCGGCAGGCAGACGAGTAACCCCGGCGATTTTGCCCACGATATCGGCTGGAGTTACCAAATGCTTACGCCCGATGTTTAGATAAATCGTGCTAAATCCGGGCTCACGCCCCGTCCGCGAGACCCGGTCATATTTTTGTTTGGAGGGGCGCGCCGAGTCATATCCATCTGAAACCGCCTCAGCCTTGGCAGCGGGGGCGGCAAACTTCGCCGCCGGCTTGTGCGCGGAGGGCTTGGCCACTGCGACGGGGGCAGGCACCGCACGAGGCGGTATCGTCTCGTCATCATAAGGCCGCGAAACCTTCGGCACCGGCAAAGCCGCATCCGCGCCATCAGCAACCGAAGCGCCGGGTTGCCCCCCCTGGAGCAGATGAATCAAGGCGGAGGCGATATCCGCGCTGGCGTAACCCTGCTCCAGCAAACGGTCGATGATGCGGTCCTGCGCACGGAATTGCTTGCCATCAAGGGTGGCGCGAAGTTTTTCGAAAAACACGCTCTCGCGCGCCTCTTCGACTTGGTCGAGCGAAGGCACGCGCTCGCGTCGCAGGGGCAAACGCGCGTAGCGAATCATGTTTTGTATGCCGTAGATTTCGCGACCACTGACAAAAGTGAATGCCTTGCCGGTGCGTCCCGCCCGGCCGGTGCGTCCGACGCGATGGGTGTAGTCTTCGGCGTCGTTAGGCAGATCGTAGTTAAATACCACTTCCAAATCGTCCACGTCGAGGCCGCGTGCCGCCACGTCGGTGGCGACCAAGAACTCGAAGCCGCGGCGTTTGAATTTTTCCATCACCTTGTTGCGCTGGCCTTGGGTGATATCGCCGTGCAGACGATCCACCGCGTAGCCACGCGACGAGAGGATCTCCGCCAGTTCGTCCACCATGATCTTGGTGGCGCAAAAAATAATGCCATAACGGAAATCATTGATGTCGATCAAGCGAGTGAGCGCCTCGACTTTGGAACGGCGATCCACCTCGATGTAAACTTGGTCCACCTTTGGCGCGTTTTGCGCCAACGCCTCGATTTTCACCCAA
Organism: Opitutaceae bacterium; assembly: GCA_027485045.1. GTDB lineage: Bacteria > Verrucomicrobiota > Verrucomicrobiia > Opitutales > Opitutaceae > IMCC26134_A. The sequence continues at coordinate 9,905 of JAIXRU010000302.1, read as the reverse complement.
GCCGGATCCTTGGTGTAGCGCTGGATCATTTGCTTGATCGGCGGCGGCATCGTGGCCGAGAAAAACAGCGACTGGCGTCCTTCGGTCGGGGTGGACGACAGGATGCGCTCAATGTCGTCCCGGAAGCCCATATCGAGCATGCGATCAGCCTCATCCAGCGCGACCAGCTTGAGGGCATCGAGCTTAAGGGTGCCGCGCTCCATGTGGTCCATCACACGACCCGGCGTGCCGATGACGATTTGGGCGCCTCCCTCCAAAGCCCGGAACTGGCGCTCATAAGACTGGCCGCCGTAGATGGGCACCTCGCGCACCCCTTTTTTGAAGAACGCCAGCTTGGCGATTTCTTCGGCCACCTGCACCGCAAGCTCACGGGTAGGGCAAAGAATCAACACCTGCACCTTGCGCACGGCGGTATCAATGCACTCAACAATGGGGATGCCGAAAGCGGCCGTCTTACCCGAACCCGTGGCCGACTGGCCCACCACATCACGGCCTTCCAACAAGAGCGGGATCACTGCGGTCTGAATGGGCGAGGCCTCCTCGAAACCCATTTTGTTAACGGCTTTGAGCAGTTCAGGTGAGAGGCCGAGTTCGGCGAACGGACGTTTTTCCATAATCCGGAGCGTGCGGTGCACTCGGACAAAAGGATACCTAAAAAAAGCGGGACTTAAAAAAGGTCGTTAAACCGGCTTCGCCGACGCTGCTCGTTTTTAAAAACACGCAACAGTTCAGCGAGCCGGTCTTTCGCGTGAACACCGCTTAGGTCCTGGGTCGTCTCCGAAAGCCGCCACGTGACTTCGTGTAGCTCCTCCTCGACTTCGTCCCAACGGGGTAGTGACCCGAAAAATGGATTCACGAACGGTCGCAACGGGACATAACGCGGATCATGATGGGCCATCTTACCCTGCTCTTCTAAATCCTTGGCCTGCTCGGTGAGCAGCTCGCAATAAATCTTTAACTTATCCTCCCCCAGCTGAATGAGGTCGCCCTGTTCTCGGTGGATAAACTCCAACTCCAGTCGTAGCAAAGTATGCAAGTCGCCCGCCCGATAGGCCACGGTTAATTCCTGCATAAGCTTCTCCTTTTCCGCCCGTCGCACGGGATCTTGCTCCAAATCGGGGTGCAGCACTTTGGCGAGCTGTTTGTAAATCGTCGCGATGCCTCGTTTACGCGCATCCTCCAACTCCGCCTCGCGTCGCTCCGCCCGCACTTGCGCCGCCGTCGCCTTTTTGCCCTGCGGGGGTTTATCTCGCGCCGTGCGATCATCGGCCTGGCCGGCACCTTCGCCGAAAACATCCTCGAATAGCTTTTCCGGCCCGTTCGCTTCAGCCATCTGGCGCATCATCTCGGCGAACTGCTCGTCAGGGGTCATTTCAGGCCGGATTTTGGAAAAATCCAAACCTGCGGATCGCAGCTCTTCCTGCGCCTCCGGGTTGTCCTGTAGCGTATCCACCTCGTTTTTGATCTGTCGCAGCGCATGTTCCTTAAGCTCGGTCTCCCAAGCAGCTAATTCTTGCTCATGTGCCGGTAACCCCTGCGCCAAATGTCCGATTTGCATAAGGGAGAAATCCCGCAGCGCAAACCTCTGTTTTTTACTCACTCCCTTGGGCGCGGTCCAGATTTCCCGAAGGATGCGCAACAAAGCCAGTCGTTGGGACTCCGCCTGCACCTCCAAAGGATGAATACGCTTAACATAGACCGCGAGTGCCTCGTCCCAGCGCTTTAGATTGAGTTGATGCTCGGAGCGCAGTCGCTCGATGCGGGCGACAAGCTTGTTGAATTTCGCCTGCATCTTGCTCAGGGGGCGCGCCGCTTCACCGACTATTCGCAACGCCCGCTGGGCGGCCCCGGAGGGACTGGCTTCATCGGACGGTCTTCCAGAATTATTAGCGCACATGCCCAGACGGCGCTGAATTTCGTGCCGCAATTCAAGTTGAATCACTCGACCTTAACTCGAAGTTAGCGCTCGGTTCGTCGTCATCGATTTTAATCAATTCACAAATCCAGCCGTCCTTGATCAGGCTGGTCTCCCCACCCACCCACCCCGAATCCGCAACCACACGCGTGAATCTAATCCTGTTCACTTCCGCCGAAATCCCCGGTCGTCTGCCTCTCGCCGATCCACGCGCGCAACACCTGCTCACCGTGCTTCGCCGCGCGCCGGGTGATCGCTTCGTAGCCGGCATTATCAACGGTCCCCTCGGCACCGCCACCCTGCTCTCCGTCGATGCCGCCGCCCTCACTCTGGATTTCACGCCCACGCATGAACCACCACCCGCAGCGCCGATCACACTCCTCATCGGGCTGCCCCGCCCTCAAACGGCGAGGGACATCCTGCGCGACGCCGCCACGCTAGGCGTTTCCTATATTCATTTCGTCACGACTGAACGCACCGACCCCAACTACGCCGCCGCCAGTCTCTGGACCTCGGGTGAATGGCAGCGCCACTTGCTCACCGGAGCCGCCCAAGCCTGCGATACCCGTTTGCCCGAGGTCACGTGGACTCACTCGCTCGCCTCTTATCTGGCCGCGCCGCAACCGCACTCCGCCCGTCGTCTCGCATTGGACAACTACGAGGCCACGCAAACGCTCGGCGACGCACTGCTTACCCGCCTCGATGCCACTTCCAATACCACGCTCACTCTCGCCCTTGGTCCCGAACGCGGCTGGGGTGCAGCGGATCGCGCGGCCCTGCGTTCGGCCGGCTATACCCTCTGTTCGCTCGGCCAGCGGGTCTTGCGCCTTGAAACCGCCGTGACTGTGGCCCTGGGGCTAGCCTTGCACGCTAAACACCCCCATTAACCGCGCCGAAAAAAACCCACCGTCGGCTGCCGCGCCCCGCGCCCGATACGTTTGGCCAAAACCCAACCGACCGGAGCCAGCTCGATCTCACCTGGGTACTCGAAAACCACCAGCGGATCCGCCACGCCAGAGGTAACCTCAGTCAAACCTTCGAATAAACGCGGGGCGATGTCGGTGATGATCGGATACGGAGGATCGACGAAAACCAAATCCGGCCCCCGTTCTCCAGTGGCAGGCCGCCAATTCAAAGCATCCCCATTGACCAGTTCTAATTCACCCGGATCGCGACGCGCGCTTTTGGCCACGACCGCGATGTTTTGCCTCAAACAGGCCGCCGCCTTGACATTTTGCTCCACGAAAGTCCCCCCCTCCGCGCCCCGGCTCCACGCCTCCAGACCATAGGCACCGCTGCCGGCAAAAAGGTCGGCAAACTTCGCTCCCGCCAGCCACGCCGCCAGTGCGGAAAACACCGCCTGCCGCATGCCGTCGGTCGCCGGTCGCACCGCATCGCCCTTGGGCACCGTCAAAACCGCTCCCCTCGCAACTCCTCCGCTTATTCGCATAAATCAAAAAACAACCGGGACCCCGTATACCCGCAAGTGCCGAGTCCCTCCCTATCCATTCATGTTTGGAGCAACTTTTTAATTGGTCATGGGTCCTAAAAAGAGGGAGGCTGTGCTTTCCCTTCATGATCTCCGCCCTTGGACAATCCACGCTGCGTATCGTCGCCGAATCCGGCGACCTCGCGCGTTTCACCGCTCGCGGCTTCGCCTCTGCCATCGGCTCGCGTCGTTTGGGCCGCCGATTGGTACGCGCGGTTTACGAACAGGGCGTGCGTTGCCTGCCGGTTATCCTGATTGTGGGTCTATTCACCGGACTCGTCCTCGGCCTGCAGGGCTACCACACGCTCACCGGCTTTGGTTCCGCCGCTCTGCTCGGCCCGCTGGTCGCCAACAGTCTCGTGCGCGAGCTCGCCCCGGTGCTCGCTGCCCTGATGCTGGTCGGTCAGGCCGGTTCCGCGCTCACCGCCGAGCTCGGCATCCAGCGCAACTCGGAGCAGATCGACGCCCTCGAAACCATGGGAATCGACCCCTACGGATTCCTCGTCGCCCCGCGTCTCATCGCCGCCCTCTTGGTTTATCCGATCATGACCGGCTTTTTTTCTTTAATCGGTCTGGTCGGCGGCTGGCTCTCAGGCTCCGTCCTCCTCCCCCTTCCAGGTGGCGTTTACTGGGCCTCGGTGGATCAGGCCATCGATCTGGGCGATGTTGGCCAGTCAGTGGTTAAATCCCTCGTTTTCGGTGCGCTTACGATGGCGCTTTGCTGTTACAACGGCTTCAACTCTCACCGCCGCAGCGGTGCCACGGGAGCGCGCGCCGTTTCCGCCTCCACCACTCGCGCGGTGGTATTTTCCAGCATCGGCGTGCTGGCGGCGGATTACCTCGTCACCTCCCTTCTCGTATGACTGCGCCCGCGTCCGTCGTCTCCGCCACGCCTTTGCTGGCCATACGCTCGTTGCAAAAACGCTTCGGTGACCGCGTGGTTCTTGCCGATGTCACCCTGACGGTGCCGCGTGGTCGTGTGCTCGCCGTGGTAGGTAAGAGCGGCACCGGGAAATCCGTGCTCCTCAAATGCCTCGCAGGGGTGCTCACCCCCGACGCGGGCGAGGTCAGCTTCGAGGGCCGCGCACTCACCCCGGACGACCCCGCCGCCTTTGCCGATTTCCGCCGCCGGTGCAGTTACCTTTTCCAGGGGAACGCCTTGCTCGACTCACTCACCGCCTGGGAAAACGTCGCCCTCCCTCTCGAACAAACCACCCTTCTGCCCAAGCCCGAGATCCGCGCCCGCGTGGCCGAGGCCCTGCGCCGACTCGAACTCGATGGCGACGCCCTCCGCTACCCCTCGCAACTTTCGGGCGGCATGCAGAAGCGACTCGCTCTGGCCCGTGCCCTCGTAACCCGGCCCGAACTCGTGCTCTTCGACGAACCCACCGCCGGCCTCGATCCGCTGCGCCGCAACGCCGTCTTTACCCTCATCGCTCACGCCCAGCGCGAATTCGGCTTCACCGCCGTAGTCGTCACCCACGATCTGCCCGAAGCCCTGGTCGCATGCGACGAAGTGGCCTTTCTCGACGCCGGACACGTGCGTTTTTCCGGGCCGCCCAGCGCCTTCGCCCATTCCAACGATGCCGCCGTGGCCGCCTTCCGCGACAGCACCGTTGCGCTCGCCCAGTCCGTCGCCGCGCTCCGTGCCGGCGGCCCGCTGCCGGCCAATACCCTAGGCTGACCCCTCCACCGCTTATCCTTTCACGCCGACCTTAACTTCCCACCTTCGATGCAGCCATCTCCCGTCAAATACACCCGCCTCGATCTTACCGTAGGCACCTTCGTCCTCGTCGGCTTGGCCGCCCTCGCCTACCTCGCGCTCAAGATCGGTGGCGGTGCCTTTGTCGGTGGCGACACCACCACGGTACGAGCCCGCTTCAACAACCTCGGCGGCCTCGCCCCCGGTGCCAGCGTACTCATCTCCGGCGTCGCCGTGGGCAAAGTGGAAAAAGTCGAGCTGGACGACCGCTTCGCCGCCATCGCCACCCTGCGCATCCGCAAAGACCTGCGCCTGCCCGCCGATACCCTCGCCGCCATCCGTTCCAGCGGTCTGATCGGTGACAAACACATCGCCCTCACACCCGGTGGCGAAGAAGCCCTGCTGACACCCGGCTCGCTGATCATCGACACCGAAAGCGCAGTCGATCTGGAATCCCTCATCAGTCGCTTTGCCTTCGGCAGCGTGGATAAAAAAGACTCCGCCAAGCCAGCAGCAAAGCCCGAATGATTTACCGTCGCGCAGCTACCGCACAAAGCTTGCGAGTTTTAGGAGTGTAACCGTAAAGATTTCCTGTACGATCCTAACTCCCCTATTTCCATGTTTGGTCCTTTCCGCTCCTCACTCCTTCAGAAGACACAGCGCAGTCTAATCGCCTTAGCTGCCCTGACCCTCGCGACCCTTGGCCATGCCGCGCCGGTGGACGATGCCCGCGGAGCGTTGGTCGCCGGTATTGACGAGGTCTCCTCCGCCCTGCGCGAGCGCCCGAAGCAGGACGATTTGGTAAAACTCCTCGATACCCTGGTGGATAAACATTTCGCCTTCGAAACCACCACGCGTCTGGCCATTGGTCCGGCTTGGCGTGATCTAAAACCCGCTGAACAACAAAGCCTAACCAAACTTTTCAGCCACTTGGTCATACGCACCTACGTCGACCGCATCGGTGGCGACACCACCCCGCAGGTGGTTTATAGCGCGCCTACCGAACTCCGCCCCGGCCGGGTCGAAATTCCCACGCGTGTCACCAGCGCGGGCCAGACTTACGCCATCGCCTACCGACTCGAACTGAATCCCTCCACCCAACACTGGCGCGTCTATGACATCGTGGCGGAGGGCGTATCCCTGATCTCCAACTACCGTTCACAGTTCGACCCGATCGTGCGGAAGTCAGGCGCCGCCGGTCTGATAAAAACCTTGGAACTCAAGCTCGCCGATTCCACCGCTCGCTAAGCCCTGACCGCTACACCCAGCCCATGTCGCGTCCCTTCGTCAAATTCACCACCGTTTTGGTCGCACTCGCCTGCCTCGCAAGCATGGCTTCGCTTCATGCCCAAACCGGCTTTTATTCGCCCCGCTCCCTAAAAGAAAAATCCGGTGCTCCCTCCGTTAATGACGACTACGACGACTACGACGCACCTGTGATCGACGACCCCTTCGAGGGTTTTAACCGGGCGGTTTTCAACTTTAACGACCGCGCCTACACCTACGTTTTCACTCCGGTTTCCCACGCTTACGAGACTGTGGTCGCACCACCCGTAAATCGTTCTATCGCGAGTTTCTATGATAACGTTCGTTATCCCGTTCGCTTGGTAAACTGCCTGCTTCAAGGTAAATTCAAACGCGCCGGCCACGAAACCCAGAAATTCTTTGTTAACACCATCGGCGGGCTAGGCGGTTTCATACGCCAAAGCGACACCGTGCCTTCACTAGCCCAGATACCCCGCGAAGACTTTGGCCAGACCCTCGGCGTCTGGGGCGTCCCCCACGGACCCTACGTGGTGGTGCCTATTCTCGGCGGCTATAGCCTGCGCGACCTGGCTGGCCGCGCCACGGATACCGTAACCTCACCCATCGGCTGGGAATACATCAATCTGGGCGGCCGTCAGTGGGTCGGCGCACTCGAATGGCAATGGCAGACCGCGATCTCCGTCACCGATACCATGAGCACCCTGCCCTCGGTGCTCGCGCTCTACGCGCAAATGAAAAACGCTGCGGTGGATCCCTACATCTCCGTCAGAGACGGCTTTCGTCGTTATCGAGACAACGAGACGGCCAAATAATCCCCCGTCCCTGTATGCTCGGCTGGCCATTAACCCCTTTATTCTACGGGATTCTCCAGCTTCCGACTCGGGCCCAGCGCACAGTTCGCGCTCAGCCATATCAGGCTCAAGGGCTGATTCGGCTATATCGTTACGCCATGCTCACCCTGTTTGGCTTGGCCCATCTGCTTCGAGCGAATACCGACCCCGAGTACCTGCCCACCACCACCCTAGCCTTACAACGCGAAAGCTACCAGGCCCGCTTCTACGCCCCGCCACCCACGGCCACCCTTCACGGGCTCATCGTCTTTGGGTCGGGCGACGGCGGTTGGTCCTATTGGGAAGAACGCATTTGCCGCCACCTCACCACCCGTGGCTTTGCCGTGGCGGGCGTAGATTTCCAGGCCTACGCCACCCAACCTTTCAGTGCCGAAATCCTGCGCGAAGACTACCGACGCCTGGTGGCCGAACTTCGCCGCCGCCACCCCGCCGCCGCCGCCCTGCCCTTGCTCTACGGCGGCTGGTCCATGGGCGCGGAACACGCCTTCCCCGCCGCCGCCGACCGTGCCGCGCGCCCGGCGGGGCTTTGTGGGTTAATCCTCGTCGCACCGGGTGCCCGCGCCCGCTACGGGCTTAAACTCAGTGATAAACTCGGTATCACCCCGACCGGCGAAGATACCTTCGCCCTGCGTGATCTGGCTCCGTATTGCTCCGACTTACGGCTCGCCGCCTTCCACGGCGGACTCGATCCCATCGATGATTTGGAATGGCCGAAGGGCCTCGATCTCGATCACCGACTTTGGACTGTCCCGCGTGTTTTGCACGATTTCAGCAATGCCGGCAAAGGCCTGCGCGACGCTCTTGATGAAGCGCTAGTCTGGCTGTTGGAGCCACCGCGTTCGGGCCACGCTCCTCGACGAGCTCTGCCAAACCAATGAACCCCGCAACCAGTCGCAGCGCCCGCTGGATACCCCGTTCGTTAGGAATCATGGTCGGCGTGGTGGGCCTCTTTCACCTGGAAGTGGCGATTTTCCCCGATCAGGCGCACTATCTCCAAGGCATCGATCCTTGGACGCCCTTTCACATCCACTTCGGCAGCCGCGCACTTTTGTTAATCACCGGCCTCTCCCTGATGGCCTTGGGACGAGGCATCGCCAGGCGCAAACGCGCCGCCTGGGGTCTGGCGGTCGGGGCACTCTCAGCCGGCCCCATCCTATCCCTGGGACTGGATTTCTCCTGGAAAGACGCCGTTGGCTCCGCCCTGCCCCTAATCCTGCTCTTTACCTCGCGACGCTACTTCACTGCCCGCTCCGATGCCGGCTCCCTACGCTTCGCCCTTCGCCTTGCCGCCGCCGGTGGCGTTGTACTGATGATTTTCGGCTGGATAGTGATGGAGAACTTTCGCGTCCACCTCGAAGGTCGGGACGACCCACTGGCCCGCTTACAGGCCGTGGCCGAATTGATTTTTCTCCAGTCCAGCGACACGATCATCGCCCGCACCACCGAGGCCCAAACCGCGCTCTACGCGATCAGCTTCGCCGGCGCGGGCACCGTGTTGTTAGTGGTCCTGGCCGCGCTGCGCCCGGTGCTTCCGCCGCCGCGCGCCAGTGTGCGCGAAATCGAACGAGTACGCCGTATCGTGCAAACACACGGCCGCGATCCCTTGGATGAATTCGCCCTTAGCGACGACAAACGCCACTTCTTCACCCACGACGGCCAGACGGTAGTAGCCTTTGCCCTTTGGCGTAACTTCGCCCTCACCCTGGCCGACCCCATCGGTCCGCCGGAACATCGCGCCGCCGCCATCCGGGAGTTTATTGTATATTGCGACCAACAAGACTGGGAACCCGTCTTTTACGAAGTGGGCCCCGAAGCCTTGGACGCCTACCGCAACGAAGGCTTTATCACCTTCAAAATCGGCGAAGGCACCACCGTGGATCTCACCCACTACGCCCTGAACGGTCGTAAATTCCAAGAACTCCGCACTGCACGCAGCCGTGCGACACGCGAAGGACTGACCCTGCGCTGGCTGCTCCCCGGAGCGCCGCTGGAACCCGCCCTGGCAGCCGAGCTGCGCGCCGTATCCGATGGCTGGCTGGAGCGAAAAAATAGCGGCGAAATGGCCTTTGATATGGGTAGCTTCTCCGAGGAAGAAATCGAAGCCCGTGGAGCCGTCCTAGCGCAACGCGCCGACGGCCGGGTCGAGGCCTTCGCCACCTGGCTACCCTACCACGGAGGCCAAGGTCGCTGCATCGACCTCATGCGCTCGCGTCCCGAAATCCCCAGTGTGATGGATTTCGTGATCGTCGAGTCCCTGCTCGCCTTCCAGGCCCAAGGCCTGACCGAAGCAAGCCTGGCCAATGCACCTCTCGCCAACACCGACCCGCCCAACGCTCAAGAGTCGAAACACGACAGGGCCGTGCGTTACTTTTACGAACGTTTCAACCGCCTCTACGGCTACAAGAGCCTGTTTCACTTTAAACAGAAATATCACCCGCAGTGGCGAGGACGCCACCTTGCCTATCGTCACCCGCCCGAGCTCCCGCTGATCGCCTGCGCCATGCTCGCGGTCCACAGCCCCGGCGGGCTGTGGAAACTCCTCCGCTCCTAAAAAAAGCGAACCTAATACCATTTCGCTTTCTAAAATATAATAACCATGCCTTCTGGGGATGCCCCAGAAGGCTTTTTTATGCGCCCACCTAAAGATTTTCCTGCGAATACCGCCGAGCGAATGCGGGTCTT
>JAIXRU010000207.1 GCA_027485045.1 Opitutaceae bacterium | reverse complement strand
CTCCCCGGAGTCGCCCCCAGCTGGCTCCAGCCCATCGAGACCCGCGTCGTCATGCTCTCCACCGGCATCCGCAGCCTCATGGCCTTGCAACTCCTCGGCGACGACGCCGCCGCGCTCGAACGCTTCGCCGAAAAAGCCGAGAAAATCATCCAGGCCACCCCCGGCGCCGCCGACGCCCAGATGCAGCGCGAAGGCGGCAAACCCTACGCCGAGATCCGCCTCGACCCCGCCAAACTCGCCCGCTTCGGCTTCACCCAGGAAATGGTCCTCGAAGGCGTCGAATCCGCCTTCGGCGGCATGCCCGTCACCTTCTCCGTCGAAGGCGCGCTCCGCTACCCCGTCCGCATCCGCTACCTTCGCGAACTCCGCGACGACCCCGACGAATTGCTCGGCCTCCAAGTCGGCATGACCGGCGAACACGGCGCCGTCCCGCTCTCCAGCCTCCTCGCCAAACCCACCACATTCACCCTCGAAGTCCCCTCCACCTCCGCCCTCCTCGCCACCCTCTCCCTCACCCACCAACGCAACTTTACGCCGCTCACCGCCACCCGCGCCGAGCTCACCATTCCCGCCGGCGAGAAGCTCCCCGCTACCCTCACGCCCCACGTCGTCGCACAGCGCCCGAGCGAAGCCGGCCTTACCTACGTCATCGGCCCGATGGCCATCCGCAGCGAAGGCGGCAAACGCACCCAATACGTGATGTTCAACGCCGCCCCCGGCGCGTCCGAGACCGACATCGTCACTTCCGCCGACACCCGCCTCCGCACCGCCATCGCCTCCGGCGAACTTCCTCTGCCTCCCGGCGCGACCTACCGCTGGGTCGGCCGCTACGAGCAAAAGCTCAAAGCCGACCGCACCCTCGGCTGGGTCATCGCCGCGTCCTTCTCTGTAATGGTCGTGCTCATCTTCATCGGCACGCGCTCCTGGCTGATCACCGCCATCATCGTCGGTTGCAATGCCACCGTCACCACCGCCGGCGGCTTCGTGCTCGTCTGGCTCTGGGGCGCGCAGCTCACCACGGCGGTGACGGTGGGTTTCCTCGTCCTGCTCGGCGTGATGTTCAACGACGGCATACTGCTTGGCACCTACCTCCAGGAAAAGTTCCGCACCGTCCCCCGCGACCTGGCCGACGTCCACGCACGAATTTTCGAAGCCGGCCTCCGCCGCCGCCGCCCCGCGATCATGACGAATATGACGACGTTACTCTCCCTCGTCCCCGTCTTATGGGCAACCGGACGCGGGGCAGAGCTGATGGCCCCGATGATGTTACCCGTAATCGGCGGCATGCTCTTCGACATCGCGTCCCTGTTCTCCGTCCCCGTCTTCTTCGCCTGGTATTGGGAACGCCGCCTCGCCCGCGATGCTAAACTCCAAGCCATTTGACCACAGATCACACCGATAAACACGGATGCCGGAGATTTCCGCTCCTGCCTTTATGTGTGCCCATCTGTGCAATCTGTGGTTAAAAACTCCGTTTCCGCAGTCTCGAATCGGTGGTCCTCCTACCGCCCCCCGCCTCCGACCCGGCTAGACACCACCCAGATTCAATAGCACCCGCGTCTCGATAAACCAGTTTTGCGAGACGCACGCCCGATGCCACCTGCGCTGACAGGCGGGCGCGCACTTGCCAGCCACCGGGGAATCCGCACCATTAATCCCATGAGCACCGTCATCGAAATCGAATCCGCAGTGGAAAAACTCAACCCACAGGAGTCGCGAGCCTTTGCCGTCTGGTATGAGCAGCGTCAGGCGCTTCTAAACGCGGCCGAAGCCACCTTCCTTGCCTACGACGAGGAAGAGGGGAAGAGCGTGTGAGCCGTTTCCATCGTGGCGAAATTTGGTTGGTTGACCTCGGGATGGTCGCCAAAACCCGGCCGGCCCTGCTTTTGAGCGTGCCTTAAAAGGAGATCGAGCGCGCCGTCGTCACCTTCGTTCCCCGCACGACGGCTTTGCGAGGCACACGCTTTGAGGTGCCGCACTCCGCGCGCGGGTTCGATACGGGCGGCTTCGACGCCCAAGGCATTGCGACTGTCCCGGCCGCTCATTTGGTGCGCCGCCTCGGCGTGATCGACGCCCCGACCCTCGCCCAGATTGAGGACGCGGTAAAGCGCTGGCTCGCACTCGAGTAGCCTGCCACCATCCGGGCCAAACTCCACCTCAGCCAGACGGAGTTCGCGACCGCCTTTGGCATCAGCCCCGCCACGTTGCGCAACTGGGAACAAGGCCACCGCCAACCGACCGGTGCCGCCCGCATCCTGCTCCGCGTCGCCGCCAAACACCCCAAGGCCGTCCTAGAAGCCGTGCGTTAAAATCAACAAAACTCGGCCCGACCCCATTTTTCCGACCCCGGGGATTATCGGTAGACTTTGCCTTGGCGAAAGTAGACGGTGCATAGACCGCCTCACCGACCCTGTTTATGAAGCTTTTTTCCTTCCATCTCGCCTCCCCTGGGTTGGGAAAGACCTTGGAGTTTTTGCTTCGACCGCCGCGACCGGGATCAACTCAGGGATTGTCCCACATTGAAGTCGTCGTTCCGATGACTCTCGGGCTTAGAGTTGCGCAGCCGTCACGCTATCATCCCCAGCAAGTAGCTGTCTTTGCGGCGTGGGAAAACGAGGCCGCTTTAGAGCAGTTCCTTGCTCAAAACAGCTGCGGGATCGCACTCGCCCAGGGTTGGCATGTGCGCATGGAGTTCGTCCGGAAATGGGGACAGCTGCAGGGACTCGATAGCCTCCCACAAACAGCCATGCACCTACAGGATGAAGACCCCGTTGTCTCAGTCACCTTGGCGCGCCTGCGGGTGATGGAAGCGGTGCGGTTCATCCGGTGGGGCAAGCCAGTGGAGAGACAGGTGCGGGACGATCCTGCCACGACCATAGCGATGGCTGCCATTCGACCTCTCAGAACACTCGCCACCTTCAGCATCTGGAAAACTCAGCGGGACTTGAAGCAGATGGTGCATGGTCGCCGAGGCGACGAAGCCACCCAAAAACACGCAAAAGCGATGGAGGAGCGAAACCGAAAGGACTTCCACCATGAGTTCATCACCATGCGCTTCCGGCCCCTTTCTGAGCATGGGATTTGGGCAGGACGAAAACAACTTTTGCCAACAACCTCTCGATAATCACCCCAAAGTGGAAACACTCCGAAACCTTGTCGCTTGGGTTGGTGCCCAGATCATTTATTTCCTGATCTGGGTTTTGGGGAAGCGGACTGGATTCGAGGAAAATCCCTGGCTCGCCGGCCCACTCGGAAGCGAATACATCGGCGAACGTCCCTACGATGAAGTCGCCAAGGCAGAGGGGCTGAAACTCGAGCGAAACGCGTGTCACGGAGGGCTGATACCCGACTTCGATGCCCTCAATTGCCCAAGCTTTGATTCCTCCGCGATTCATCCCGCCATCCGCGACTTCTACGAACAGACCGCCCAACACCGGATCGACGTCTGGCCGCACACCTACTTCCCGGCAAATTTGGCGTTGTGGCTACTGGTCACCACCATCTCACGAAAGGTCAATCAGCTCAATTTCCCCACCAACGCGCTCGACCTGGCGATGGGAGTAAGCAGCGAAATCGCACTCCTCAAGCGCTCCGACGGCACGATCAAATACACCGGCTGGCTTAGGAAATTCTCGAGCGACCAGCGTGTGCTCTACACCGGATTCTACATGGTGGGCGCCACTCCCATTAAGGGCACTCCGGTCGTGAAGGCCGTGTTTCCCATGCCTGATGGAAACGCGACGGTCATTCTACGCCCCAAGGTCGGAGACGACGGAGCATTTTTGTTAGAATCAGACGGCGATGAGTTTGGTGATACCGGTTTCTATCGAATCCAAAAACACCAAGGAGCCCCCATGCGAATATGGAGAGTCGGCTCTCTCAGGGAGAACTTCCGGGTCTTCGTCGACGAGGAGGGAATCGTCCGCTGCGACCACCAAGTCCAATATCTCGGATTAAACGTCCTGCGACTACACTACCGGATTGAACGGGTTAACTGAGCCGCGAGTGAAAGGGAGTGGACCGATCTTACGGGGTCAGGCCGAAACATGTTAACATTTTAGTGTAAACCCCTGATCGGCGGAGCCAAAGACGTCATACATTGACTCCTAACAAAACGGCATAAAGCACCCCTTCCGTTTTTAATCCACAGGCGACTGCCTTATCCGCAGGCATAGGCTCTCTCCGCCTACGGTTCGGAAGGTGCCAAGCTGCGGGAAGCGGGCTCAAAAACGCGCCTGGCCACCTGGCTAGCGAGGCGAATCACGAGTCACGGAAGCGAAGGTAACGGGAGCCAAGACGCTCGAAGGCGATGCGATCGGCGCCCACAATGTCGGCGTCGAGCGCCTCGGCGGTGGCGACGAGCCAAGCGTCGTTTTCGCCCAAGCGCTGGCGGGCGCGGCGTTGCAGCAGGGCGCAGCGCTGGGCCTGGGCCAGATGCAGGCCCTGAATCGTGAAGCGTTGCAGGGCGGCAAGCGTGCTCGCCTCATCCACCGCTCCCTCAAAGAGCTCTTCGACACTGATGATCGAAACGACGAGTTTCCTGCCGCGCAGGCGGGGTAGGAAAGCGCGGGCGGGACCTTGCTCCCTGCGGCGGGTTTCCCGTTCCAACGCGATGAGGAAGGACGAATCCAGCAGGACGACGGGAAGCGCGCTCACGATGCCTTCTGCGCCAAGCCGAGCCCTTTGCCTTCGGCCTGGGCCACCCACTCGGCGAGCTCGTCGCCGGTCTCGATGGGGCCGGCGCGCTCGATGAGATCGCGAATGACGTCGGACTTGGTGACCTTGCGGCTGCGGGCCCAGCGGGTGATTTTGGCCGCGTGTTTCTTGTCCAGCTTCACGGTAAAGGTGGTCATGGTAATACCACGGTATTGCCGTTGGATGGAGCGTCAAGATTAAGGCCAAAGACATCATACTTTGACTCTGGAAAAACTGCATTAAAGACTGGTTCCACGTTTAGGGTGTGTCTTGGAAATATACCGGGGCAGCGCGAGATAACGACCCAAAGACGTCATACCTTGACTACTGACAAAACGGCATAAAGCACCGCTTCCTTAATTAATACACAGGCGACCGACTGAAATCTTCCGACGCACGAAACATTTTGCGCTCCGGAAGTATAAACGCCGACACCGGCAATTTAGCGACTCAACACAGGGGCTAAATATTCGCGGAATGTGACCACCACTTCCGCGAACTGCGAAGGAAGGCCAGTGAGGCCGTTGCGCCGGATAAACGCGGCCCATTGCGTTTGCTTGGTCGGATCATTGGCAAGCACGTCGTCCAATGTTTTTGGCCAAGTCGACAGCGGCGTTTGTCGATGGGCGAAGGTCGCCTCTATCGCCTGCCGCAACGTCGATTCCTCCAGATTAAATCGACGAGTCATAAACCACACATCGTGGAAGTCTTTCATTCGCGTGTTGGCGATGCCGAGCTTCACCATGGCCTCGAATTTTTCCGCGACGACCGTGTAAACGGGATACGTGCGAACCAGAGGCGCCGGAAAATCCAGCAGAGTCGGAAACCGCACCGTCTCAGGTGCTGGCGTGACGGCGTCGCCCACGCCGACATCAATCTGGACTGGCAACTCCGCTGTTCCGAGCTTCGCCATCAATCGCACGCGGACACCGCCATAGGTGCTCTCCTCCCGGATTTCCTCGGCGCGAACGGACTCGGGATCGAAGACGAGTCCGTCGTCCACGACCGGTGTCGTCGCCACGTCCTGAAACACCTTTTGCAGATCCTTTTTCTCTGACGGGCCGAAACCCAGCAGGTCGAGATCACGGGTTGGGCGATGCGTTTTCTCGTCCCAAACGACAAACAGCATCGCTCCTTTCAGCAGGAAACGGCCGGCGTGAGACGACTGACTCAAACGGAAGAGGAGCCGCTCTATCCCGTAACGCAGAAGCAGAAGGTTGAAATCCTCATCACGGCGAACGGCTTCGTTCTGCAGGCGCGCTTTGACCGACGCCGCGAGGTTTTTTGGAGCCGTGCTCATGTCAGCATTTCCAGATAGGGCCGTATCACTTTGCTGACGCGGCACACGGCTGCGGCCTTGATGAGATCCTGCATGGAAAATTTCCTTTCTCGCCATCCTTCCCGCAGCGCTTCGACCGCGACATCAATGCCGTATTTTTGACGATATTTGAAACAATCGGCCACGGTTTTAGCCGGTGAATAGATTCGCACGGTGCCACCGGCCAGGACGTGTTCTTGGACCCCGAAACTATAGGCATCGCCGGAAAACTTGCAGAAAAGCAGCGGCAGATCGACTACGCGGGGACGGTTGGCGCCTCGCGGCAGCGAGAGCCACACCTGATGCGGCGATTGCGTTCCGATCTCGTGAAATCGCAGGGCGGAGAGCAGGCAGACAACACCACGGGGAACGCGCGTGGCGGCTGCCACTAGCGACTGATGCTCATCCCCTTCAAAACCTGCCGAGCTGTAGAGCCCGCGTCCGAGTTGGTGCACTTGCTCCTGAAGCACCAGACGACGCACATACTCTCGGGAATAACCGGCGGCGACCATGTCACGGGCGCGAAACACACCTAGACGACTAGCATAGTCGTTAGCGGCCTTTAGGCGGGGCGGCATGTTACGTTTTGATTCCACTTATTCATTTATGATGTTTAACCGTAGCCTCGTTCAAGCCGAAACCCCGTTTCGGTCGAGCTAAGGCGGTTGAGCCAAGGGTCAGCCGTGAATGGTATTAAGTTAGGCAGGGTAGCCCCAACGGGGCGTCTTACTATAGCCTTGTGCAACGCCCCAGGCATCATAAGGTAACGATAAAACTCCTGAAGGGGCGGCCTAAGTCAGATATACCGATCTGCCCCCTTAACTAAGTGCCATTCGGGTCTGGCCGTTGTTTGTTAATTTTCTCGTAAGGCCGAACCACGCCGACGCCGAGGATGCCCTCCAACAAGGCCTCGCAACGCTACCGGACATACCAATTAACCCCTCCCGGCCCGATCCCCGGCGAAATTCAGTTTACTAAGAGTAACGAATTTCGACGCTTCGTTTGCCGGCTTCGCACCAGAGCCGGTAGATGTTGATGAGATTCTGCCGCGCTCCGCTCGCGGGCATTTTCAAAAAGCCATGTTTCTTGGCCGCCTCGAAAAGGATGCGCTCGCGTTGATTGAGGCGGTGCGGGGTGCCTCGGCTGCCGATGCGCTCGCGCGTGGCCAGACCGCGGCTGAGGCGTTCGACATCATCGCGGTGCGGAGCGTTTTTGGCGGGCATGGGAGCTTCGGGGCCGAGCGTTCAGGAAGAGAGTGCGAACGCGGCCCGGGTCTCCGCCGGGATCGGCTCCGCCTCCATGCGACCGACCGAATCTTGGCGCACGTGGACCGTGGTCATGCCGCCCTTGGCGACCTCGGTCCATTTGCCCGCGCGGTCTTTATGGAAAACAAAATCGTAGCTCAGGCTGGTGTCTCCGATGGCCGAGAGGGTGGCCGTGATCCTCACGCTGTCGCCGCAGCGGAGCGGACGAAGAAAGGCGCAGGAAGCCTCGCGCCGGGGCCAGCCTAAGCGCAGGCCGGCCGGCGTGGTGCTCATCATCGGCAGGCTCAGGGAACGAAACCACTCGTGCTCGCAGACCTCCATCCAGCGGTAGAAGTTGGAGAAATGCATGATGCCGGCGGCGTCGGTCTCGTGAAATTCGACGCGCCGGGTGGTAACGAAGCTCGGGTTGGCCATGGCACACCTTGGTCCGGAGCCAAGGGCTGTCAAAACGGGGGCCAATTTGTCTGGCGTGCAGGGTGGGATCGCGTTGAGCGGGGTCGGCTTCCCGACCAAGGCGGGGCATTCACTCGTGATAAGGCGGGTGAAAAGTAAGCGTCCGGCCGGGTGCCTTGGTGGATGGGTTGCTGAGAGCAAAGTGATAAATCAAAACGTCACCAATTGGATTACCAATGGTGACGTTTTCTATTTTCTCATCTCCGAACCGAGGGCGCTTAGGCTGCCGGCGTCGCTTTCGTCGTCGCCACCACCGGGGGCGACCAGTTGGAGGGCAGCAGCGGTTCGAGGTCGTCTTGGTTGCTCATGGCAGGCAAGCGAGTGAGTACGTCGCGCAGGTAGGCGAGCGGGTCTTTGCCGCAGCGTTTGCAAGACAGCACCAGCGAGT
>JAIXRU010000146.1 GCA_027485045.1 Opitutaceae bacterium | reverse complement strand
GACCTCTTGCACCCCATGCAAGCGCGCTACCAGGCTACGCTACAGCCCGAAAAACTGACGGGAGGTGGAGCAAGTCCGCCCCTCTCGCGGAGGGCAAGCGGTTTTTTCCTCCTTCCCTCCCATTTTAAGCCCACCTCCACCAAGGGCTCGCTCGCTCAACGAGCCCCCAGACGATACTCAGCCATAAACCGCCGGCAAAGCCCGTCCTTCACGCGCGCTCCGAGCCGCCAGATCAAGAATGTGAATCGGGCGTCTTGCCCATTCCCCGGTGATAACCAACGGCTCGTTGGCGGTGAGGTGCGCGACAATGTTTTGGTAGAATTTCTCCCCTTGACCTTTCGGATGCAGCGCTCGCTCGACCATCGTTTGACCGCTTCCTTGCGGCGTGGTGGTTTCCGCAGAATTGGAGTCGATTAAATGCGTGGCCCGGGTGCCGACGATTTTCATAAACCCACGCTCCGGCGCGGCATCGAGCTGGGTGATCGTAAGGTTTAACCGTTGGCCGCTGGCAAAGCGCACCGTGGCCTGCGCCTCGTCTTCGTTGGCGTCCTGCGCCCACGGGAAGCCCGGCTGGCCGGCCCAGTAGCCGTTCCACGCGTAACCGCTTACCTCGGTGATCGGAGCGGTGATCAACTGCAGAGAATATTCGAGCAGATGCACGCCCCAGTCGTAAAGCACACCACCGGAAATGCTGCGCGAAGAACGCCACCAATCACCGGGCCGCCCATGCTGCCCCATCCGCAGATCGATGCGCACGATTTCGCCCAAAGCCCCTGATCGCACCACCTCATTGGCACGCAAAATCCAGCCGTCCCAATGTCGATTATGATACGTGCTCACGACCACTCCGGCCTGCCGGGCGGCGTCGATCAAGACATCGCACTCGGCGGTGGTTAGCGCCATCGGCTTTTCCAGCACAACGTGGCGGCCGGCGGCGGCGATTTGCAGCCCAAGCGCGGCATGGGTGTTGTGCGGAGTGATCACGGTGACGAGCCCCACCGCCGACCGGGCGAGCAACTCGTCTACTGTGGCATAGGTCTCGATCCCCGGAAAATCCGTGCGCGCGACTTCGAGTCGCTTGGGGTCGAGCTCGACCACGGCGATCGGCGTCATGCCGGCCGCCTTCATTTCATTAAGGTGCTGGCGGCCCATGTTAAAGGCACCGCCGTAGCCGACGACGGCCACCTGAATGGCGGCCGGATTGGAGTAGGTTTTAAGAATCATGATCAGAATTAGTTAAAAAAGTAATAAGCCCGTGTTCTCACAGTAAACCTGCGGCCCAGAGGCAGCCTCGAACGGTCAGGGTTCGGGAGGCGGGAAACTCCGTAAACTCGCCCGGGCTATGGCCCAGTGCGTTGTAAAAAACGCGGCCCGCGCCCCACATTTTTGTCCAGGCGACCGGCATCTCTACCGTCTGTCCTTCGTGGGTGTAGTCGGCGGTTGCGAGCACCCGCACACCGGGATCCACCAAGAGGTAATACTGCTCGGACCGGTAGGCAAAAGCCTCGGGCAAACCCTCCGTGACCGGGCTGGTCCGGTCTGTCACCCGCACGGTATAATCACCCACATGTGGATGCCCCACGAAATGGCCGCCGACCATCCATTCGTAATCGAGTCGCCCGCGAAAGGCGTCGCCCATGCCGCCATGCACCCCCGCCAGTCCCACCCCCCCACGCACCGCATCCACCAAACCCCGATGCTGCTCATCCGTAAGTTGCCCCATCGTCCAACAGGGGAAAATCAGCGCGAATTCCCGCAAGCGCTCCACGTCGGCGAGGATTGAAAGGTCTCTTGTTACGACAGGATCGATATCGTGAGAGCGCAGTTCGTGGGTAAAAATCTGGACGATCTCATCAGGTCGGTGTCCATCCCAGCCGCCGCTAATAAAAAGGGCTTTTTTCATTTTTAGTAGGTAAGACAGTCACTATACGCTTTTACAGGCACACCTGGAATAGACATTACCACCAAATACATGGACTTTTTGATCAAGCATTGGGGCGCGTTTCCCCGCCGCCACCCGTCATCGTATCCGGTCATTAATACGAACTACATCAAGGCCAAGGACCATTGGGTGCGGACCACGTTCTCAACCTGTAATTTCTCGTTCATTCTGCGCGGTCGAGGCGAGTATCACCGCCTTGGAAAGTCATGGACGGTCGTCGCGCCCTGCGTGATCACGCAATGGCCGGGCGAGGCTGTCGAATACGGGCCCACACCGTTGCCGACGGACACCTGGGACGAGCTCTACATCACCTACCCGGCCGAGACAAAGCCGCGCTTCGAGGCCGCCCGCCTGCTCGACCCCGAGCGCCCGATCTGGCCGATTCGCGATGCCGAAGCGATTCGAACCTTGGCCAGAAATCTACGCGATCTGGTCAGCACCGCCGAGCCGGCCGCAGTCGCGGACCGGATCGACCGGGTATGCGAGCGCATGATTTTGGAAAGCTGGCTTCCGCCCGCTCGGCGCGAAGCCCCGGTGGGCGACGCGGCCACGGTGCATGCCATCTTGGCCGAGATCCAAGCCCGGCTCGCTGACCCGACCCTGATGCCGGAAGCGTTGGCCGCGCGCCACGGCTGGTCGGCCTCGACCTTCCGCCGTCGTTGGCATGAAAACATGCCGGAAAGCCCGGCGCGCACCCTCCAAGCCTTACGGATGCAGGCGGCCTGTCGCTGGCTGGTGGAGTCCACCCTGCCGGTGCGCGAGATCGCCACCCGCGCCGGTTTCGCGGACGAGTTTTATTTTTCCCGCCGCTTCCGCCTGGAGCTTGGCTGCGCGCCTCGGGAGTACCGCCGCGCCTACCTGCTGAAACGTACCTGAAACGGAGCCTCGGTCCGCGCCTTACTTGCGCAGGTTCGCGGGCACGAAATTGCGCTGCGGCTCGCCGACGTATACCTGGCGCGGGCGATAAATCTTGAGTTTGGAGTTTGCAGCTACCTCGCGCCACTGCGCGATCCAGCCGGGCATGCGACCCAAGGCGAACATGACGGTGAACATGTTTTCCGGAATGCCCAAGGCGCGCATGATCAGACCCGAGTAGAAATCGACGTTCGGGTAGAGCTTGCGCTGCACGAAGTAATCATCGCTCAAGGCGCACTCTTCGAGCTTCATCGCGATGTTCAACAAGGGGTCGTCCTTGATGCCGAGCGAGGCGAGCGCCTTGTAGAAGGAGGCCTTGATGATCTTGGCGCGGGGGTCGTAGTTTTTATACACGCGATGTCCGAAGCCCATGAGTCGGTCGCCCTTGCCGGATTTGGCGGCGGCAATGAAACGCGTGCCGTCGTCGCCGTCGGCGTGGATGTTTTTTAACATCTCGATCACCGCCATGTTCGCGCCGCCATGCAGCGGGCCCCAGAGTGCATTCACACCGGCGGAGACCGAGGCGAAAACATTGGCACCGGCGGAAGCGACCATGCGCACCGTGGAGGTGGAGCAGTTTTGCTCATGGTCGGCGTGGAGCAGCAGGAACAGATTCAACGCCGAGGCCACCTCGGGCGTGGGCATGAAATCCGCGTAGGGATCGGAGAACATCATGTGCAGGAAGTTCTCGCAGTAGCCGAGCTTGGGATTTGGGTGATTAAACGGCAGACCGCGTGATGCACGATAAGAGCAGGCGGCGATGGTGCGAACCTTGGAGATGGCGATGGCGGCCGCCTCGTCGAAGTGCTGCAAATCGGCCTGGTGGTTGTTGCTCGCCAGATGCGGGTGGTAGGCCCCGAGGGCGTTCATCGTGGCAGACAAAATCGCCATGGGATGCGCACCGGTAGGAAACGACTCGATGAAACGCATCAAATCCTGCCGCAGGGGTGCGTGCCGGGTAAGCAACGCCGAAAACGCAGATCGTTGATCCGGCGTAGGCAACTCGCCATTCATAACCAACAGCGCGGTCTCGATGAAATTTGATTTCTCCGCCAATTGCTCGATCGGGTAGCCGCGATAGCGCAAAATACCCACTTCACCGTCGATAAACGTGATCTTGCTCAGCCAGGACCCCGTGTTGCCGAAACCATCATCATACGAAATATACCCGGTATCCCCACGCAACTTAT
>JAIXRU010000167.1 GCA_027485045.1 Opitutaceae bacterium | reverse complement strand
GCCGCCGATATGAAGAAGGCGGTCGAGGGTTGGGGGCAACGGGTGAGCCTGCCTATGGTGGGGAAGAGCCGTTACTGGCTGCGCGCGCAGCAGGAGGCGGGGCAGTTTTCCACCATGGAGGCGCTGCTTTTCGTGCTGGCGGCGCTGGGCTTGACGGCGGAGCGCGATGCGCTGCGGTTGCAGTTGGAGTTGCACGTTTTTGCGGGGCTTTCCACGCGGGGGAACAAGGCGATGATCGCGGACTATCTGGCGGAGTCGCCCTTGCGGCAGGCGATGCCGGAGCTGTTGCGCACGTTGCAGCCTCAGTCGCCGATCGAGAAACGGGAGATGCAGGCCCGGCTGGAAGCGCGCAAGGCGGCAGGGCTGGATGCCGCGTGATTGCCGGGGGGCGAGGATGGCGCGAGCCAGACTGCGGTCGAAACGCCTCCGTCGTTTCGCTAGGTCGGCAGCAGTGCCAAGCGGTGGGCGTTGGCGACGCGGGCTGTCCAGTCGGCGGGGACGGCGGCTTGGGTGGCGAATTCCGGCCAACGGCGGATGGCGGCGGCGACTTCGGTAATGACCTCTTGGGCACGGCGGGTCTTGAGGCCGGCGGCTCGGGCGGCGGCGAGCAGGTCGGCGGCGTCGAAGGCGTCGGTCTTGCCGTTGAGCGTCATCTGGTGCCTCGCGGTCCATTGGCCCTCGGGGTTGTAGGCGTAGGTAACATCGTAGGCCGGCGCGAGCGACCAGCGGCCTGCCTGGTCCATCAGGAAGGCGATGTTCTTGGTGTGGTCGTCCTGGTTGCGGGCGATGATGTTGAAAACGGCGCGGCGAAAAATCTCCTCCAGTGCGGCGGGTGGCAGGCCAAGGGCGCGGGCGACGGCGAAGGCTTGTTCGTAGGAGTAGGCTCCGGCGGCGTTGAAATCGTAGTGGGCGAGGCCGCAGAGCGTCTGCATGTGCAGCTTTTTCGGACCACCGCCCGGGGCTGGCGCAGGGCGGTCGAAGCGGCGGGTCATGAAGTGGGCGCGGCCGTTTTCCTCGAACAGGCGGCAGTCGCTCATCGATATCCCGGCGGCGCGGACCATGAGGTGATACGCGTATTCGAGGCGGCCGTAGCCCTGCGGATCGGCGAGGGCCTCCTTGTCGCGATTTTCCCCTACGCCGTCGAATTTGAGCAACCAGTGTTCGAAGCCGGGCGGGGTGTCCACCTGGCCGGAACGGAATTCACCGGTGGCGGGATTCCAGGCGACGACGGCCTTGGCGCGGGCGCCGCCGGCCGAGGTGCCGACGCGGAGAATATCGCGCAGGGCTGCGGCGTGCGCGGCCTCGGCTTCGGCGTCCTCGCCGGGTGTGGGGGCGGTGGCGAGACCGGCCTTGCGCGCGAGAGCCTCGTTGGCGAGGCGCACAAGGGCGTCGATTTGGATGGGGGCGGCGACATCGCGCCCGCCGCGCAGGGTGGGGCGGAACTCCAACGCGCCCATGCCGCGCGCGCCCAGGTAGCAGAGCCGGTCAACCGGGTTAAAATCGTCGGCGGCACGGCCCTCGCGGGTGAGCCATTGGTTGATGAGCAGGTTGCCGAAACGATCGGGTAGCGCGTCGGCGATGAGGCCGGGCAGACCCTTGAAAGTGCGCTCGGGCAATTCGGGGAATTGAAACACACCGGGGCGCAGTGGCATGGTCAGAGGCGCGAGCGCGAAGCCACTGGCGAGGAAACCGGCTGCGTATTCAAAAGTGCCTACGCGCCGCAAGGGGTCCCACGCAATCGCACCGATGACGCGATCCCAGAGGAGGACTTCAGCAATGGTGGCGGAGGCGGGCATGGGTGATCAGAATTTTTAACCACTAATGAACACGGATGGTCACGAATGCGGGATAAAGGCGGGTTCAGGTGTTCGGGCCCCAAGTCCAGGGTTTGGGTGGGGGCTCGCCGAGGGCGTCGGCGGGCTTGCGGCGACCGGTGGCGCCACGACGCTGTTTGCCGGCTAGCTTGACGAGCTGAATGGGACTTGGGCCCGGCGCGGGGATGAAGGCTTCGAGCTGGGCGAGCAGGCCAAGGCCGCGCAATACGGCGATGAGGGTGAGCAGGGTGCCGCCGTGACCGGTTTCGAGGTTGGTGATGGTCTTGCGCGCGAGGCCAGTGGCGGCGGCCAACTCGGCCTGGCTCAGGTTTTGGTTGAGACGATGCGCTTGGAGCCGCGCTCCCAAGTCTTGCTGCCAAGCGAGATCGGTTTTTGTTATGGCCATCATAATGGGTATAAACTAACCCAAATAGCCTATTAAGTCAATTAAGGAGTATTAAAACTATCGTTAAATTATTTTATATAGTGGGTAATTAAATTATCTTTAAGTCCAATTTATAGCTATTTGAGTGTTATAATACTCGTTAACGTATTGTATATAAGTTACTGGAGCGCCACTACAGTGGGCGGTTATGCGGGGTCGTAGTCAAGGTAGGGGACGAGCCACTTTTCGTGCTCGGCGAGGGGCTCGCCGGTGAAGGCGGCGGGGTGACTTAGCCGGATCCACGCAATCGTAGGCAGAGTAGCGGGGTGAGATGGCGAGTGCAATTCAAAGGTGAGCGACCAAGGAATACTCGGGGGGTATTTCGCCAGGAGGGAACCACTGAAAGGTGCCGTCAAATCGCCTTGATACGACCCTTCCGATTGCATGGTTCCGGCTTAGTTGGTTTGTTTCTTGTAATGTAGCACGAAATGGCACACATTTTTCGGCATGCCTACGCTCGTAAAACCAAAGAAGGTCGCCAAAAGCGGGCGTTTGGTCGCGCGAGTTTCGAGTGCTGACAAAGCGGTTATCACGAAGGCTGCGTCACTGGCCGGACAGTCGGTCGGCAGCTTTGTGGTGGCTCAGGCGCGCAAGGCGGCGCTGGAAACACTGGAGACGCATGACCGCATTTTGCTCAACGCCGAGCAATCGCGCCGTTTTGTGGAGGCGTTGCTGGCGAAGCCTGCGGTGCCGACAGCGCGGATGCGCGAGGCAATGAAGTTGTCGCGGGCGAAGCTGACGAGCGACCTCGACTAGATGGCCCCGCCGCCCGCGAGCTGGGCGAGCACGGTTTGCATCGGAATGAACATGCGGTGCTCGTCTAACGGCTGAAAACCATAGTCGGCGTAGAAGGCGCGGGCTTTGTCGTCTTTGGGGTCGGTGATTACGACGATGGCTCCGGCTTCTTCGCTTTGGCGCACGCAACGGCGGAGGGCGTCGATGAGAAGCATGCCGCCGATACCAGTGCCGCGCCAGTCGAGGTCGCGGGCGAGGCGGCCGATCAATGTAGCGCCCAACTCGGGATAGCGCGGGAGTTTTTTGGTGAGCTCGGCGGGAAGTTTACCGAGGACGATGGAGGTTTGGGTAAGCGTGTAATAACCGGCGATGCGGCTCGGATCGCTATCGGGGACGAGCACGAAGCAGGCTGACGCACGCGCCTCCATTTCCTTGCGCGCCCGCTTCTGGATGAAGTCCGTTAGTGGCGCCGATTCGCAATGGAACGCGTCCCGGCGGTGTTTGGCCGGGTCGAGGCGTTCAATGCGGAAGGAGTCGGCGGCGGGCATCGATGTAGGAAGATTTTTAGCTCGGGTCGTAGTCGAGGTAGGGGCTGAGCCAGCGTTCGTGCTCGGCGAGGGGCTGGCCGGTGCGGGCGGCGTAGTCTTCGAGTTGGTCGCGGCCTAGCTTTCCGACGGCGAAATATTTGGAGTCGGGGTGGTTGCAATAGAAGCCGCTGACACTGCTGGCTGGATACATGGCGCAGCTTTCGGTGAGGCGGATGCCGATTTCATTTTCGATGGGCACGAGATCCCAGATCTGGGGCTTGTGGCGGTGGTCGGGGCAGGCGGGGTAACCGGGCGCGGGGCGGATGCCGCGATACTTTTCGTGGATGATGTCGTAGGGCGTGAGCGTTTCGGCGAGGCCGTAGCCGCTGAGGTCGCGGGCTTTCTTGTGGAAATACTCGGCCAGGGCTTCGGCGATGCGGTCGCCGAGCGACTGGACAAGGATGGCGTTGTAGTCGTCGCCGGCGGCTTTGAATTCGGCGGCGAATTGCTCGACGCCGGGGCCGGCGGTGACGGCGAATTGGCCGAGGTAGTCGGCGCGGCCGGAGGACTTGGGCGCGATGTAGTCGGCGAGGCAGAGGTTGGGTTTACCTCCGTCGTGTTCGAGTTGCTGGCGCAGGAAATGGAAGGTGTGCAGCGGGGCGGCGCGGGTTTCGTCGGCGTAGATTTCGACCGCGTCGCCGGTGCTGTTGGCGGGCCAGAAGGTGAGCACGGCCTGGGGCTGGAAACGGTTCTCGGCGATGATGCGCTCGAACATGGCGAGGGCGTCGGCGTGGAGTTTGGTGGCCTCGGCGCCGACGATTTCGTCGGTGAGGATGGCGGGGTAGCGGCCGTGGAGTTCCCAGGCGCTGAAGAAGGGGGCCCAGTCGATGAACTCGCGGTCGAGCAGTTCGCGCACGGTGGCGGTGAAGGTGCGGGTGCCGAGAAACTCGGGCTTGGGGATGTCGAGGGTGGCCCAATCGGATTTCAGGGCGCGGGCGCGGGCTTCGGCGAGCGGGAGGAGGGGGCGGCGTTCGCGGCGGTTGGCGAAGTCGGTGCGGGATTTTTCCTGCTTGGCGCGGATATCGGCGATGTAGGCGGGCTTGTTGTCCGTGCTGAGCAGTTGCGAGACCACGCCGATGACGCGGGAGGCGGCGAGCACGTGGATGACGGGTTCGGAGTAGTGCGGGGCGATCTTGACCGCGTTGTGCGCGGCGGACGTGGTGGCTCCGCCGATGAGCAGGGGAATCTTAAAGCCCTGTCGTTCCATTTCCTTGGCGACGTGGACCATCTCGTCGAGGGACGGAGTGATGAGGCCGGAGAGGCCAATGATGTCGGCGCCTTTTTCCTTCGCGGCGGTCAGGATTTTTTCGCACGGCACCATGACGCCGAGGTCGATGACCTCGTAGTTGTTGCAGGCGAGCACGACGCCGACGATGTTCTTGCCGATGTCGTGAACGTCGCCTTTGACGGTGGCCATGATGATCTTGCCTTGGGCCTTGGCGACGCCGCCGGACGCGATGAGCGCGGCTTTTTCGGCCTCCATGTAGGGCTGGAGGTAGGCGACGGCTTTTTTCATTACGCGGGCGGATTTGACGACCTGGGGGAGGAACATCTTGCCCGAGCCGAAGAGGTCGCCGACGACGCGCATGCCGTCCATGAGCGGGCCTTCGATGATGGTGAGAGGTTTGCCGTATTTCTGGCGGGCTTCCTCGGTGTCGGCGTCGATCCAGGCGTCGATGCCTTTGACGAGGGCGTGGGAGAGGCGTTCCTCGACAGTGCCGGAGCGCCAGGCTTCGAGGATGGCAATGTTGGCTTTCTGGTCGGCGACGGAGCCGGAAGCTTTTAACTTTTCGCCGTATTCGACGAGGCGCTCGGTGGAGTCGGGCCGGCGGTTGAGGAGGACGTCTTCGACTAGGACGAGGAGCTCGGGCTCAATCTCTTCGTAAACTTCGAGCATGGACGGGTTGACGATACCCATGTCCATGCCGGCGGCGATGGCGTGGTAGAGAAACGCGGAGTGCATGGCTTCGCGCACGGGGTTGTTGCCGCGGAAGCTGAAGGAAACATTGGATACGCCGCCGCTGACTTTGGCGTGGGGGAGGTTTTGTTTTATCCAGCGGGTGGCCTCGATGAAATCGACGGCGTAGTTGTTGTGCTCCTCGATGCCGGTGCCGACGGTGAGGATGTTGGGGTCGAAGATGATGTCTTCGGGCGGGAAGCCGACGCGGTCCACGAGTAGGCGGTAGGCGCGTTCGCAGATGCGGATTTTTTCGGCGTAGGAGGCGGCCTGGCCGTTTTCGTCGAAGGCCATGACGACGACGGCGGCGCCGTAGCGGAGGATGGTGCGGGCCTGTTCTAGGAATTTCTCTTCGCCCTCTTTGAGCGAGATGGAATTAACGATGCCTTTGCCTTGGAGGCATTTCAGGCCGGTTTCGATAACCTCCCATTTGGAGGAGTCCACCATGATGGGGACCTTGGTGATTTCGGGTTCGCTGCCGATGAGCTGGAGGAAGCGCGACATGGCGGCGACGCCGTCGATGAGGCCGTCGTCCATGCAGACGTCGATGACGTTGGCGCCGTTGTCCACCTGCTGGCGGGCGACGGAGACGGCTTCCTCGTAGTTGCCGGCTTTGACGAGTTTGGCGAATTTCGGGGAACCAGCGACGTTGGTGCGTTCGCCGACCATGAGGAAGGTGCCGGGCTGCTGGGTGAAGGGGAGGGAGCCGGAGAGGCGGAGGGGAATCTGAGGAAAAGCTGAAAGTGGAAAGCTGAAAGCGGAAAGATTAGAGGCGGACGCGGAGGGAGTGGCGGTCGGCGGGGGAGTGACGCGTTTGGCGACGGGTTTGCGCGGGGCTTTGGGGGCGAGGGCCCCGGCGATGGCGGCGATGTGTTCGGGGGTGTTGCCGCAGCAGCCGCCGGCGATGTTGCAGAGGTGGCTGTCGGCGAACTCGCCCATGAAGCGCGCCATGTCGGCGGGTTCGAGATCGAAGCCGGTGGGCGTGAGCGGATTGGGCAGGCCGGCGTTGGGGTAGGCGGAGATGAAGTTGTCGGGGGCTTTCTCGGCCAGCTCGGCGAGGAAGGGCCGCATGAGGTCGGGGCCGATGGAGCAGTTGAGGCCGATGGAGAGGGGCTGGTGGATGCGGACGGCGTTCCATAGCGCCTCGACGGTTTGGGCGGAGATCATGGTCTCGCCGCCGCGTCCGACGGCGGCGGAGATCATGAGCGGGAGGCGGATGCGGTCCTCGGCGAAGACCTCCTCGATGGCGACGAGGGCGGCCTTGGCGTTGAGGGAATCGAAGATGGTCTCGACGAGGAGCAGGTCGGAGCCGCCGGCGATGAGGGAGCGGATCTGGCGGCGGTAGTCGGCCTTGACCTGATCAAAAGTGATTACGCGGAAACCGGCGTCGTCGGCGTCGGGGGAGTTGGAGAGCGAGACGGTGAGCGGCCCGATGGCGCCGGCGACGTAGCGGCGGCGACCGGTGGCGTTGGCGATGCGGTCGGCCCATTCACGGCATTGGCGGGCGGACTGGAAGTTGATGTCGTGGGCGAGCTCCTGGAGGAAGGGGTTGTCGATCACGCCTTGGTAGAAGGCGGGGTCCTTGCGGCCGCCGTGTTCGCGCGGGTCTTCGATGAAGAATTCGCTCTGGCCGATGGCGGTGGCGGAAAAGGTGTTGGTCTCGATGATGTCGGCCCCGGCTTCGAGGAAGCGGCGGTGGATGTCGCAGATCACCTCGGGCTGGGTGAGGGAGTAGATGTCGCCGTTGTTCTTGAGGTCTTTGGGGGCGGTTATGAAGCGTTCGCCGCGGGCCTGCGCTTCGGTGATGCCGTAAGTGCGGATGGTGGTGCCCATGGCGCCGTCGATGATGGCGACGCGCTCGGCGAGGAGGCGGCGGAGGGCGGTTTCGGCGGCGGACGGCGGGAGAAAGGGCGAGGCGGACATTTTAGTTGAGAAGGACGGCAAATGGACGCGGAAGGAAGGGCATTTTCCCTCTGGCGTCAAAAACATATCTTTACATTCGCATACGTTGATGCGTTTTATGGCGGTGTCCTTTTTCGGGTTACGGCGCAAACCGTGCGTCTTTTTCGCCAAGTGATGCAGGCGAACGGGGCTCGCGGGTGGGCGGCGGAGCACGGGATAGTGGCCTCGTTCGCGTTCTTTGCACGTTTTGGAACAGGGGAAGGCCGTGAGAATCGGCCACAGTTGCGCTGCGGTATCGTGTTACAGACTCCCACCGTGTCGGCGAACGACGCGGGCAAAGCCAATCGGAAGGTCACTTTCGGTGAAGGCGAGGAGCGAGGTCGGGCACGCCTGAAGCGCGCAAATCCCAAAGACCAAATTACAAATTTCAAAAGTAAGGCGCGTGTGTTTTGCGCGGGCACATTTGGAGTTTTTGCGGTTTGGCCCTTGGATTTTTGCGTGCGGGGGCGAGCCATAAGCACGGAGTCCGAACATCCTTTCCGATGCGTCTCACGCGTAGGCCGCCAAACTTTTGCGGGCGGTTATACGCGAAATCTTCATCGCAAAAATGAAGCGTGAGAGCAGTCCGCGAATGTCCGGCCCGGCGACGGGACGGGGGTTCGTCTGCTCGCACTGCGACCAGACCGTAACCTAATGAAAATCCAAACTCCTTACCGGAGCGCACTGGCGCGCCGGTCCCTTCAACGTCTCGCGCTGGCGGCTTCGGCCGCAGTGCTCGCGCTACCCGTGTGGGCCCAGACTGCGACGACCGCCGCGCCCGCGTCCGCTTCGGCAAGCGCGCCGGTGGTGCTCTCGCCCGTCGTGGTGACGGCTACGCGCACGCCGACGCCGGTAGAGGCCACGGCGGCTTCAGTCACGTTGATAACGCGCGCAGATCTCGACGCCGCTGGCTATTCCGAAGCAGCCGATGCGCTGCGCGATGTGCCCGGGCTTTACTACGCCTCGCCGGGTCCGGGCGCGGCGGCCGGACGCGTGTTGATGCGCGGCACGCCGAGCCGGCATACCTTGGTGTTGCTCGATGGACGGCGCTTGCCGGCCGGGCTGGCGGGCAATTTCGATTTGGCCAACCTGCCCATGAGTAGCGTGGACCGCATCGAAGTGGTGCGCGGATCCTCCTCGGCCCTGAACGGCGGCAACGCCCTCGGCGGGGTGATCAACTTGCTCACCCATTGCCCCTCGCCCGGCGAGCGGGTGGCCCGCGTATCCACCGAGGCGGGATCCTTCGGCACCGTGGCGGGCGATGCGTTTGTCAGCGCCGCCGAAGGTTCGCTCAACGCCTCGGTGGGCGTCGGCGCTTCGCGCACCGACAACGCCCGCGCGCACAACGAGCTCGAACGCAGCAGCGCCCGCGCCTCGCTCGGCTGGCAGACCACCAGTGCGCTCTACGCCGATGTGGCCGCGACCTATTTCCGCAGCGACGCGGAGTTGCCCAACTCGACCAAGGTCAACGACCGCTTCGCCACTCTGCGCACCGAGGTGTATTCAGTTTCTCCCGGCCTGCGTCTGAAGACCGGGGAGAACTTAACCCAGAGCCTGTTTTACTCGGCGACCACGCAGGAGCTGAATCCGCGCGGGTTTGTCGCGTATTTCCCCTCCACGCCCGGACGCAGTGGCGGGGCCAACGGCACGACCACCATCGACGGCGGCCAGCTCGATTATCAGGCCGACTGGCGCGCTACCGAGACCTTGCAACTCACCGCCGGCGCGGCCTGGTTGCGCAACGAGTCCGAGCGTTTCAACGACGGCACGGGCGACGTGCCCTTCGGCGCCACCGTGCCCGGCGTCGATGTGGTCCGCAGCGAGGAGAGCCGGGCCGTGTTTGCCCAGGCGCAGTGGGAGGCGCTCAAGGATTTGAATCTCATTCAGGCGCTCCGCCACGAATCGGCTGGCGACTACGACGACCACACCACCTGGCGCTCCGGCGCGAGCTGGCGCGCGCCCGTCACCCGCACGCTGGTGCGCGCCTCGTATGCGACCGCGTTTGCCGCGCCCTCGGTGCAGGACACCGCCACGGCGTTTTTCGGTAATCCGGCGCTCAAGGCCGAGACTGCCCGCAGTTGGGAAGCCGGGGTCGAGCAGGCGCTGGCCGGCGAACGCGTGACGCTCGGGGCGACCTATTTCCACAACCGTATCGACGACCTGATTGTTTATGATCCGGGCACTTTCAGTTTGGACAACGTGGCCCGCAGCACCAACCAAGGCTTGGAACTTGCCGCCGCGTGGACGCCGGTCGCCGCCGTGTCAGTCCGTGCCGACTACACCTACTTGGAGCAAAACGCGGAAAACGACGCGCTCGGGCTGAGTTATATCGGACGTCCCAAACACGTTTTTCAAAACACGCTCACCTGGAAGCCGGTCGCGTCCGTGAGCTGGACGCTGGGCGTGCGCCATGTGCGCGGGGTGGAGGAATACGCCGGGGCGGCGCAGCCAAGCTACACGGTGATGCGCACGGCGGTGCAGTGGGCGTGGCGCGAGGATCTGACCGTGTTTGCCCGGATCGAAAACCTTTTCGACGCCGATTATGCCGAGATTCCGGGATTCCCTGCCAACCCGACCGGCTATTACCTCGGGTTGAAATGGTCGCTTTGATCCCAGCCCGCGTTCGTCAGGGTTTCGCGCGCCGCCGCCGCTTGGGCGTCGGCGCGTTTTTGGCGTGGCTGGTTTTCTTTGCGGGTGGAGTGGGGGTCGCGCCTGCGGCCGAGCCGGTGCGGGTGGTGTCGCAGACGGTGGGCACAGACGAGCTGCTGCTGGCGGTGGCCGCGCCGGAGCAAATAGCCGCGCTCTCGCACCTCGCGCGCGACCCGGTGTTTTCCGGGGTGGCGCGCGAGGCGGCGGCGTATGCACAAATCACGCTCGGCGACGCCGAGACGATCCTGCGCCACCGGCCCACGCTGGCGCTTTTTGCCGACTATAGTCGCGCCGAGCTGGTGGAGCAGGTGCGGCGCGCGGGGGTGCCGGTGTTGATTTTCGACCGCTACAAAACGCTGGCGGAGGTTCATGTGTTTTTGCGTCGCCTCGCCGCCGAGCTCGGGCCGGAGGCGGTGGCGCGGGCGGAGCAGGTTGCGGCTTCGGATCTGGCCCGGCTGGCCGCGCTGCGTACCCGGCTGGCGGGGGTGGCGGCGGTGCGAGTGATCGCGCCCTCGACCTACGGCGTGATCGCCGGTTCGGACACGACGTTTCAAGATCTGTGCGACCACGCAGGGGCGGAAAATCTAGCCTCCACGCTGGGGGGCCTGCGCGGTCACGCCGCGCCGCCGACCGAGCGATTGCTGGGCTGGCCGGTGGAGCGGGTGGTGCTTTCCGGCGAAGGAGACGTCGGCGAGGCGGTGGCGCGCTACCGGACGGTGCCGCCCTACTCTTTTTTACCGGCGGTGCGCGAAGGGCGGGCGGTGTTGATCCCGGGCTGGATGCTGGGCTGCGTCAGCCACCGGCGAGTCGAGGCGTATGAGGCGCTGGCGCGGGCCTTGCATCCCCAGCTTGAGGCGGCGGGGGTAGCCGAAGGGAAGTTGAAATGAAAACGTGGCTGCAAACGACTCCGTTGGTGTTGGTCGCGACGGCGGTGCTGGTCGGTCTGGCGGCGGTATCGCTGGCATCGGGCGACGTGCGTTTGTCGCCTGCGCAGCTGGTGGACGGCTTGTTGCGGCGGGACGAGTTGGCGGCGACGATTCTGTGGCAGATCCGGTTGCCGCGGGTGTTGGTGGCGATGCTGGTGGGGGCGGCGCTTTCGGCCAGCGGGCTGGTGATGCAGGCGTATTTTCGCAACAGTCTGGCCAGTCCCGGACTGCTGGGAGTGAGTGCGGGCGGGGCGGCGGGCGCGGTGGTGGCGATCGGGTTCGGGTGGGTCGGCTTCTCACTCCTGACTGTTCCGTTGATGGCGGTGGCGGGAGCCTTGGTAGCGACCGGGGCAGTGCTCATGCTGGCGCGGAGGGGGGCGAGCACGGAGCGCTTGCTGCTGGCGGGCGTGGCCTTGAACGCGTTGCTCGGGGCGGTGACGAGCTACGTGCTCTCCGCCCATACGACCACCTATGAACGCACCGCGCAGGTGCTGTTCTGGCTGCTGGGCGGGCTGGAGGATCGCACCTGGGAGCACGTCGTCATGGCTGCGCCGATACTGCTGGCGGGCGCGCTTTTGCTGCCGCTGGGGCGTCCGATGGATTTGCTCAGCCTGGGCGCGGCGGAGGCGCAGAGTCTGGGCGTGGACGTAAGGCGGGTGCGGCGGTGGCTGCTTGGGCTTTCCACTGTGTTGACCGCGCTGGCGACGGCGGCGGCGGGCACGGTGGGGTTCGTGGGGTTAATCGTGCCGCACATCCTGCGCCTGCTGGTCGGACCGGAGCACCGGCGGCTGGTGCCCTTGTCGCTGGTGGCGGGGGCGGCGTTTGTGGTCGGGTGCGATTTGCTGGGCCGGGCGGCGGGCGGGTTGAGGCTGGGCATCGTCACGGCTCTGGTGGGCGGGCCGTTTTTTCTTTGGTTGTTGCGGAGGGAGGAGCGATGAATGCGGGAGCTTTGAGTTTGAAAAACGTGGCGGTGCCCGGGCGATTGCACGCGCTGAGCCTTGAGTTTGCACCGGGCAAAATGGTGGGGTTGGTCGGTCCCAATGGCTCGGGTAAATCGACGCTGCTTTCGGTGGCGGCGGGGCTTTTACAACCGGCGGCGGGCGGCGAGGTGTTTTGGTCGGGCGAGCGGTTGGCGGGCATTCCGGTGATCGAGCGCGGACGGCGCGCGGCGTGGGTGCCGCAGGAGGCGCGTTTTGAGTTTGGTTTTTCGGTGCGCGCGGTGGTGGGGCAGGGACGCTATGCGCACGGTGACGACACGGCTGGCGTGGCCGAGGCGATGGCGAGGTTCGATTTGGAGCGCATTGCGGAGCGGCCGGTGAACCGGTTGTCGGGCGGCGAGCGGCACCGGGTGCTGTTGGCGCGGGCCTGGGCGACGGGGGCGGCTTTGCAACTGTGGGACGAGCCGCTGGCGGCGCTCGATCCGCGTCACGGGCTGGAGACGCTGATGCTGGGCCGCGAGCTGACGCGCGGCGGGCGCACGCTGGTTTTTTCCCTGCACGATCTACGGGTGGCGCACTGCCTCGATGAGGTAGTGGTGTTGCACGAAGGCCGCTTGCGGGCGGCGGGGAAGCCCGAGGCGGTGTTGACCCCGGAGTTATTGCGCGAGGTATTTGGCGTGACCGCCCGGGTCGAGTCCGGCCTGACTTTATTTTTATGACCAAAAGCTATCACACCGAGACCGAGGCCGAGCACCGTGAACGCATGCGCGAGTTGCAGGAAGAGATGCGGGCCAAGACCAGCGCGGCCAAGGACCGGCGCGGGTTGTTGATCTGCCACACCGGCGATGGAAAAGGGAAGACGAGCGCGGCTTTCGGCATGCTGGCGCGGCAGCTCGCGCACGGGCGCAAGGCGGCGGTGGTGCAGTTTATCAAGGCGAGCAACGACCACGTGGAGCGGTTGCTGCGCGGGCCGCTTCTAACTTGGGACCACTACGGCGAGGGCTTTACCTGGGACACGCAGGACAAGGCGGCGGACATCGCTTGCTGCCGCGCCGGGTGGGCGCGGGCGCTGGAGCACATGGCCGATCCTGAGCTGGATTATCTCTTGCTGGACGAGATTAACGTCGTGTTGCAGCTCGATTACCTGCCGGTGGAGGAAATCGTGGCGGCGTTGAAGACCAAACGGGCCGACCTGCACGTGGTGGTGACGGGGCGCGGGGCGAAGCCCGAGATGATCGAGCTGTCGGATCTGGTTACCGAGATGCGCGTGATCAAACATCCCTTTGATGTAGGTGTGCCGGCGCAGGCGGGAATTGAGTTTTAAGCTACTGCAGAGCCGCTCCGTCGGACATCAAGCACTAGCTGGCTTTGCGGGTGTAAATGGTGTCCGTCTTGCGCTCCAAAGTGTAGATGTTCTTCTGAATGTATTTCTTATCCATCAGGTACTGTGAGTTGGTTTTCATGCAGTAGACTATGTAGCGTTGGTCGCCGGGCTCTACGCCCTGGATGTAGTAAACGTTCAAGGTGTTATTCGTCAGGGTGGTGAGTTTGTCGCCGATTTTCACGTCCAGTCGGTAGCTGGGGGTCGAGGCGAGGACCAGCGGGGCGAAAACTACCAGAATGACGAACAGTCTTAGCATGGCTAAGTGGGACTGTTTGTAGTATCGTCGATATTCGGATTTTTTGTAATCGGGACCTGTCCTTAGGAGGTCAAGGTATTCACCCCATTAGCACGGATTATGGGGGTTAACACTAGCGGTTTAACGATCTGCAAACGCCTGACGTGGATTGGTTTCCAGGAAGTCGGCGATGAACTTGGCGAAGGTGGAGCCAAACTCCTCGCGCTTCTTTTCGCCCATGCCGAAGATGCCGTGCATGTCGGTTTCTCGGGCGGGGTATTCGCGGGCCATCTGGCGGAGGGTTTTGTCACCGAAAATAACATACGCCGGGACCTCGCGTTCGTCGGCGAGGCGTTTGCGGAGCTTCTTGAGCTCGCCGAGCAGGATCTCGTCGCACTCGAGGTCGCCATCGCGGCGGATGGGAGTGCGTTTGGCCTTGGGTGTCTGGTCGGTGGGTTTGGTGAGGGTGATGGGGCGGCGGGATTTGAGCACGTCGAGTCCGGCGGCGGTGAGTTCGAGGGTGGGGAACTCGCCCTCGCCGGGGGCGACGAAGCCGAGGCGTTGCAGTTCGCGGCCGATGGCGGCCCAGTGGTGGCGGGGGAGGTCGCCGCCGATGCCGTAGGTGGTGAGGCGCTCGTGGCCCCATTTGAGAATTTTTTCGGTTTTGGCTCCGACGAGGACCTCGACGACGTGGTTGAGGCCGACGCCGAAGCGCGATGCCTGGCGGCAGCGGAAGACGCAGGAGAGGAATTTCTGGGCGTGCAGGGTGCCGTCGTAGGTGTCGCGCGGTTCGTTGCAGTTGTCGCAGGCGGCGCAGTTATCGAGCGGGAAGGTCTCGGCGAAGTAGGCGAGCAGTTCGCGGCGGCGGCAACCGGTGCCCTCGGCGTAGCGGGCCATGAGGCGGAGCTGGTTGCGGGCGCGTTGTTGTTCGGCGGCGTCGGTGATCTCGTCGAGGAAGTGGGTTTGCTTGGCGATGTCGCCGCCGCTGAAAAGGAGCAGGCAGTCGCCGGGCAGGCCGTCACGTCCGGCGCGGCCGGTTTCCTGGTAGTAGCCCTCGATGTTTTTGGGCAGGTCGTAGTGGATGACCCAGCGGACGTTGGGTTTGTTGATGCCCATGCCGAAGGCTATGGTGGCGCAGATGATCTTGGTCTCGTCGCGCAGGAAGAGATCCTGGTTGCGGGCGCGTTCGGCGGCTTCGAGGCCGGCGTGGTAGGGCTTGGCGGCGTAGCCCCGGCCGGCGAGGGATTCGGCTACACGCTCGGCGGTGGCGCGGGAGGCGCAGTAAACGATGCCGGACTCGTCTTCGCGGCGTTTTACCCAGTCGATGATTTGTTTCAGGGGTTCGTCTTTGGCGAGGACCTTGTAGGTGAGGTTGGGGCGGTTGAAGGAGGCGACGAAGACGGCGGGGTTGCGCAGGCGGAGGTGATTTACGATGTCTTCGCGCACGCGCTCGGTGGCGGTGGCGGTGAGGGCGATGACTGGAATCTCGGGCAGGAGGTCGCGGAGCTGGGCGATCTGGCGAAACTCGGGGCGGAAATCGTGGCCCCATTCGGAGACGCAGTGGGCTTCGTCGATGGCGAGGCACTGCACGTTCCAGGCGCGGAGGTTTTCCTTCCAGTTGTCCAACATCAGGCGTTCGGGCGCGACGTAGAGGAGGCGAAACTCGCCGCGGTGCAGCCCGGCGAGGCGGGAGCGGGCGGTGGCGGAGTCGAGGGAGGAGTTGAGAAAAGTGGCGGCGACGCCGGCGGCCTGGAGCTGGTCCACCTGATCCTTCATCAGGGCGATGAGGGGGGAAACGACCACGGTGAGGCCGGTGCGGTGGAGGGCGGGGAGCTGGAAACACATCGACTTGCCGCCGCCGGTGGGGAGGAGGGCGAAGACATCTCGGCCGGCCAGGGTGGTCTCGATGATCTCGCGCTGGAGCGGGCGGAACTCGTCGTAGCCGAAGGTGGTGCTGAGGGTGTGGAGAAGTTCTTCGAGGGACGGCACGGTGCGGGTGGCGATAGCGAAGGGGCGGCGGGCGAACAGCCAACCCCGAAGTTGCCGCAAGCGCGCGGTTTTTCAGCGGGCGGTTATGAGCCGCCGAAACCACGAGGCTCCACCTGCTGCTAAACGAATTTCAGCGGCCGCTGCGTGGCCGAGAAAGTGTAACCAATTTGGTTACACTTTTCTGGGTAAGGGGGTGCTGGAGACAGTCGGGCGGGGGGTGGGGCCCCGGGGTGAGGGGCGGGGGAGCGGGGGCGGGGCTGGGGTTAAGCTGGGGTGAAGCTCAGCTGCGCGCGCTTTGGCCGGGATGCGCTTAGCGGTCCCGGCCGGAAGGCGTTTTAAGCCCAGGCACTCTCTAGGTCGAAAAGGTCGAGAGGTCCCACTGGTCGTGCCACTGGATGGTGAAGCGGTCGTTTTCCAGCCGGATGGGTAGCCAGACATATCCGCCGGTGCGGTGGGCTTCGGGTCGCCAGGTGTCGAACAGGGCGATGAAGGCTCCGGGGCGTCCTTGAACCGGGAGGACGTGGGTGCTCTGGCCGCCGAAGGTGAGCTCGGGGGCTAGTTTTCCTTCGGGAGTGGGGCCGATGCACGGGTTGCCCAGGTCGTGCCAAGGTCCCCAGATGCTGTCGGCCACGGAGGCGCGGGCGGTGTTGGGATTCCAGCCGGTGCAGTGCGAGGAGATCATCCAGTAGCGGCCGGCGTGTTTAAAGAGCGCGGGCGCTTCGTGCCAGAGGTAGGGGAAGGCGCGGGCCCAGCATCCGTCGTGGGTGGTGAAATCTTCGTTCAGGCGGGCGAGGTGGAGGGTGGAGTTTTCCTCGGCGGAGTAGACGTGGTAAGCGGCGCCGTCGTCGTCGACGAAGAGCGTCATGTCTTTCGCCATCTGGCCGATGTGGAAGTCGCGGCCGAGGAAATTCATGCGGGCGCGGTCGGGGTGCGGGCTGCCCCAGAAGGCGGTGCCGATGAGCTTCTGGCCGTCGGCCAGCGCGGCTTTTTGGGCCTCGGTGACGTTGAGGGGCCAGACGCCGGGATTGGGGCGGAGGGAGTGGAGAAAGCGGTAGGGGCCGGCGGGGGTGTCGGAGACGGCGACGCCGCTGCGGGCGGCCTTGCGGCCGTGGTCTTTGAGTTCGAGGTGGAACCACATCACGAACTTTCCGGTGGGGGCGTTGAAGATCACCTTGGGGCGCTCGATGATGCAGCCGCACTCGATGTCGTGGCCGGGCTGGTCGACGACGGCGAGGGCGATGCCGCGGTCGGTCCAGTTGTAGAGATCGGTGGACGAGTAAACGTGGACGCCGACCTCGGCGGTGTCGCCGTCCTCCTTGTGCTCGCCGAACCAGAAGTAGACGCCCTCGTGGAAGAGGATGCCGCCGCCGTGGGCGTTGAGGTGATTGCCCTGATCGTCCGGCCAGGGTTGGTCGGGAAGAAAACAAGCGCGCGGTGTTTGTGTATTCATTATTTGGTAGGTGAGGAGTTTACGGGCAAGGTTTGGGGAACGAGTTTAAGGTGGCGCAGACGGAAAAGTTCTTCGCCGGTGATTTCGAGGGCTTGAACACGAATCTCGTGATCGCCGGGAGCGAGGACCACGAGGCCCAGCGCTTCGCGAATATTCAGCCCGGGGCGCACGTTTTTATTAATCACGCGATCGCCGATTCTCACCGAGTAGGTTCCGCCGGCACCCAGGCGGGCTTGGAGTAGCTCCTTGCCGGCGTCGCCCTCGGCCGTTTTGGCCTGCTGGGCTTCAGGCGCGTCGTAGGCGATCTCGACCGCGAAAGCCATGGGAGATTCGGCGCGAACGCGCCACGTCACGGCGTCGGCGGGGGCGCGCCAGTTCAGGACCCAGGAGTCGCGTTCCTTGCCCGGTCCGGGGCGGAGCTTGCCCGCGAGCGTGCCATCGAAGGCGCGGAGCGTATCGGCCGCGACGGTGGAGGAGAGCAGGCGGACCGGCTCGGTGCGGGGCTCTTCCGCGCATTCGACGGCCACGATGGAGAGGACGGGATCGGGCGCGTCTTTCGGGACCGTGATCTGGTTGCCGGAAAGGGGGAGTGGGCGGTCCGGGTCAGCGAGCAACCAGGCCTTGGTGATGGGGCTGAGCAGGCCGCCAACCACGAGCCGGCCGTCGGTCGGCCATTGGGAAACGTGGAGATAGAGGCGGTTTCCGCGCCGGGTGGACTCGCCCCAGGGCTGGACCGGAAGCGGGGTGCGGGTGGTGCCGCGGATGGCTTCGCCGTTGATCCGCCACCAGGCGCCGATGCCTTCGAGGATGGAGAGGTCCTTGGGGTCGATGGAGCCATCGGCGCGGGGGCCGATGTTCATGAGGATGTTGCCGCCGCGGGCGGCGGCCTTGGAGAGAAGGCCGATGAAGTGGGCGGGTGGTTTGTGGCTGAGATCGTGGGCGCTGTAGCCGTAGGATTCGTTGGTGGTGGGAATGCCTTCCCAGTCCTCGGTCTGGGGTGGAAACTCGGCGGGTTTGTCGGTGGTGCTGAGGTAGTCGTAGAGGCCGGTGTAGAAGGGCCGGAACTGGCCGCTGAGGACGCGGCTGTTGACGGGAATGTGCGGGGCGGCCTCGCGGACGGCGGCGAGGATGCGCAGATTTTCCTCGGGCGGGAGTTTGTGAGGGGTGTCGAACCAGAGCAGATCGGGCTGGTATAGACGGATGAGTTCGAGGAGTTGGGGGATGGCTTTTTCGTCCACGTAGCGGCGGGCCTTGGGCAGGAAGTTGGCGTCGTTCAACCACCAGTTGGCGCCGTGCAGGAGTTTGTCGCCGCCCGGGTTGTTGTAGTCCCAGTCGTTGCCCGGGGCGTTTTCCTCGCCCCAGTCGAAGGCGTGGGAGTAGTAGAAGCCGAATTTCACGCCGTATTTGCGGCAGGCCTCGCGCAGGGCCGGCATGGGATCGCGGGCGAAGGCGGTGGCGTCGACGATGTCGTAGGGGCTCGCCTTGGAGTCGAACATGGCGAAGCCGTCGTGGTGTTTGGCGGTGATGACGAAGTAGCCCATGCCGGCGTCGCGGGCGGAGCGAATCCAGGCGTCGGCGTCGAAATTTTTCGGGTTGAAGGGGGCGACGACCTCGCGCCGGTAGTCGGCCATGGAGATTTTTTGCGCACGCTGGATGTGTTCGGCGTAGCCGCGCTGGGGCTGGCCGCGCCAGGAGCCCTCAAGGCCGGAGTAGACACCCCAGTGGACGAACATGCCGAAGCGGGCCTCGCGCCAGGCGGCGAGGCGGGTGTCGCGCTGGGCGGCGGTGACTTGCAGCGACTCGACGGGCGGGTGGCGCGGGGCTGCGTCCGCGCGTGCGGGCGGAGCGAGCGCCAGGGTCAAGGCGAGCGGAATTAAGCGAAGTGAGCGAGGAAGAGACGGGGTCATGGCGGGATTGGAAATGAGGAGGGCAACCGGTCATCAACGGGCGGGGGCCGGCGGCGGAGCGCCGACTTCCAGCGGGCGCTGCTGCCGCAGGATGCGGAAAGTGGGCGTTGGGGACGAAGCGGCATCCGCCACCGAACGTAGTTGAGCGACGGAGCGCACGGGCGTGCCGTTGATCGCTTGGATGAGATCGCCCGCGCGCAGCCCGGCGGCGCCCCCGTGCGGGGAATCGGCGGCGACCGAGATCACGGCGATGCCACCGGCTTCGAAAGAGGCACCGTAGGCGGAAAGGGCGGGACCGGAGACGTCCTCCAACGAGAGTCCCCGCCAGACGGACGCCGCCGGAACTGCGGCTTTCTCTGTAGTCGTTATACTGACACTTGGAAGAACTGGGGTCCGGGCGAGGGAGCGCAGGGAGGGCTTTTTAACGCCGAAGCGGTCCATGGGGAAGTTTTCAAAACCCAAGTCGAGGGCGGGGGAGCCGGGGCGCACGCGATAGTCGCCCCGGGTGGGATCGATGAAAAGCGGATCGCCCGAGATGGAATGGGTGTCGGCGAAGGAGGCGCGGTGTTTTTGGAGATCGGTCTCGGAGGTGAAGAAGTTGCGGTCGATCCCGGTGCCCCAGTTCTCCGGCTGGCGGACGGGGGCGTGGGCGCGCATGACGATATTGCGGGTGAACTCGTCGCGACTGTCTGCAAACCAGACGTGCGGGTGGAGGCCGTTGTTTACGATCACGTTGTTCCAGGCGCGGCGGCGGAAGCCCTCGCGCAGCTTCAGACCGCCGGCGAGAAGGAGGTTGTGGTGGATGTCGTAGTTGGAGGAGCCGTCGTCGAGATCGATGTCCCAGCCGTGGTCGCAGCGCCAGCGGCTGTGGCGGATGACGGTGGTCTCCACGGCGTCGAGAAACGGCAGGCCGGGCTCGGCCTGGATGGCTTTCTCCGCGTGCTCGCGGTGTTTGGGTGCCCAGTAGCGGTCGCGGCCCCAGGAGTTGAAGGAGCCGTGGTCGTGGGTTTCCAGGACGGTGTCGAAGACATCGCAGCCCTCGATGAGATGGCCGCCCCAGGTGCCGTCGCCGATGTTGATGCCGGCGCGGGAGCAGTCGTAGATCGAAGTGTCGCGCACGGTGATGCGGGTGGCCATGGCGATCTGGACGGCGGAGGCCTGGCGTTCGACGCGGCCGATCCCGTGGATGAGCGAATCCTCCACGACGCAGTCGGCGGGGTAATCGTCGGACTTGGGTCCGGGGGTGCGGTCCACCTCGGCGATGGGGCGGGTCTGGGCATACTCGAAAAGCGGATCGCGGACGGCGGAAGGAAGGCCGACGAAGACCACGCCGCTGGCGCCCGCGTCGTGGATATGGCAGCCGCGCACGGTCACGCGCCGGGCGTAGCCGGTGACCACGACTGCATTGCCGCCCACCTGATCGAACTCTGAATCGGCGAGCGTGATATCCTCGGCTCCATTTACCACGAGCGCGCCGCCACGGTAGAGTGTCCAATCGGAGCGGAGCAGCGGCTCGCGGTTGTCCATGAACGTGCGGGCGGCGTGGCGGAAAACAAAGCCGCGCAACGCGAGGTGGCGGGCGGGGCGTTCGCGCGAGCCGCTTATCTCGACCAGATGGCGCAGGCGCACGGCCTCGACAAGGGCGGTGGCCAGCTTCACGTCGTCCGGCGGGAAAAAG
The DNA here is from genome assembly GCA_027485045.1 of Opitutaceae bacterium. Lineage (GTDB taxonomy): Bacteria > Verrucomicrobiota > Verrucomicrobiia > Opitutales > Opitutaceae > IMCC26134_A. The sequence continues at coordinate 223 of JAIXRU010000167.1, read as the reverse complement.
TAGAGCCAGTGCTCCTTGCGGTCGTGGAACCACTCGCCGGGGGCGTCGAGCTCCTCGAAGATGTTTTCCACCATCCGGAATTTTTTGTGCATACCCATCTGGCGGTTGTTTTGCCAACCGCCCTCGTAGGCGACGGTGCCATCGGGGTTTTTGCCGGTGATGCGGTAGTGGTAGCCGCCCCAGCGGGCGGAATGCATGGCATGGATGAAGCCGCCTGCGGGAT
>JAIXRU010000212.1 GCA_027485045.1 Opitutaceae bacterium | reverse complement strand
TCTCCTTGCCGATGTAGGCGCGAAGCTGCTCCTTGAGCGCGTCGGAGGCGACAATGCCGTTTTTGAGCGAAACGAAGACAACCAGCGCCTGCCCCTTGAGCTCGTCGGGTTTGCCCACCGCCGCCGCTTCGGCCACGGCCGGGTGCGAACCCATCGCGCTCTCGACCTCGGCGGTACCGATACGATGTCCGGAGATATTGAGCACATCGTCGATACGACCAACGATCCAGAAGTAGCCATCTTTGTCCTGCTGCGCTCCGTCACCGGTGAAATACCAGTCCGGATGCTTGGGGAACTCCGAGTAGTAAGCCTGCTTAAAACGTGCGTCGTCGCCCCAGAGCGTACGCAGCATCGAGGGCCATGGCTTGGTGATAACCAGTTTGCCTCCGGTGCCACGCGGAGCCTCTTTGCCCGTCTCGTCCACCACCTTGATGTTGACGCCAAAAAACGGCAGCGTGGCCGAACCCGGTTTCAAAGGGGTAACACCCGGCAAAGGGGTGATCATGATGGAGCCCGTCTCCGTCTGCCACCACGTATCCACAATTGGACAACGGCCTTTGCCGATCATCCTGTGATACCAGCGCCAGGCCTCCGCGCTGATCGGCTCGCCCACGCTGCCCAGCAAGCGGAGCGAATCGAGGCGGTGCTTGAGCACATAATTATCACCCCAGCGCATAAAGGCGCGAATGGCCGTCGGGGCCGTGTAGAGAATCGTAAGACCGTGGCGGTCGATCATCTCCCAAAACCGGTCGGGCTCGGGCTGGTTCGGTGCTCCCTCGTAAAGAAACACCGTCGATCCATTCGAGAGCAGGCCGTAAACCACGTAGCTGTGCCCGGTGATCCAGCCGATGTCGGCGGAGCAGAAATAACGGTCGTTGTCCTTCAGATCGAAAACGTAGTGAGATGACAACTTCGCGCCCAACAGGTAACCGGCGGAAGTATGCAACACTCCCTTGGGTTTACCGGTCGAACCCGAAGTATAGAGGATGAAAAGCGGATGCTCGGAATCAAAGGCCTTCGCCTTGTGCTGATTAGGCCCGCCTTTCCACGCGTCGTGCCACCAGATATCACGCCCCTCATTCATGGTGACCTCCTGGCCGGTGCGCTTGACCACGATACAGGCCTGGATCGTGGGACAGCCCGGGAGTGCTTTATCGACTGCGGACTTCAGTTCTACAATCTTGCCTCGCCGCCAGCCGCCGTCCGCGGTGATGACCAGTTTGGCCTGGCAGTCGTTAATCCGGTCTTTGACCGCTTCGGGTGAAAACCCACCAAAGATCACGGTATGTATCGCGCCCACCCGCGCGCAGGCGAGCATGGCAATCATCGCCTCAGGGATCATCGGCAGGTATATGGCCACGCGGTCGCCCTTACCTACCCCCAGATTTTCAAACACGTGCGCCAGACGGCAGACGTGGAAATGAAGCTGCTTGTAAGTGATCGTGCGCACATCGCCCGGTTCCCCTTCAAAAATGATCGCGGCCTTATTCTCGCGTACGGTGCCGAGGTGACGATCCAAGCAATTTTCACTGACATTCAAGGCACCACCTACGAACCACTTTGCATGGGGTGGCTTCCAATCCAAAACCTTCTTAAACGGTTTTCGCCATACCACATGCTCCAAAGCCATTCGTTTCCAAAACGTTTCTGGAGCATTGACAGACTCGGCATAGAGCTTCTTGTAAGCAGCCATACTGCCAAGGTTGGCTTGGCGCTGAAACTCAGCGGTTGGGTTGAACACCCGTTTTTCACGGGGCACGGAAGTGATGTTTTTATCCGACACGATGGGGTGGTTTTGAATTATGAATAAAGTGCCAGGCCTATATCTAATAGGTCTGATTAGATAACACTCGATTCATATTCCTGCCGCAATAAGCAGCGTCAAGTCTGCGAGTTAACAACTTGCAGCTCAGCAACACGGTTATTTTCCAAACACCGATTCTCCCATTTTCCATGCCAGTCAAGAAAACCACCACCCGTCGCGCTCCGTCTAAAAAAGCTGCCGCAGCCGCCGCTGCCCTCGACGCCAGCCCCGCCGCGCCCGAGCTCGCACTCCAAACCGCAGTCGTGCCGGAGGCCGCGCCCGTGCCACCGACTCCCGTTGCCGCACCCGCAGTGCCCGCTCCAGTGGTTACGCCGCCCGCCCCCGCCCCAGTCGTTGCGGCAACGCCTCCCGCCGCTGCCACGCCCGCCGCTCCAGCCATCACCTTTAAACCCGTTGCCAACCCTCGCCCGGTGATTGCCGCTCCGGTTTACCCGGCGCCAGTGCTTAGCGTCTCCACCCCGACCACCCCGGTCCCGCCTTTTGTCTCCACTCCCGTTGTGGCTCCAGCCGCTGCGCCCGTAGTGACAACGCCCAGCACCCCTACCCCGGCCCCGTATCAAGAAAACCTGGTCACCGTGGAAGGCATCCTCGACATCGATACCCACCGCGGAGGCGGCAACGGAGCCCTCCTCGACCCCTCAAAAAACGGCCGCCAACGCCCTTCCGATACCTTCATCCCCAAGGAAATGATCCGCCGCTTCCGCCTCAAACAAGGCAGCATGATCAAGGGCATCGCCTGGCCCGCCGAAGGTCGCTACCCCAACCCCAAGATGAAGTTCATCCAATCCGTTGACGGCATCGACGTGGAGGACCGGATCCGCAAATTCGATTTTACCCAGCTCACCACCATTTCCCCCGAGCAACAGCTCAAGCTGGAGACCAAAGACGGCCGCATGACCACCCGTGCCGTCGACCTCTTTTGCCCCATCGGCAAAGGCACCCGCGGCCTCATCGTCGCCCCGCCCCGCACCGGCAAGACCACCATCCTGCGCGACATGGCCCTCGGCGTGATCGAAAACCACCCCGAATGTCACGTCATGATCCTGCTCGTCGACGAACGCCCCGAGGAAGTCACCGACTTCCGCCGCAGCGTCGGTGCCGAGGTCTGGGCCTCCTCCAACGACGACCCGGTGGAAAACCACATCCGCGTGGCCGACCTCGCCATTGAGCGCGCCCGCCGCCTCGTCGAGGTCGGACGCGATGTAGTGCTTTTCATCGATTCGCTCACCCGTCTGTCGCGCGCCCACAACACCGCCAAAAACTCCGGCCGCACCGGCTCCGGCGGCCTCGACGTTCGCGCCCTCGAAAAACCCCGCCAACTCTTCGCCAGCGCCCGCCGCACCGAAGAAGCCGGCTCCCTCACCATTATCGCGTCCATCCTCGTCGAAACCGGTTCCCGAATGGACGACGTGATCTTCCAGGAGTTTAAAGGCACCGGTAACAGCGACCTTATCCTCGACCGCAAGTGCGCCGAGCTCCGTCTCTGGCCCGCCATCAACATCCAAGCCTCCGGCACCCGCAAAGAAGAACTGCTGATCGAGCCCAAGCGCCTCGAAACGATCCATTTTTTTCGTCGTGCGCTCATCCAAGCCAAAATCGAAGAGGCCTGTGAAACCGCCATCTCCCGCCTCGCCAAAACCCGCAACAACGACGAATTCATCAAACTCGTCAGTCGCTAGACACCCGGCTAGACACCCGTAAACGTTTCGGCAAACACGCCTCTCAAACGTCCGGCTTCCCTGCACGCAGGGGCCGGACGTTTGCATTTGTGTATTTCTTGCGAACTTAAAAATCCACTCTTGCGGGTCCGTCCCCGCGACACCCATTGTTTCCCTTTACTCGCGCCGCAGCCACCCAGGCTTGCCGGCATCTTCGCTCCGTTCTCCTCCGCAAAATCCAAGCATGCATAGCTTCTCCGAGCAGTGTCTCGATATGGCCCGTTCGATGTTGGGCCACAACTTAGACGCCATCCAACCCGATGGCTCGATTCTCCCCGCCCCCGGCGAGGAACCCCGCCCCGACGAGCCCGGCCACGTCGCCCTCGCCCTCGGCGAATACTTCCGCGCCACCGGCGAGACCACCCTCAAGGGCTACGATCTCATCGATCTCGCCGCCCGCTGCATCACCGCCCAGATGTTCACCGAGCCCCCGGCGGAAAACGGTCTCGCCTACGCCTCGCTCAGCCTCCTCTGTTTCGGTCCCTCCAAGGAACGCAACCCCGTCTGGGAACGTCT
>JAIXRU010000079.1 GCA_027485045.1 Opitutaceae bacterium | reverse complement strand
GGCCGCCGAGGGCGAGGGTGTTGCCCGTGCCGTTTACCGTGAGCGCGCGTGAACCGGTGACGGAGTTGTTCCAGACCGAGGCGCTGGCTACGGTAAGGCCGGTGCCGTTGAGGATGATCGTGCGGGTTTGGTCGGCCGAGATGGCGGTGGTGCCGTTGAACGTCAGGTTGTTGGTGGCAGTATGTCCGGTGGCGCCAAGGAAGTCGTTTTGCGAGGCGGTGTGAAAGGCCAGCGAGGCGGCGGGGGAGAGGGAGGAGGCGGAGGTGTTGGCCAGCGTGGCACTGCCGCCGTTCATGGTCACCGTAGTGGCGGAGCCGAGGGCGGTGGCTGAGCCGAGGTTGACGGTGACGTTTTGGCCGATGTTAAGGGTGCCGAGGCCGGTGTTGGCGGAGCCGTTGATGTTAACGGTTGAGGCGCTGCTATTGCCGGTAAGGGTGAGGATGCGAACGGCGGAGCCGGCAAGATTTCCGCCGAAGGTGATGGAGTGGCCGGTGGCACCGCCGAGCGAGATGGCGTTCGTGGTGCCCTCTAGGGTGGTGACACCGTTGAATACGAGCGCACTGTTGGCGTTGGCCAGCGTGTGCAAACTTCCCGTATTGAAGCGGAAGGGGTTGTTGAACGTCTGAGTTTGGCCGGAGGCATTACGCAGACCACCGGTGGCGGCGGTAAGCTGTCCCGCGCCGCTGAACGTGTAGGCCGAGGCACCGCTGGTGAAGTCGATCGCGGCGGCTCCGCCGGCGGTGTTGCTGGTGTTGTAACTCGAACCCAAGGTCAGGGCGGTGCCGGCAGTGCCGGCGGTGCCGAAGACAAAGGCGTCCGTGGCGCTCACTGGAGCGACGCCGCCCACCCAGTTTGCCGCGTTGGTCAGGCTGCCGTCGGTGCTGTTGCCTTGCCAGGTGATCGCCGCGCCTTGGGCGGCCACGGAGCTGAGAAGTGCAAGCAGAGTGTAAACCGTGGCGGCGTGGCGGGGGTGCTTCAGCAGCTCGGGGGCGGATTGGCGGGCGATGGCGGGGTTCGAGGTGGGCATGGGGTGGAAAATCGCAGAGTTTAAAATGCTACATTGTTTGAATCTGACTTAACTTTTTTCACTAGAGTGGGGCCGCTACGAACGGTCAAATTGGACCTTGTTCAAATCGTTGAATGCAGTAGCCCGGTATCCGGTTTTTGGATCAAATAAAAGGGTCTACCCCCGGCGTCCCGTAGCCCCACTATGTTCAACGTGTTGAATGCAAAGAAACCTGACTCCGGTCCCGGACTCAGCGAGGGTGTGATTCTGCCCCAATGAATACCTCCAAAGCATCCTCCTTTCGGTTATATCGCGCTCCCTTGGGGGCGCTGGTCGCGGCCCTGGTCACCTTCACTCCCGCGCAACTTTTAGCCAACGACGAGCGGGTGAGCTTCTCCAGCAACGCCTACGTGGAAGTGGGCGACGTGGAGCTGGCGCGCCCACCCAAGTTCGCGCGCGACGCTACTACTACGGTTTATCCTTTTGGACCGGCCGCGCCCAAGTCGAAGACCGTTTCCACTTTCGGAGCGGCCAAACCCAAGGCGAGCTATGCCGGCCCCGATTTTCTTCTGGGTTACGAAGTGCGGGCGTCCGCACCCTCGGATTTGACCGTATATCCGGGAAAAGCGGTGGTCGAAGATAACAGCGAAAACGGCAAGAACGCGGTGCAGGACGCGATCTCGATCACGGCGCAGGCATTATGGTACGATACCAATACCTATTCCGTGGCGCTGGCGGTGGTGTTTCCGACCAAGACATTCGTGTTGGACCGTCTTGCCTACTCGACCTCGAACTGGACCTTGAGCAAAAATCAGTACAACGAAAAGTTGCGGCACCGCTGGATCGTGCAGACCGGGGGCAAGTATTACGTGAACAGCAGTTTTCTGGGCCGCACCGGCCGTTCCAGCAGCGACGCGCCGGTTGATGTTATCGCTTCCGAGCGCTCCGGGTCGCTTAAGGACACTTGGGTTGCCTATGATCCTGCGGTCTCCCTTTTCGCCGACCTGAACGCGAAGCCGGTCAAACTGGGCGCGGCCCTGGATAAGGTTACCGCAGTGGGCTTATACATCGACGCCTTGGATTTTAAGGGTTCGGGCACGAACGAGCGTCAGTGGAAATTCAAACTGATCTCATTCGTGGCCAGCGGTTTCGTGGATTAAACCCGCCCACGGCACTTTGGCGGAGCCTCAGTCTTTGGGCGAGCCCCGCGATTAACCTCAATTTTCTATTCCCATGTCTTCTTCCCTGACTCCGCGCATCGCGATCATCGGCCTCGGCGGCTATGCGGTGTGGCATCACGAGGCCGTGCGCCAATTGGAGCGTAGCGGCGAGGCGCGGCTGGTCTGCACCTGCGATCCGGTCCTGCGCGAAGTCGCCGGCAAAGGACCCGAGTGGGGCCTGGCCGCCCGGGGCATTGCCGTTTACCCGGACTACCGGGCCATGCTGGAGCGTCACGCCAGCGAGCTGGACGTGGTGATCATCCCCACGCCCATCGCGTTGCACGCGGAGATGCACCGCGAGGCCGTAAAGCGCGGGCTGGCGGTTTATCTGGAGAAACCGCCCACCCTGGACCCGGTGGAGCTGGAGCAAATGATCGAGTGCGATGCGGCGGCCCCCGTGCCGACCCTGGTGGGGTTTAACTTCATCGCTGAACCGTTGCGGCAGGCGCTGAAGCGTCGGCTGCATGCGGGTGAGTTTGGCGAACTACACGCCGTGCGGCTGCTGGGTCTGTGGCCTCGCTCTTCCGTGTATTACGGCCGCAACGGCTGGGCGGGGCGGCTGGTCGGTTACGACGGCCGGCTGGTGCTGGATTCCTGCGTGGGCAACGGCCTCTCGCACCATGTGCACAATGTGCTGTATTGGGCGGCGGAAGGGGCCGAGCATTGGGCCCGGCCCACGCAAGTGCG
>JAIXRU010000227.1 GCA_027485045.1 Opitutaceae bacterium | reverse complement strand
TCCTCTTCCGCGACACCGGTCGCGCCACCGGCGGCGTGCGCGGCATGAAGTTTAAACTCGAAAGCGACTACCTCGAAGTGCTCGAAGTAGTAGACCACACCGCCCGCTTCCTCGTTGCCAGCCAGGCCGGCCTCGGCGTTCGCACCCGCTTCGAGGACTATCGACTGGTGAACCGTGGCGGCAGCGGCGTCTGGGCCATTGACCTGCCCGAAGACGGCTAGATCAACATCGCTGGCGCGCTCAGCGTTAAAGACACCGACGAAATCATGCTCCTTACCGCCAAGGGCCAAAGCGTGCGTTGCCCGGTGGCGACCATTCGCGAGGTCAACCGTGGCGGCAAAGGCGTGAAACTCCTCACCCTCGCCGACGGCGACAAACTCCTCAGCATCGCAAAAGTCGTCGAGACCGAGGAACAGCAAGCCGCCGCCGAAGCCGCCGCCGCTACGCCTGCACCCGAGGCCTGAGTCCGACCCAAACCGCAAAAAGAGTCCGCCCGGTCGTAATCGGCCGTGCGGACCGGTTTGGTAAAAACCGGATCAGTGTAAAAACAGACTTACTTGGAGGGTTCAGCCTTTTTTTCCTCGGAAACAACGCGCTCTGCTTTCGACTCCTTATCCGCCCTTTCCTCTGACTTGGCCTTCATACGCTCGGCTTCCATTTCCGATCGCGATTTCTCCATCTCAATTTTCGCTGCGGCACGTTCCTCTTCGCTCAGCTTACCGTCCTTGTTGCTATCATACTTGGACAAGGCCTCTTTGCGCTGAGCCATTTCTTTCTCCTGCTTGGCGGCCTTCGCTTTTTCATAGGCAGCCTTCTCATTCGCGTCCAAAACACCGTCTTTGTTTTTGTCGAATCGCTTCAATACCCAAGCAGGAGCATCGGACTTGGATTTCTCCTCCGCCCGAAGCGACGAGAAGCTTACAAACAGACACACCAACGAGAGAGCACTGTGACGAACTAGAATGGTTTTCATGGGGTGATAGGGTAGCCCCAGATTGCACTAGCCGGCCTTCGGGCGCACGATCAAACGCTGCCTCAACTTCTCTTTCAGCCAAACCTTCGCAAAGGTTTTAAGCTGGGCCACGCCGACTTCAGCCAACCTCGCGTCCCAATTGGCGAAGGACTGTAAAGGCAGACCCAACATGGTGCGCACCGCCGCTTCGCCCGCCCGCGCCGCGTTGGTCTGCAAACGCATGCGCCGCGAGGCCTGCAGACGCGTGATCGCCCGCAGCCTTTCCTCCTCGGTAATTTCCCCCGCCACGATGCGAGCCAGCTCCGCGTCAAACTCAGCCAGTACCTCATCCTCCTTGCCCGGCTGCGTGCCTGCGTAGAGATAAAACATCCCGTCCTCGCTCCCCACCACCCGACTCGCACTCACGAAGTAGGCCAGACCTTTTTCCTCGCGCACCCGCTCAAATAAACGCGCTGCCATGCCGCTCAATATCTCGTGCAACACCGTAGCCGTCACGTCATCCGCATGCAACGCACCGGGCCCGGGAAACGCGTCAAAGACCAAGGCCTGCTGACACTCGCGCTCGTGCACATGCCGCGCCGCCGCCGCAGGTTTGTGCCGCTCCGGCCGCGTCGGAACTGTCCCTTTCGGCAGCTTGGCTAGCCACTTCGACAGCGCAGGCACCAACGTCTTCGTCTCGAAATCTCCCGCCACCGCCACCACCACATTTCCCCCGACCGCGAGGCGTTTCCAAAGGGTGCGCAGGTCCGCAGGTTTCAAAGCCGACACACCGGCGGTATCGCCATGCGCGTCGAGCGCGAAGGCATGCGCGCCGAAAAACTTTTTCCGCGCCAGACGATGCCCCGCGCTCACCACATCGTCCTCATCCTGCTGGAGCTGGGCCAGTTCCGCGTCGCGCTCCACCGCAAAAGTGCGAGCGGCAAAAGCCGGCGTTAGCACCGCGTCGCGCAACAACTCGCACGCCAGCGCAGCGTCGCCCGGCAACACCTCCACCGCCAGCCCCAGTGTATTGTTGCCTGAAAGCGGGGAGAAGCTGCCACCCACCGCTTCGATCGCGGCCGCCACCTCGGCCGCATCGCGATTCGCGGTGTCTTTAGTGAGCATATTGGCCAGCAATGCGCTCGCCCCACGTTTACCGGCAATCTCGTGCAACGGCCCGCCTTCGCAAACCAGATGTATATGCAAATTCGGCTGACGATCGTCCCGTCGTAGTAACAACCGCACCCCGTTCGGCAGCGTCTTGCTTATCCACTCTTCTGCCTTTGGCGCCTTGGCCGACACCGGCTTGGTCGCCTTAGCGGCTGCGGGCTTGGGATCCAGTGGAACGGTGTTTTCCCGCGCCGGTGTCAGCCACTGCCGCAACACGCGCCGCAGCTCGCTCGGCGTAGCCTGCGAAACGCGTTCAAACCAGGTGCGACTAAAATCCAAATCCCCCGCCACCACTTCGGCAGAGCCCAGCCGGGCGGCGCGCCGCGAGGTGGTTTTTCGTCCCCCCAGCTCACCCACCACCAACTGGCGGACAGCTCGCGCCAACTCGTCACGGGTAAACCCTTTCTTCGCCAAGCGCTCTAATTCACGCCTTGCCCCGCGCTCGGCCGCCTCGCGTTTGTCCGGATCACAGGTGAAAAACAAGGCGAACAAACCCGCCTCGCCGGGCGACCAATGATGCGCGTCGATGCTATGCACCAGTCGCTGCTTTTCCCGCAATTGCTGCCAGAGCGGGGAGCTGTCACCGTGGCCGATCACCACCGCCAGCAAGTCCAGCAAAGGCGCGTCGGGGTGGGTAAGCGCCACCGAGGGCCAGGCCAGCGCGCCGCGCGACTGCTCCACTTCAGCCGTTTCGCGCCGCACGCGGGGCGCGAGCTGCAACGGTTCCGCCGGTTGAAATACCGGGGCCAGCCGTCGCCGCGCAACACCTCCAAAGTGCTTCTCCACACTCGCGCGCGCTGCCTCGGCGGAGATGTCGCCCGCGATCACGACCACCAGATTATTCGGCGCGTATCGCTCCCGGTAATACGCGAGTAATTCATCGCGCGATACGGCCGAGAACACATCGCGATGTCCAATCACCGGCTCGCGCAAGGGATGCTGTTTAAACACGGTTCGTGCCAGCGCGTCCCAATGCCGGCGGTCATGATCGTCGTCACCCATCGCGATCTCGCGCAAAATCACGTCGCGTTCAAGCGCCACCTCGTCGGCCGGCAAGGTGCTGTGCAGTGCCATGTCCGCCAGCAAATCGACCGCCACCTCCAGATGCTGCGCCGGCAAATCGATGTAGTAAACCGTGCGGTCATAGGTCGTATAGGCGTTGATCGAGCCGCCATGCGCCTGGACCATGGCCGAGATTTCACGCCCCGCTCGGCGCTTAGTGCCCTTGAATAAAAGATGCTCCAGATAATGCGAGAGTCCGGCACCCAAGAGCGCCCCTTCATGCTGACTCCCCGTCTTAACCCAGACCTGCACCGAAACCACCGGCGCGGCATCGTCGGGCTGCACCAGCAACACGAGGCCGTTTTCCAATTCAGTGCGCTGGACCGGCTGGGCCCAAACACGTTCCAATAAGCGACGATCAGCGGGAGCGAGCAAAGAAGACATTAAGCCCAAGGTGTAACACTAATGCCCGATGACCAATACGAATGTTAAAGTAAACCCACGCCGTGCCCCGGCAATCTCGCAACTATTCTACCTCGGCAAAACTCGGCCTGGGCAACCGCTGTGCCTTGGCTAGGAACGGTCGAACAAAAGCGTCCTTAAAATCATATATATCCGCGAAATCCTCGCGCCTATCACCCTCATTCTTACTGAAAACGTTGTAATCAATAAGATTATAAACAATATCCCCAAAATCCATCGTGCACTTAAGGCCCCACGAATTCAGCACCGTCAAGGCCATCGGCCCAAACTGCTCCAAAGCATACTCACGGATGCCTTCCGACAACTCCCGTCCCGTCACATGCCTCGACATTTTAGCCCTGGATGAATCCGTTTTTTTTAACTCCTTGACCGCATGCTCCAAGCCATCTCGCACGAACCCGTAGGCAAGACGATCAAAGCGTGAATCTTCCTTCACAAGCAGGCTCACGATAGCGTTAAAATCGAGATCGGACATCGGCCCTTGAGCAAAAGCCTGCCCGCCCCGCATGCAATCCAGCTTTGCGTTTAGTCTCTCAAAGCATCCACCCGACCAATTGTTAAAAATAAGCAAAATAAACGTGCTTTTACGATTTGTGTTTCATTTAAGTGACAGCCACTGTCCATAAAACCTCGCTCTGTTCTAAACCGTTAAAAAATCCTTCCATGATCGCCTCCACCCAAACAAACCATCCACTACAAGGTAACGCCAACGCCATTGAGCCCCAAGCCCGCCTAGATAACGCGTGCGCCCGGCTCCGGGCCGCAGGCTTACGTATCACCCAGCCGCGTATCGCTATTTTGAGCATATTGATCGGTCGCGTTCAACCCGTGAGCATTGACCAGATTTACTCTGAACTGGACGCTGATTCATGCGATTTGGTCACAGTGTATCGCTGCTTAAGTGCGTTTGAGGACATGGGTCTGGTCCGTCGCTCCTTTTTCCACAACGGAACCAGTCTTTATATGATCGGCGACCACAAGGACACCGCCTACCACATCGTTTTTAAAGACACCCAAGGAATTCGCGAAATCGACGCCGCCAGCAGCGCCGAGCTCTCTGCCGCGATCAAGATCGTCGAGCAAAAGCTCAAGGCTGCAGGTTACGAAAACGTGAGCCATGTTCTGGAGTTTTTCGCCAATGCCCCCGCTGAGCCCGCCAATCGCGACTCGGTCAAAGTCGAGATGCCCGCCCAAGCCTGAGCATTGTCTTCTGCTTCGCTCTATTAAAAAAGGCCGTCTCGTATCGAGACGGCCTTTTTCGTGTAAACCCTCGTGCCTCCGACTCAAAGCGAGCTCGCGTTTTCGTAGGCCGCCTCGGCTACATCCCAATTTAAAACCGCCCAAAATGCCTTCACGTAATCCGCACGCCGGTTCTGATAAGTAAGGTAATAGGCATGCTCCCATACATCGAGAGCGATCACGGGCTGTACCCCTAACATGAGAGGTGAATCCTGATTGGCCGTGGAGATGACCTTCAGCTGGCCGTCCTGTACCACCAGCCATACCCAACCACTGCCAAAGCGCGTAGTCGCAGCCTGACCAAACTCTTTTTGCAAGGCCGTCAAAGACCCGAACTCCTTATCGATAGCCACGCGCAAGGCACCCGGTTTGTAGTCTGCAGCAGGAGCAAGAATCTTCCAAAAAAAAGAATGATTCAGGTGCCCCCCAAGTTGATTACGCAACGTGGTGCGCAAGGGCTCCTCAAACGCATCCAACCGCGAGATCAACTGCTCGCCCGACAACTCCCGCAGATCCGGCCGCGCTTCCAGTGCCTTGTTGGCGGCATTGATGTAAGCCTGATGATGCTTCGTATGATGAATCTCCATCGTGCGCGCGTCGATGTGCGGCTCTAACGCGTCGTACGCGTAGGCCAACTTGGGCAAAACAAAGGGCTGCGCCGTACCAGCAGCCAAGGTCAAAGAAGTCGCCGATTGGGCGAAAATCGGTAGTCCCAAAGCCAAGGCGGCAACGCCGACTCCGAGCGATTTTATGACTAAGCGACGCGAATAGCCCGAAGCGTGATTGAGTTGCATAGTTCAGATAAAAACCGATTCACCCGCTCGGGCAAACCTCGGCTCCGTTTGCCAAAATTTTTCATCCTGAACTTGAGCGTTCGTCGCGCGCCGCCCGGTAGCCCACGCCATGAACCGTGATTATCGAGTTTGGTGTGTTCGTCTCGATTTCCACCTTCTTGCGTAACTGGGCCACGTGCTGATCCAGCGTGCGTGTGGTCCCTGCATACCCGACTCCCCACACCGCATTGAGCAACTGATCCCGGGTCAGGGTTTCGCCAGCATGGGCCACCAAGACCTCCGCCAGTTTCAGCTCGCGCGCAGTCAGCACTACCGGGGCGCGTCCTGGCAACTGCGCCGTGAAGGTCCGCCGATCAATCTCCGCCTGACCCAACCGAAAAATCGCCGGCACCGCAGCGCCGGCAGCGAGCGTTCCAGTCCCACTCGAAGCGCGACCGCGCCTCAACAAAGCCTCCACACGCGCCAATAGCTCCCGCACTCCAAATGGCTTAACCATGTAATCATCGGCTCCCAGTTTAAGCCCCACCACCTTGTCCACCTCTTCGCCTTTGGCGGTGAGAAACAAAACCGGTGTGGTCGCACCGGCGACTCGCAATTCCCGGCATACATCGTAGCCGCTCGCCTTGGGCATCATCACATCCAACACCACCAAATCATATTTGTTCTGTGGATACAGTTTTATGGCCTGCGCTCCATCTGAAGCGGCCGTGACGTCATAGCCTTCGCTCTCCAGCGTGGCGATCAGGCCCAGCCGGATATTCGCATCATCTTCGGCAATCAGGATACGTGCTTTCATGCGTTAAAATCCTTGTCCGAATGAGGCAGGAACAACACGAACGCGGCACCTCCACCCTCGCGCTCCCGACACTCCAACTCGCCGCCCAAACCGCGCGCGAGTTGCCTGGCGATGCTCAGCCCCAGCCCCGCCCCGCCCTTGGCCGCAGTTAAGCGATCGTCCACCCGGTGGAACTTCTCAAAAATCCACTCGCGCTGCCCCGCCGCCACGCCGGGACCGCGATCTCCCACGCTCACTAACCAGCCCGCTCTCGGACCCGTCGCAGGAGCCAGCTCCAACGTGATTTCGCCGCCGTCTGCCGCATATTTACAGGCATTATCGAAGAGATTCAGCAACACTTGCTCCACTGCATCGCGATCCGTGGTCACCACCGCAGTCTTCGGCAACACAACGCCTAAGCGTAAACCGGCCTCCGCCAAACGCGGTGCATGCGTCTCCGCAAGGCGCCCAAGCTCGGCCGCAAGATCGAAGGTCGTGCGCTCAAACTTCTTTTTCCCCTGCTCCAAACGGCTAAAATCCAAAACATTTCCCACCAACCGCGCCAATCGCTGCGTCTCCTGGCCTATCGTCACCAGATACTGCGACTGCTTTCCCTCATCCATAACCCGCCCTTGTGCCAGCAGCTCTGCGTACAGCCGAATCGTGGTGAGGGGAGTCTTTAACTCATGGGAAACATTGGCGACAAACGAGGTTTTCAACGCCGCCTCCACTTCGCTCCTCCGCGCCTGACGCACCAGCATGGCCCCGGCGGCGAGTATCGCCAACACGAGCAAACCAATCAGCAACGCGCCCAAGACAAAAAAACCTCCCGCCCCCGATCGAGGGTTAGCCATGAATAAGCCATGGCCGGCCACCGTCCAGCCCGCCAACGCCGAACCGACCAACGGCACTTCCAGAACCACAGGCAAAGTCGCCGCCCCACTCGTATGCCAAGCCTGGCCCGTCGTATCGCGTAATGCATACGCCTCGCCCGTGGTTGGCTCAGACGGAAACACCTCTCCCAACCGGGCCTTGATCGCATCGAACTGCAACTCGAGCCCGATTACCGTGCGATCAGGCAATTCCCGCCAACCAAACAAATGCAGACCCGACGCATCGCGCCACGGCGTCCAACCGGAACGTGTTATCGAATCGGGCATCGCTTCACTCAAATTTGTCCGCGCGATCTGAGCCTTAACCTCGAATGTATCCCCCGTCGCCTTAGCCGGAGCCGCCAGCTCTGCCACATCTGATAACGCAGATGCCGCGGGCGTGGACACCACCCCAGGTTCAGCGGCCAACTCCCGTGTGTCTTTTGCGCGCGGAATCGACGCAGCAAAACTTTCATCTTTAACCACATAGACTTGGGTTCGTTTTGCCGCCAAGGCTTCGTCAACCGACTGGTTCAAAACATCAGCCGAGTTCTTCAACTTAGCGACCTGCTGGATTTCCTGCCGTGCTCGCCGATATTGTAAAATGTTACTCGAAATATCGCGACGCACATCCTCGTCACTCGGCAGCTGCGGTAGTTTACTCTTTTCCATTTCGGCCCCATCTTTCTGCACCAACGTTGAGCTCGCCTTTCCCCCGGCTGCTTGAACCTCCGCCCGCTCGACGCCGCCTGGGATGCCATCGACCCAAGGCGGCCCCAACGCGAGCCACGCACGCAAAGCGTCGGGGAAATCGCCCCAAATCAGCCTTCCTTCCGGTGTCGCACAAAACACCTGACGCACGAGTGGATTGTTCGCCTGCCACTCATTGAGAAACGCCTTTGGCTCAGCCGTCGGCGCCTCCTGCAACGTGGTCATGAGTGCGAACTGCACGTCGCCGACGAGCAGTTCGATATTCTCCGCAATCAAACGCGCCCGCTCTTCCACCGCCGTGCGTTGCGCACCCAGCGCCGCCGCCTCGAGCTCAGCCAGTCGCTCGCGTTCCCGCGCCAGCAAACCCAACGCAAGGCCACCTATCGCCACCGCCGGCAGGAAAAGCGATAAACCATAGAGCCAGAGACGTTGAGCGACAGAGCGGTTCATTTCCATTCGTAGCGCACCGGGTAGCTGATGACCTTTTCTTCGTTCGGGGCAAGCGTGACCAGAAACTCGATGCCCCGGTCGCTCACCTTGATAAAATCGGTGGGGGGTTCTGTTATCGCCCAATTGGCCCCAACGGTAGTGCCGCTCCGCCAACTCCATGGCTCCGTATCGATTTCGGCTAAGAACCCTTTTTAGCGTCTTCGGCTTCCTTAGCGCGTATCTCTTCCAAGCGTTTAGTGGTGAGTAGCTGGAATTTACCGCCGTTTTTCCCCGCGATATTCGTTAGAATTGAAACTGCGTTATCTGGCTTATCCTCAGGCCCTACAAAAAGGTACAGGTTCAGTGAAGCAACCCGCTGAGGCACTAAGGCACTCTGCAAGCGGCTGATATGCGTGGTTAAGGCATTCCAAGGGACTACCTCTACGTTGGAAATAACTGTAGGATAAATGCCAAATTTGGTGCCGTCTTTTTTAGTCCAACCTGTCGCATCCAAGGTTATGCTGATACCGTTTTTGCTTAAAGCAGCTTGTACATCTGGGCGGGTTATC
>JAIXRU010000162.1 GCA_027485045.1 Opitutaceae bacterium | reverse complement strand
TTCCGTGATACGAAATTGTTGGCGGAGGGTTCATCGCAGTGCCAATCCGCTTTGGTTCAATATCTTCGGTGCTCTCCCTCGGCGCGTTTAGTTCGCGTAAAAAAACGTTAAACTATTGGTCGCAGTGAGCCGAATAGAGTATTGGGCTTTTTCCCACACGCCGAATTTCATGTCGTTAAGGACGCCCTCCTCTTTTTTTCGGTTTAGCTCCTGGCTTCTGGTTGGGCTGCTTTTGTTGAGCGGTTTGCTGGCTTGGGAGGCCGAGCGGGCCGCGCGCCGCGCCGATCAGATGCGAGTCGAAAAATTGGGAGACCGTATCACTCAGGAGATCACGCGCCGCATCCGGCAGTTTGAGTACGGTCTGCATGGGGCGCGGGCGCTCTGGCCGGCCAGTAAGTCGGTGGAGCGCAATGAATTTGCCGCAATGGTGGCGGACCGTGATTTACCTACCAAATTTCCCGGAGCGATTGGTCTCGGCTTTATCCGGCGGGTCCCGCGCGAACAATCCGACACCTTTTTAGCTGCGACCCGGGCTGATGGCGCACCAGATTTTCAGATCAAGACCAGCGGCACCGCGCCGGATCTTTACGTCATAGAGTATATCGAGCCGCTTGCGCCCAATCTAGCGGCGCAGGGTTTTGATGTTGGCCAGGAGGCTTTGCGGAGGGCAGCGGCCGACCGGGCCATGGAGACCGGGGAGCCTGCGATCACCGAGCCGATCACGTTGGTCCAAGCGCGGGATGAGGGGCCGGGTTTTCTCTTGTTTAACCCTGTTTATGCCACAGGCGCTCACCTCAAGACTTCTGAGCAGCGTCGCAGCGCGCTTATCGGTTGGGTTTATATGCCCCTGATCGCTAGTCGGATTTTGGCTGACGTGACTTCTCACGCAGGAGGTGAACTCGACTTCGAGTTTTTCCACGGCTTGGAGACGGAACGGTCTGAATTAATCTACCCTTATTCTCAAACTTCGATCCGCGAATCTGAGCATCGCAGGTTTTCCGGACTCCAGACTTTGCAAATCGCAGGTCAAACCTGGACGCTCGCCTTCATCCCCACCGCGACTTTCCAACGCGCTTCCCGGGTGGGCGTTTACAGCATTGGGTGCGGGGCATTTCTACTTGGGGCACTGATTTTGAATTTGGGTGGCACCGCCCAAAAGGCTAAAAAACTCGCGGAGTCTATGACGGCAGATCTCACCGCCGCCGTGCAGAAATCCGAGATGCTGGCCTTGGTGGCGACGCATACAACGAATGCGGTCATCATTACAAATGCCCGCCGGAAGATCACTTGGGTGAATGCCGGATTTACCCGCATCACGGGCTACGAGTTAAACGAAGTGCTGGGGAAATCACCCGGTGCCATCCTGCAGTGCCCGGGGACGGCACGGGCTACGGTACTCGCCATGCGGGAATGTTTTAGCCGTGAAAAGGGCTTTTGCGGAGAGATTTTGAACCGGGGGAAAACGGGCCGCGAGTACTGGATGAGTCTCGACATAGTTCCATTGCGCGACGCTGCCGGCCAGCTTGAGGGATACATGGCGATCGAGCTCGATATCAGCGAGCGCAAGCAGGCCGAAGTCAGTTTGCGAGAGCAGGCCGAGCGTACGGCCCTGGCCCTGGCGGCCGGGGAATTGGGGCTTTGGGACTGGGACATACCTTCGGGCCGGACTCACTTCGATGCGCGCTGGGCGGAAATGCTGGGGGAACGTTTCAGCGATCTGCGTCCCCATGTCGAGGAGTGGAGTTCGCGCTGCCACCCCGAGGATTTACTGGTGGCGCAGGCGGCTTTGCAAAAGCACTTTGCCGGTGAAACCGCGCTTTACCAATGCCGGCACCGTCTCCGGCATCGCGATGGCACGTGGCGGTGGATTCTGGATGTAGGCAAGGTAGTGTCGCGTGGACCAGATGGAGCACCCTTGCGCATGGTGGGCACGCATCAAGACATCCATGCCCAGTATATGGATCAGTTTGAACGAGCCCGTCAGTCCGCCGCCCTCGAGCATACGGGCCGGCTTGCTCGGGTGGGTTCGTGGGAGCTGGAGCTCGCCAGCGGCCGTTTATTATGGAGCGACCAAGTGCGGGCTATTCACGAGGTCGGCCCCGATTACCAACCGCAGCTAGCGACCGCCACCGGGTTCTACCCCGATGAGGCCAACGCGATCATTGGCAACGCCGTACGGGAGGCGATCGAGCACGGCACCGCGTTTGATCTGGAGCTGCCTTTGGTGACTGCCCTAGGCAATCCCTTGCAGGTGCGCACCTTGGGTGAAGCCGTGCGGGTGAATGGCCGCACGATGGCGTTGCGCGGTGCGCTTCAGGATGTGACAGAGGCCTACCGGCAGCGTGCCGCGTTGGCTGCGGCGAAGGAGGTGGCCGAGGCCGCCGCGCGTGCCAAGGCTGATTTCCTGGCCAACATGAGTCATGAAATCCGCACGCCGATGAATGCGGTTTTAGGTATGGCCGAGTTGTTACAAACCACTCCGCTCAACGAGGAGCAGGCGGATTTCGCGGCCACTTTGCGTACGAGTGGCGAAGCATTGCTGGCGATCATAAATGACATTCTCGACTTCTCTAAAATCGAGTCCGGTGAACTCGAGTTGGAGCAAGCTCCGGTAGGTCTCCGAGAAATGGCCGGAAGCGCCAAAACCCTCCTCGCTTCAGCGGCCGCCGCCAAGGGGCTTTCGCTTACGGTCGAGTTTGGTCCGGGAGTGCCTGAGGCCATCTTGGGCGATGGGGTTCGTTTGCGTCAGATTTTGATCAATTTGCTCAGCAATGCGGTTAAGTTTACCTCAAGCGGAGGGGTTCGCTTGGTCGTGGCACGGGTTACGGAGGATGATTTCGTAATGCGGGATGCTGCGGCCAGCGCGCCCCAGGCAGCGATCAGGCTCAGTTTCTCCGTGCACGATACGGGCATCGGCATTCCGGCGGATCGTATCGACCGGCTGTTCAAATCATTCAGCCAGGTCGATGCTTCGACCACCCGCAACTACGGCGGCACAGGTTTGGGCCTCGCGATTTCGTCACGGCTGGCGGGGCTTATGGGTGGGCGCATTCACGTGGAGTCCAAGCCTGGCAAGGGTTCCACCTTTCGACTGGAGCTCAAAGCCACCCCGGCGGCGTCGCTTAGAAAAGAGCTTTCCACGCTGCCTGCCGTGCCCGCGCCAGAGCGATCGCTGCGTATCCTGCTCGCCGACGATATACCGATTAACCAGCAAATCGCCCTGCTTTTGCTCAAGCGACTGGGCTATACCGCCGAGGTGGCGGGCAACGGGCTTGAAGTTTTGGCCGCTGTGGAGCGTACGCCCTTTGATGTGCTTTTCCTGGACGTACAAATGCCAGAGATGGATGGGCTCACTTGCGCCCGCCGCCTTTGTAAAGCGCACTCTCGCGAGCGACGGCCTTGGATTATCGCGATCACGGCTAATGCATTGGAGGGGGATCGAGAGATTTGTCTCTCCGCCGGCATGGATGATTACATTACCAAGCCGATAAGCGCTCAGTCTCTGTCCGATGCGCTTAGTCGTTTGCCGGCCTTGTCGCGGTGAGTCGTTAATTACCCAGTAGGTTTCTGACTCAATTTCCGCGCGGCCTACTTGTTTTTTCCTCCGGGGGCTTGCCCGGGAAGAGGCAGCCACAACCTTTGCCGCAACAATCTTTGCGGCGGATGCGGACATAGTCGCGCATCGGCCACCAGACCGCGAAAAGGACCACGGCTACGCCCGCTGCAATGTATATCCACGAAGACATGCCGGATACCGTGGAGGTGTGGTCGGATTTGGCAAATCGCCATGCATAAATCTCGCGCCGATACACCCTGCGCTCGCGAAGAGCGGGTTTACAGTTATGGTGCCACACTAAATGCCTCTTTTCACAACGATCCTCACCCATCCCGGCAGCGCGCATAAAGACGAGTTTCTCGCTTGTTGCGTCCTCATCTCCCTGGCTCCCGCGACTATTTTTAGACG
>JAIXRU010000157.1 GCA_027485045.1 Opitutaceae bacterium | reverse complement strand
GGGGTCGAGGGCGAGGCCGACGGGGACGTTAAGACTCGAGGCGAACGTGGTTTGGGAAGGGGCGGGGGAATCGGGCGAGGTGAAGGCGACGACGTTGCCGGAGCCGCCGGAGGCGGCGAGCAGGCGGGTGTCGGGCAGGAGGGTGAGACCGAAGGCGTTTGAGACGGTGCCGAAGCTGAGTTCGTGCGCGCCGGTGGCGGCGTCGAAACGGGCGAGGTTGTTGCTAAAACGACCGGCAACGAAGAGGTTGCCGAAAGAGTCGAAAACGATGCCGGAGGGACCCGTGAGGGAGGCGTGTTGGGCGGACCAGCCGGGGTCGCGGGTGCCGGTGGCGGCGTCGTAGCGGAGGATGGAGTTGGTTAACTGACTGCTGACGTAGAGGTAGCCGTCGGGGCGGAAAACGAGATCGACCGGGTAGTCGAGTATGCCGCCGCCGGGGCCGGCGAAGGTGGAGAGGAAGGCACCGGAGGAGGCGTTGAAGCGCAGGATTTGATCGGTGCCGGCGCTGGCGATGTAGAGCGCGCCATCGGGGCCGAGGCGGGAGCGGTGGGGGAGATCGAGGCCGCCCGCGCCGGTGGCGACGAGGACGGAAGGGGCGGAGCCGTCGGCTTCGAAGCGGACGATGCGGTCGAGGTTGAAGTCGCTGACCAGGACCTGGGCCTGGGTGGGGGTGGCAGGGAGGAGAGCTAGAGTGATGAAGGTGATGAGGGCGGGGAGGCGGGCGGTAAGGAGGCGAAGGGGGAGGGAAGGCGTTTTCATGCGTGGGTGCTACGGCAAGGGGCGGGACTTGTTACCGGGCGGGTGAACTTTTTTTCGCGAGCCCTGCGGACTTGCGGGACGGGGTGGGTGCAATTCTAGTGCGGGGCGAAGATATGACGCCCGATGCTGCGCAAACCGTGTGGGGATTTCCGGCCACGAGCTGGACGCTGGTGCGGCGTGCGCGGAGCGGCGATGAACGGGCGCAGGGGGAGGCGCTGGAGGTGCTGTGCCGGGCGTATTGGCGTCCGCTCTACGCGTATGCGCGCGGGCGGGGGCTGGCGCGGGCGGATGCGCAGGACGCGGTGCAGGATTTTTTCGCGACGGCGCTGCGGCGGGAGCTGTTTCAACGCGCGGAGGAGACGGCGGGCAAGTTGCGCAGCTTTTTGCTGACGGCGCTGAAACATCATTTGCAGGATCGGGCGGCGAAGGAAGGGGCGGCGCGGCGGCGGCCCGAGGGCGGCTGGGCGGATATCGATTTCGAGACGGCGGAGGCGGAGTGGGCGCGTTCGGCGGCGGGGCCGAGCGGGGCGGGGCCGGATGCGGCTTATGAGCGGCAGTGGGCGCGGGCGCTGCTGGCGGAGGCCCTGGCGCGGGTGGAGGCGCGTTACGCGGCGGAGGGGAAGGGGGCGGTGTTTGCGGCCTTGAAAGGGGAGGCGTTGGAAGAGGCGGAGGCGGGTGGTGGTAGCGTGCCGGAGGAGGGGGCGGGCGGAGCTGAGATGAGTGCGGGGGCGCGGCGGGTGGCGGTGCATCGGTTGCGGAAGCGGTTTGCGGAGGCGTTGCGCGAGGCGGTGGCGGGGACTTTGCCGGAGGGGGGCGATGTGGACGCGGAGTTGCGCGAGCTCGGGGCGGCCTTGGCGGAGGGGCGGGCATGAGCGGGGCGGCGGGAGAAGGGCGGCCGGAGGACGAAACGGCGGAGCTTTTGGCGCGGGGTCTGGCGGCGGGAGCGTGGGTGCCTCCGGCGGCGGAGACGCTGGCGGGTGCGTTTCCGGGCTTGCGGGTGGAAGCGTTGGCGGGGCGGGGCGGGATGGGGGCGGTGTATCGGGCCCGGCAAACGCGCCTGGGGCGGACGGTGGCGGTGAAGATCATGCCCAAGGGAGCGTCCCCGGATCCGATGGCGCGGGAGCGTTTCGAGCGCGAGGCGCGGGTGCTTTCGGAGATCGATCATCCGCAGGTGATGCGGATCTATGATTTCGGGGCGCTGGAGGACGGAACGCTGTATCTGGTGACGGAGTGGGCGGAGGGCGGGGATCTGGCTAAACTGGCGGGCGGGCGGGCGCAGGCTCCCGGGCAGGTTTGCGAGTGGGTGGGGCAAATTGCGGTGGCGCTGGATGCGGTGCATGCGAAGGGCGTGGTGCACCGGGATTTGAAACCGGCGAATGTGTTGGTGCGCGCGGACGGGGGGCTGGCCTTGGCGGACTTTGGTTTGGCGCGGGCGCAGGGGGCGGGTTTTACTACGGAACTGACTTTGAGCGGGGTGATTTTCGGCACGCTGGATTACATGGCGCCGGAGCAGTTGGGCACGGGAAAGCCGGTATCGGCGGCGACGGATATCTACGCGCTCGGGGTGATGAGTTATGCGATGCTTACGGGGAGCTTGCCGCGCGGAGTGTTTACGCGGGCTTCGCTGCTGGCGGGGGTGCCGGTGGAAGTGGACGAGGTCATCAATCAGGCGCTGGCCAATGACCCGGCGCAGCGGCCGGGATCGGCGGGGGAGTTTGCGCGGCGCCTGGGCGGGGCGTGCCAGAAGCGCAGGCCGAATAAGGCGCGCGCATGGATCCTCGGCGGGGCGGTGCTGGCGGGAGTGGTGGCGGCGGCGGTTTGGGTGGTGCTGGCGCGGCCAGGAGCAGGCGTGGTGGCGGAGCCGGGGCCTAAGCCTGAGACGGCGATTATGTCTCCGCGTCCTGCGGAGACTGCGAATCCGGTGGTGGAGACCGTCGCGCCGGCGGAGGTGAAAAACGACGAGCAGGGTCCGGTCGCGGCAATGTCGCCGGCACCGGTTGAGCGGGTGCGGGTGGAGACTGCGTCGGTGGAGCGGCAGGTGCCGGTGGAGCGGTTGGCACCGGCTCCGGTCGTGGTTCCGGCACCGGTGCCGACTCCAGTCGAGAAGGCGGCTCCGGTGGAGGCACCGTGGACCTGGGTGTTGCCTTTGGTGCGAACATCGGAGCATGCCACGGGCGGAGGCTGGGTGCTGCGTGGCGGGGAATTAGTGACGGATGCGGCGGTATGCACGCTGCGGTTGCCGGTTACGGTGTCGTCAGATTTTAGATACGATGTGGCGGTGGAGTTTACACGCACGGCGGGAAAGAACTCGGTGGGGGTGTTTTTGCCGACGAGCGCGGGCGCCGGGGTGTTTGAGCTGGATGCATGGGAGAAGGGACTGGGCGGCATCCAGATGGTGGATGGCCGGGATATGCGGGCGCACGGGGAGCATTTTCCGGCGGTGCTGCGCAATGGGGAACGCACGCGTTTGATTTTGCAGGTGAGGGGCGCGCGGGTGGAGGCGCTGGTCAACGGGGTATCGCGCCGGAGCTGGGATTTGACCGGACGGCGCTTTACGAATGTGAGCTTGTGGGGTGCGGGGGCGAACGGCGGGCTGGGGCTGTGTTCGTGGCGGAGTCCGACGACGTTTCACCGGGTGGCGTATCGGGCGGTGCCGTAGTGGGCGGGGGTGGGCGGCGTGGTCGAGCACTTGAACTTACGTTCAAGCCTACCGGAGACACATTAAACTAAACACTTGAAATTACGTTCAAGCCTACGGGTATAAATCAAGCCCTTGAACTCACGTTCAAGCCTACGGGGGACATATCAAGCCTACGGGGGATGCAGCGAACTTTTTAACTTACGTTCAGGGGGTGTTCGTTTTTACGTAAATCTGCCTCAGGGAACGTGACTTGAAAACCGAATTTCCCCCGGTTTTGCTGCAATGCGCGATGCCTGACCAAGCAGACTCCACTACCGGCATTACGCGTTCTGTTCCCGGTCATCTTCCTCGTCTGGCCCCAGCTTGGTATCGCGGCTCCGCTCTCGTTCTCTGGACTCACACGTTGCGTGATCGCACGACTGGCTGGCTAGATACGGCAGTTCATTACCGGTTTCGCGAGCTGCTCACCCATACTTGCGCGAGGTATCAGCTCATGTGCCCGGCTTACGTGCTTATGCCCGATCATCTGCATATAGTCTGGCTCGGCATTGCACCCGATGCGGATCAACTTCGCGCAACCAAATTCTTGCGTGAGCATCTCGCTTTCTTGCTGGCTCCGCTATGGTTGCAGCCCCAAGCCCATGATCGGGTGCTACGGGAAGAAGCTCGCACGCGGGGAGCCTTGGCGAGCACTTGTCATTATGTCTTTTGCAATCCTGAGCGTGCGCAGTTGGTGAAAACCTGGACGGATTGGCCTCACCTCGGAGCGCTGATTGCGGGCTATCCCAAAATCGATCCCCGCGACGAAGATTACTGGGAACGGTTTTGGCGGATTCAGGGCGTGCTCGGGGAGAAGAGCCTTGGGTCGGGGACTTGAACTTACGTTCAAGCCTACGCGGAAACTTGAACATCAAACTTGAACTTACGTTCAAGCCTACAGGAATGATTTGAACTTACGTTCAGGGATGTGCCGTAGGCTTGAACGTGAGTTCAAGGCGGAGCCTTCGTCAGTGGTGGCCGAATTTGGCGGTGTGGTCTTCGCCGAGGTAGGCTTCGATGACCTTGGGGTCTTTTTGGATCTCGGCGGGCGGGCCTTCGGCGATTTTTACCCCGTAATCTAAAACGGTGATGCGTTCGCAGACGCCCATGACCACACGCATGGAGTGCTCGACCAGGAGGATGGTGAGTTGGAAACGTTGGTGGATCTCGCGGATCAGGCGGATGAGCTCGACTTTTTCGGAGGGGTTCATGCCGGCGGCGGGTTCGTCGAGCAGGAGCAGGCGGGGGCGGGTGGCGAGGGCGCGCACGATTTCGAGGCGGCGTTGCTCACCATAGGGCAACGAGGTGGCTGGCGCGTCGCGGAAGCGGTCGAGGTTAAACAGGGCCAAGAGTTCGTCGGCCCGGGCGGCGAGGGCGGCTTCGTCGGCGCGGAAGGCGGACCCGCGCACGAGGGCCTGGAGCGGGGAGGTGGCGCGGTGGAGGTTGCCGGCGACGCGGACGTTGTCGAAGACGGTGAGGCCGCCGAAGAGGCGGATGTTTTGAAAGGTGCGGGCGATGCCGAGGGCGGTGATTTGGTCGGGGCGCAGGCCGGCGAGGTCGCGGCCGGAGAAGGCGAGGCGGCCGGAAGTGGGGGCGTAAACGCCGGTGATGAGGTTGAAGAGGGTGGTCTTGCCCGCGCCGTTGGGGCCGATGAGGCCGTGCAGGCCGCCGGGGGCGAGGGCGAGGTCCACGGCGTTGACGGCGGTGAGGCCGCCGAAGCGGATGGTGGCCTGGTCGAGCTGGAGCAGGGGGGCGGACATCAGAGGCGGGCGCGGCCGAGGCGGAAGTTGAGCAGGCCCTGAGGGCGGAGCAGCATGAGGCCGATGAGCAGGACGGCGTAGAGGATCATGCGATACTCGGCCACGGGGCGGAGGAACTCGGGCAGGAGGGTAAGCAGGACGGCGGCGAGGATGACGCCGAGAGTGTTGCCCATGCCGCCGAGCAGGACCATGGCTACGAGCTCGAAGGAGCGGAAGAAATCGAAGCCGCGCGGGTCGATGGCGAGTTTGAGGTGGGCGAAGAGGCCGCCCGCGAGGCCGGCGAAGAAGGCGGCGAGGGTGAAGGCGACGACCTTGTAGCGGGTGGGGTCGAGGCCGATGGAGGAGGCGGCGATCTCGTTGTCGCGCACGGCGAGGAAGCCGCGTCCGTAGGTGGAGTTGACCAGGCAGGTGATGGTGAAAACGGTCACGGCGACGGTGCCGTAGGTCCAGGCGATGGTGGTGAGGGGCGGCATGCCGTTGAGGCCGATGGCTCCGCCGAGGGCGGGGGTGTTTTGGAAGACGACGCGGATGATCTCGCCGAAGCCGAGGGTGATAAGGGCGAGATAGTCGCCCTTGAGGCGCAGGGAAGGCAGGCCGATGAGAAACCCGGCAAGGGCGGCGGTGAGGCCGCCGGTGAGCAGGGCGAAAAAGAACAGGGTATGCTGGGCGAGGACGGGGTGGGCGCTGGCGGCGAGGGCGGGGGCGAAGCGCAGGGTACAGGCGGAGGAGAGGTAGGCGCCGACGGCCATGAAGCCGGCGTGGCCGAGGGAGAACTGGCCGGTGTGGCCGTTAACGAGATTGAGGGAAACGACTAGGATGACGGCCACGCCGACGTTCATGGCGACGTCGAGGTAGTAGGCGTTGAGTGCGCCGCCGAAAAGGGTGACGGCGATGGCGACGAGGACGGTGGCGAGGAGGGCGGCGTGCTGGCGGGGCAGGGCGGGGCGGGCGGGTCAGACTTTTTCGACGGTGAAGCGCCCGAGCAGACCGGCGGGGCGGAAAAGCATGATCACGATGAGCAGGCCGAAGGCGATGGCGTCCTTGTAGGTGGAATACGCGCTGCCGCCGACGAAGGTCTCGGCGGTGCCGAGGATGAGCGCGCCGAGGGCCGCGCCGGGTAGGCTGCCGATCCCGCCGAGGATGGCGGCGACGAAGGCCTTGAGGCCGGGCATGACGCCCATGAAGGGGTCGATGGACGGGTAATTGAGCGCGTAGAGCACGCCGCCCGCGCCGGCCAGGGCGGAGCCGAGGGCGAAGGTGACGGCGATGACGGTGTTGAGGTTGATGCCGACGAGCTGGGCGGCGCGGGGGTTGAGGGAGACGGCGCGCATGGCCGCTCCTAGGCGGGTGCGGTAGATGATCCATTGCAGACCGCCGAGCAGGGCGAGGGCGACGGCGATGACGACAAGCTGGTTGCTGGAGACGGTGAGCGGGCCGAGCTGGAACTGGGTAACCGGGAAGACGGCGGGGAAGCTGCGGGGGTTGGCCCCGGCGGCGAGCTGCACGCCGTATTCGAGCAGCAGGGACACGCCGATGGCGGTGATGAGGACGTTGAGGACGGGGGCGCGGCGGAGCGGACGGTAGGCGAGGCGCTCGATGAGCACGCCGAGCAGGGCGCAAACGACCATGGCGGCGAAGAGCACGGCGAGGCCGCCGACGAGGGTGCCGGAGGGCACGTGTTTGGCGACGTAGGAGCCGGTGAATGCGCCGATCATAAAGACGTCGGCGTGGGCGAAGTTAATGAAACGCAGCACCCCGTAAACCATGGTGTAGCCGAGGGCGAGCAGGGCGTAGATCGCGCCGAGGGAGAGGGCGTTGATCAACTGCTGGAGAAACTCGCTCACGGGGCGGGGGAGAAGACTACGGTTTAGGGCGAGACGTTTTGGACGTAGGTGAATTTGCCGCCCTTGATGGTGAGGATGGCGGCGGGTTTGCTGGCGTTGCGGTCGGCGTCCATGTCGATGCGGCCGGTGACGCCTTCAAAACCCTTGGTGGCGGCGAGGGCGTCGCGGATTTTGGCGGGTTCGGCGGAACCGGCGCGGCGGATGGCGTCGGCGAGCATGTTGGCGGCGTCGTAGCCGAGGGCGGCCATGCCGTCGGGGGTGCGGCCGCCGAAGCGGGCCTGGTATTTTTTGACGAAAGACTGGATTTTGGGGTCGGGGGATTCCGGGGAGTAGTGGGCGGAATAGTAGCAGCCTTCGAGGGCGGCGCCGCCGATTTGAATGAGCTCGGGGGCCTCCCAGCCGTCGCCACCGATGAAGGGGGCGGTGATGCCGAGCTCGCGGGCTTGTTTGGTGATGAGGGCGGCCTCGGTGTAGTAAGCGGGGACGAAGATAACGTCGGGGTTGGCGGCTTTAATGGCGGTGAGCTGGGCCTTGAAGTCTTTGTCGCCCTCGGCGAATTTTTGATCGGAGACGATGATGCCGCCGGCCTTGGGGAACTGGACGCGGAAGACGTCGGCCAGGCCGGTGCTGTAGGCGGAGGAGATGGAGGTAAGGATGGCGGCGCGATGGGCTTTGAGCTGGTCGCGGGCGAAAGTGGCGAGGACGGCGCCTTGGAAGGGGTCGATGAAGCAGGCGCGGAAGATCTGGTCGCCGGTGGCGGTGACGGCGGGGTTGGTTGCGGAGGGGCTGATCATCGGGATCTTAAAGGCCTGGGCGACGCTGGCGCCTTCGAGGGAGCGGCTGGAGGTCATCTCGCCGATGAGGGCGACGACGTTATCGCGAGTGATGAGTTTTTTAACTACGGTGGAGGCTTCGCCGGGCTTGGATTGGGTGTCCTCGACCACGAGTTCGATCTGTTTACCGAGGAGGCCGCCGGCGGCGTTGATTTCCTCGAAGGCGAGGCGGGTGGCCTTGGTGGAGGAGTCGCCGAAGGTGCCGTCTTTGCCGGTGATGGCGCCGTAGTTGCCGATTTTAATGGTGGCTGCGGCGGGGGCGTCCTGGCGGTTGCAGGCGGCGAGGAGGCTGAGCAGGGCGGAGGCGAGGAGCAGGCGGAGGAAGGAGGGCATAGCTAGGGAGAGTTTCGGGGACACGTGAGCACGAAACGGGCCCGGGAGAGGGCTTTCAATGTCGGATAAGCGTCGCCGCTAAAATTGAACGGCAGGCCGGCGGCAAGAGCCAGACGGGTGCGCGGGCGCAACGAGCTTGCTAGATCCGCAAGGAAACACCGGGACAAACACCGGTACAAGACGCAGAACTACTGGCGGAGTTTAAGGCTGACGGAGGATGAGCGGGCCAGGTGGTTTCCGGTTCAGAGGGGCGGGAGCTTGAGGTGGAAGGGGGTGGAATCTTGATAGGCTTTGGCGACGGCGAGCAGGGCGCTCTCGCCATAGGGACGGGCGAGGAAGGTGATGCTGGTGGGCGAACCGTCGGTGGCGAAGCCGTTGGGGAGGGCCAGCGCGGGGTAACAGGCGAGGTTGGCCATTTGATTGTGTTGCTGGGTGAAGTTTTGCGGGGCTTGGGGTGCTCCCGGCGGGGCGGGAGGGTCGATGCGTCCGCTGGAATAAGGGGCTACATAAACATCCACGGCGGCGGTGGAGGCGGCGAGGGCCGACATCATCATGGAGCGCAGGCGTTGGGATTGCAGGTAGTCCACCGCAGGGATGAGGCGGGCGGTGCGGAGGCGCGGGGCGCGGGTTTTTACGGTGAGCAGTTTATGGCGGTCGGTGAGGAGGAGTTCGTCGAAAAAAGCGGCGGACTCGACGCTGAGGGAAAGCACGTCGAGGTAGGGCAGGTCGGGCAGGGTGAGCGGCACAAGTTCCAGGCCGAGATTGCGGAGCTGGGCGAGGGTGGCGGCTTCGTTTTTGATCCACTCCGGGTTGCGGTCGGTATCGCCGAAGGCCTGGGCGAAGTAGCCGACGCGGATTTTTTTCAAATCGCGGCGCGCATCCCATTTGAACGGGATGGGCGGCATGGCGAGGTCGAGTCCGTCGGGTTGGGTGATGGCACTCATGACCAAGGCGCAGTCTTCGACCCGGCGGCACATGGGGCCGAGGCGGTCTTGCGTCCAGGAAAGCGCCATGACGCCGACCCGGCTAACGCGGCCAAAGGTGGGGCGCAGGCCGGTGACGCCGCAGCGCGCGGAGGGGCCCAGAATGGAGCCGCTGGTCTCGGTGCCGATGGCGAAGGGCACGCAGCCCGCACCGACGGCGGAGCCCGGTCCGGCGGAGGAGCCGCTGGCCCCGACGTCGAGTTTCCACGGGTTGTTGGTGCGGCCGCCGAACCAGACATCGCCGCCGGCGAGCTCACCGGTGGTGAGTTTGGCGATGAGCACCGCACCGGCTTCGCGCAGCAGGGTGACCACGGTGGCGTCCTGATCGATGACCTGGTCTTTGTAGGCACCGGAGCCCCAGGTGGTTTTGTGGCC
This sequence comes from Opitutaceae bacterium, assembly GCA_027485045.1. GTDB lineage: Bacteria > Verrucomicrobiota > Verrucomicrobiia > Opitutales > Opitutaceae > IMCC26134_A. Next base: position 13,924 of record JAIXRU010000157.1, on the reverse strand, counting down.
TTTTACGGCGATGATGTCCTTCGCGCCCCACGGGATGCCGTGGAGGGGGCCGCGGTATTTGCCGGCGGCGATTTCTGCATCGGCTTGTTTGGCCTGGGCGAGGGCGAGGTCATCGAGGAAGGTGACGACGCAGTTGAGTTTTTCGTTCAGGCGATGGAGCCGGCCAAAGTACATGCGCGTGAGTGCCTCGGAGCTGATCGCGCGGGTTTTTATCAGGAGGCCGAGCTCGGCGACCGAGTAGAGGGCGAGGTCTTCGAGGTTGGCCGGGACCGGGCGCTTGGCGGGTTTGCTAAAGCGCAGGGGGGCGGGGGTGGAGTCGACCTGCATGCCCGAGACGACGGGGCTGAAGTAAAAGGGCGGCGCGACGTCGTTGGGAATTTTTACGGTGCGCAGGAGGCGGTAGCGACCGAGGCTTTGTTTAACGGAGTTCAGGATCGCTTCGCACTCCTCGTTGGTGAAGGTGAGGCCGGACAAGGTCGCGGCGGCTTTGATCATATTCGCAGTGAGGGCGGCCGAGCTGCCTTGCTCGGCCACTTGGGCCCAGAGTACGCCGGGCATCAAAGTCCCCCCTAGGCCAAGGCTGGCGCAGGCGGTGAGGAAACGGCGACGGGTGGCGGCGGGAGGCGTGGGTGTGGTGGTGGCATCGAGACTGGTTCGACGCGAAGAACTTGGAGGTTTGGGCATGCCGACTCCCCAGCACGGCAGGTGCCACGCGCGCTGGTGATTATTTTGTCCGCAGGCGTAGCCGGGCAAAGTAACCCAATAGGTTGCTTTGTGCTTGGGGGCGGGCCGAGGGTGGATCGCGGTGGGAAGGGCGCGGCGGTCAGGGGGCGGTGAGGCGGAAGGTTTGCTCGGCCAGGGGGGCGAATTTGACCGGGTCGGGGCCGGTGCGGCCCCATTGCCAGGCGACCACCGTCACCTCCACGGGGAATTTGGCGCGGGGCGGCAGCGCAGTGAACACGACTTGTCCGTCCTGGATAATCGCCGGTCCCGAGCGCACAAAGTAACGCACCGGCAGGGCGGCGTCGGAGGTGGCGGCGAGCGCGATGCTCTTGGTGCCGACCGGGACGTCGGCGGGGGCGGGGAAGGTGATTTTCTGGGCTTTGCCCGCGCCGGGGCGTATGGCCTTCAGGTCCACGCCGGCGGGCTGGACGATGCCGCGCACGGTGGCGCTGCCGGGCTGGCGCAGGGCGACGTAGGTGGCGCCCCCGCCTTGCCAGACGCGGTCGAGGGCGATGCGGAAACGGCCGCCGCCCAGGGGTTCGAGCGGGCCGCAGAGCCATTCGACGGACATGGGCGCGTCGGTCTTGGCGAGTTTTTCTCCGGCGGCGGCGAACCCAATTGGGATCTGGTCGGCGAGGCGGCCGCGCACGGTGAAGGTGAGGCCGTCGTCCTCGAAGGCGGCGGGTTTGAGGTTGGTGATGCCGTTAAAGGTCTGGGGCAGGTCGGCGCCCTGTTCGTCGAGGTAAACAGGGAGCTGGGTGTCGGCCTGCCAGTTGATGGCGGCGAAGGACTGGGCTTCCTTGGCCTGCGTCTGGTCAAAATACCACGGGAGCGCGGCGTGGGTCGCAGCGGGGGTCACGGGTTTGCCCTCGCGGCCGGGGACGGGGAGATCGGCGAAGTAGCCGGAGGACAGCGCGACCGGGCGGAGCGCGGGCGAATCATCGGTGGAGAGGCGGGCTTTGACGGCGAGGTCGATGTAGCGGGCGAGGTAGGTGGTGAGGCGTTCGGAGCAGTCGAAGTGGCCGCTGTGGCCGTCGAGCACATAGCTGAGGGGCCAGTCGGGGTTTTTGGCCCGCTGGTTGAGGATGCCGTCGTAGGTTTTGCCGATGTTGTTCCACTGCGAGCGGATGTCGGACTTGTCCTGGCCCCATTCCTGGGCGCTGCCGAAGACGACGAGGGCGGGCACGGTGCGGTTTTTGGGCGGGAGGTGGTTGTTTTTCAACCACACGCCGGCGATGCAGCGTTCGGGTTTGGCTTCAACGAGGGCGTCCACCATGAGGAGGTGGCCGGATTCGCCGATGGGCAGCCAGGGCACGGTGGCGATTTCGGCGTAGCCGGATTTCGCGGCGAGGGCGTCGAGCTGTTGCTGGAGGAAGGCGACGGTGGTGGCGGTTTCATCCTGCATTTTTTTGCCGTCGGGCGTCTTCCGGAAATTCATGAAGCTCGGGGTGCTCCAGACGATGGCGAGGTCGTTGGCGGCGCAGACCTGGCGTATTAAGGAATGGCCTACGAGCATGTGTTCGGGGACGTTGGCGCAGAGGATGAGCAGGCCGCGCACGCGGCGGGTGGTTTCCGGTATCCAGAGGTAGGAGCTGGCCTTGGAGGGCTGGCCGTCGCTCCAGAGGGTGCAGACGCCGTCGTGGTGGAATTGGAAAACCTGATTGACCGGGGTGGGCGAGGCACCGGGAGGAGTGGCGGCGGCCAGGCGCGGGGTGAGCAGGGTGAGAACGCTGAGGAGGAGGACGGATAGTTTCATGGAAAAAAGTCAGGGTCGGAGGCGTTGGGCGGGTTGGGGCTAGACCGGGGTGGAGTATTCGATGGCGTGGAATTCGCCCCGGGCCGACGTAGCCGGGTTTGGGCCGGTGGCGTGCAGACCCAGCAAGACGCCGGTGAAGCCGCCCGCCAGCTCGGTGGACAAGTGCCTGGGAGAGACGGAGGCCAGTTCGCTCCAGTCCCCGTTTTGCTCCCATTCCAAATGGTAGGCATCGGAGAGGATCCTGAGGCGCAAGCCGGCCGAACCGCCCTCCAGGCGTCGCCGGGCGAGCTCGATCTTGAGCCCGCCCAGCCGTTGCCCGGCCACGACTAAAAACCCGTCGTGTTCGCGCCGGATCAGCAGGGTGGCGTGGTGCCGCTCGTTCATGACCACGGCCAGGCCGGCGGCATCCCCGCAGGAGTCCGAGAGTAGTCGGACGCGGGCGGAAAAACGCCCGTCGAAGGAGGTCTGGCGGCGGGCCAGAAAGGCGCAGGGGGCGGCGTCTTCGAGCGACACCGGCAGACAGGGCAGGAGGCATTTCTCCAGGGCCGGGCACAGGGGAAACAAGGAAGGCGGCGGGGTGCGGCGGAAGACCCAGGGGTTGATTCCGGGCAAGGCCTGGACTGCCGCAGCCGGACCAGGCGGGAGCGGCAGTAGCCTGGGCAGCGGAGTGACGACCCGGGGCCAGCCGCCGGCGGGCCAATCAACCGGGGTGAGGCATGTTTCCCGCCCCAGGTGGTGCATCGGGTGGTAGCCCAGCGGACGGGTGGCGAGAAAGACCATCCACCAGGAACCATCGGGGGCCTGGACCAGGTCGGCGTGGCCGGTAGATTGGAGCGGGTGGTCTAGGCTCCGGTGGGTGAGTACGGGGTTGTGCGGTCCGGGCTCGTAGGGCCCTCCGGCCTGCCGGCTGCGGGCCACGGTGATCATGTGGCCGGCTTCGGTGCCGCCCTCGGAGATGAGCAGGTAAAACCATCCCTCGCGAGGGTAGAGGTGCGGACCTTCGGGGTATTTGCCCCCGGTGCCTCGCCACCACAGCTCCGGTGGGGTGAGGAGTCGGCCGGTGTCGGGGTCGATTTCCGCGCCGAGGATGCCCGCCTGGTCGGGGGCCGAGGCGGTGAGGTAAACACGATCCTCATGGAAGCACAGCGAAGGGTCGATGCCATCGATCGCGACCCGCACCGGATCGGACCACGGACCGGCGGGGTCGGATGCGTGCAGGATGAAATTGCCCACCCCGTCGACGTCGGTGCAGATCAGGTAAAAGCGGCCGCGGTGGTGGCGGAGCGTCGGGGCGAAGATTCCCTGGGAGCTGGCGGTCCGGGAAAGATCGATCTGACCGGGCCGTTCGAGGGCGTGACCGATGAGCCGCCAGTTAACCAGATCCCGGCTGTGGTGAATGGGCAACCCGGGGAAAAGCTCGAAGCTGCTGGTCGCCAAAAAATAATCTTCACCCACCCGGCAGATGCTGGGATCGGGCTGGAAACCGGGCAGAACCGGATTGGAGAAAGTAGCGGACATGTTGGGGGGCAGGGCAGGCCGATAAGGCGCGAGTGCGCCGGGGGAATTAGAGCAAGGCGGCGAGGCGGGCGGCGAGGTTCTGGCCCATAAGCAGGTGGCCCTCGTCGGAGGGGTGGATGAGATCGGTGTGCAGGCCGGCGAGGTCGGTGAGGATGTCGCGGCCGTCGATGAAGTGGACCCGGGGCGACGCGATTTCGGCGACGAGGCGCGGGATGATGGCGTTGAAAAGCGGGGTGTTGACGGCGGCGATTTCGGCGCGGTTGCGGGCGTGGTCGGCGCGGTTGGGGAAGATGTTGAGCACGAAGATCGGCGTGTCGGGGCGGGCTTGGTGCAGGGTGTGGAGCAGGTGGCGGGCGCGGGTCTCGAATTCTTCGGGGGTGGCGAGCTCGGTGAGGTTAACGCCCAGTTCGAGGGTGGCGAAATCCCAGCCGGGGCGGGCGGCGAGGTGGGCGGCCATTTCCGGTTCGCAGAGGCAGGAGCCGGGCAAGCCGTGGTTTAAAAAGTCGACGCCGAGGCGAAAGGCGGCGTGGGGCACGTAGGCGTTGGCGGGGTGAAGGGTGTTGGCGCCAAAGGTGATCGAAGAGCCGTAGGCGAGCCAGGTGCGGCGCGGGGTTTCTTCCGGGGCGGGTGGGCGGAGGGCGTGGCCGAAGGGCTCGACCTCGTGATAGTGGATGATAGCATCCTGGTTGAAGGCCAGACGCCACAGATTGGGCGTGTAGCGGTGAGGGCGGAGCATGGCGGGCTCGACCTGGGCGAAGAAGGGCGGGTCTTCGAGGAAGAGGTGGGTGACCACGCCGGCCGGAAGGTGGTGGCGGGAGTGGGCGTGGTCGCCCCGGTAAACAAATACGGTGGCGTCAACCTCCTGGGCGGAGAGGGTGACGCGCACATAGGGCCCGGCGGTGACGAAACGAAGTTCGCAACCGGAGGCGCGGTGGGCGAAGAAACGGCCGCGCGAGTGGTGTTTGAAGCCGAGGCGGTCGCGCAGGGCGGCGGGGAAGCGGTGCAGCCGCAAGCCGCCGGCGGGCGAAGGGGCGAGATCGACGACGTTGTGAAAGGCGATGGAGTCTTGGATGAGGGCCATGGCAGGCGGGTCAGAGCGGGGTGATATAGACGCCGGACGCTAGGCCGGAGCGGCCGTCGTCGGTGGGTTGCACGAGAAGCGTGAGCACGCGGTTCCCGGCTTTAGGCGGCAGGTCGAGGGCGAGCGGGCCGGGGGCGGGGGCGGTTTTCTCGGCGATCTTTACGCCGTCGAGCCAGGCTTCGGCGCGGCCGACTATCCGGGTGAGGGTGATCCGGCCACCCTGGGCGGCGATGGCTTTCCACGGGGTGAAGCTGGCGCGGTAGAGCACCCATTGGCCGGCGGCTCCTTTTTGAAGGTTGCCGGGGGTGATGTTCATCCAGGTGTTCATGTCGGCCTCGGACATCTCGATGTTGGCGTCGGGTTTGGCGGCCTGGGCGGGGGAGACACGCCATTTAGTGACCGCGAAACGGGGCTCGGCGGCGGGCTGGGCGGGCGGGGCGGGCACGGCGCGCACATCGAGCGTGATCTCGGCGGCTTTGAGGCCGGGCGACTCGGCGCGAATGCGCAGGGGGCCGGAACCGAGGTCCGACTGGACGATCAACTGGGCGAGCCCGTGAAACACGCGGCGGGTCGGGCCTTTTTCGGGCTCGTGGGAGTTGTGGTCGCCGTTGCCGTGACCGATGTTTTTGCCGGGTCCGACGACGGTGAACGTAACGAGGTTATCCGACCGGGGCACTACGCGGCCTTGCGCGTCCACGGCGCTGACCGTGATGGGCAAGGCGTCGCGGCCATCGCCGTCGAGCCAGGCACGGTCGGGGGTGAGGGTGAGCGCGGCGGCGGCGGTGGTGGTTTCGACCTGGGTGCGGGTGTATTCGCGGCCGTTTTTGTAGGCGACGGCTTCGAGTTTTCCGGGGGTGTAGGGAACCTGCCACTGGACGTAGTCGTAGGCCGGGCGATCCTTGCGGCCGAGGGAGGCGCCGTTGAGGAAGAGCTCGACGCTCTCGCCGTTGGTCATGGCGATGACGCGGATGGGCTGGCCCTCTTTTCCGGCCCAGTTCCAATGCGGGGCGAGCGCGAGGACGGGGCGGTCCTTGATCCAGTTGGACTGGTGGATGTAGTAGGCGGTCTTGGGGAAGCCGGCGGTGTCCATGATGCCGAAGACCGAGGAGACGGAGGGCCAGGCGAGACGCTGCGGTTCGCCGCGATAATCGAAGCCGGTCCAAACGAAACCGCCGGCGAGGAACGGACGCTCGGCGATGAGTTGCCAGGCCTTGCGGTGGGACTGGCCCCACTTGGCAAACTCGTCGTCGTAGGAGGAGATGACGTTGCGGGCCTTGTCGGTCTCAAACTCGCCCCGGGTCATGAAGGCGGAGGTGTCCTCGGCGCTGGTGATGGGGATCTGAGGGTTTTTGGCGTGGAAGCGGTCGTAGGAGTGATCGCTGTAGTTGAATCCCATGACATCGACGGCCTCGAAGACGCCGTTTTCGTTGTTCATGCCGCCGTTCATGGCGGCGGTGACGGGGCGGGTGGTATCCCAGCGGCGCACCTCGGCGACCATGCGGCGCACCATGTCTCGGCCCTGCGGGGTGCCCTGCATGGGCTCCTCGTTGAACACGGACCAGAGGATGACGCTCGGGTGGTTGCGGTCGCGTTTGAGCAGGGTCCGCAACTGGCCGAGGTATTCGGGCGTGTGGTTGAAATTGCGATTCTCGTCCATGACGAGCAGGCCGAGGCGGTCGCAGGCTTCGAGGAACTCGGGGGCGGGCGGGTTGTGGGCGGCGCGATAGGCGTTGGAGCCGAGCTCCTTGAGGCGGCGGACGCGGTATTCCCAGATACCCTCGGGCACGGCCACGCCGACGCCGGCGTGGTCCTGGTGGTTGCAGGTACCCTGGAGTTTCACCGGCTGGTCGTTGAGGAAGAAGCCGAGCTTGGCGTCGAAGCGCAGGGTGCGGAAACCGGCGCGGGTGGTGGTCTGGTCAACGATTTTGCCATCGCGGCGGGCGGTGACGCGCACGGTGTAGAGGGTGGGCGTCTCGATGGACCAGAGGCGGGGTGCGCCGGGGAAGGCGAGCGGGAGGGAGGCGGTGACCGGGCCGAGCACGGGCACGGTGACGCGGGTCTTGGCGGCGACGACGGGCTTGCCCTCGGGATCGAGCAACTCGGCCTCGACCTCGGTGGCGATGGGCGTGAGCTCGATGTTGTTCAGCGTAACCTCGACGGGAACGGACCAGGCTCCGGCGGCGTCGCGGACCGGGTTGGCGTAGACGCCGTAGGTCTCGATGTGCACGGGCTCGCGTTTGACGAGGTAGGTATGGCGGTAGATGCCGCCGCCCTCATACCACCAGCCCTCCTGGACGTTGGCATCGACGCGCACGACGACGGTGTTGAGCTGGTCGCCGAAGGTGGCGATGGGCGTGAGGTCGATCTGAAAGGGAGTGTAGCCGCAGAAGTTGCGGTGAACGATGAGGCCGTTGACCCAGACGGTGGCGTGGGTGGCGATACCCTCGAATTGGAGTTCGAGGTGTTTGCCGCGGTCGGCCTCGTCTAGGCGGATGTGGCGGCGATACCAGGCGATGCCGCGGGGGCGATAGCCTTGGGAGATGTTGGCGTTTTTGTCGAAAGGCCCTTCGACCACCCAGTCGTGCGGCAGGTCCAGGCGACGCCAGTCACTGTCGTCGAACTCGGGGTCGGCGGCTCCCCAGGCTTTGCCGGCCTTGGCGTTGGTGTAGGACGGGCCGTGGCCCTTGATCTCGGGCATCGGAATATCGCCCAGATAAAAGCGCCAGTCGGCGTCGATCGAGAGGCGTTCTCTTGGGGGTGTGGCGGAAGTTTGGGCGTGGCTGATGGGGGCGAGCATACAAGCGAGGAAGAGCAGGAGAAAGCGGCGCATGGGGTTTAGGGGAGCTGAAGGGAAACAGGGGTGAGGTGGACGGCGCGCAGGTTCATGACTGCGCCGACCGGGATGGAGATGGGGAGGACGCGCACGTGCAGTTCGTCGTCTGGGGCGAGGGTGATGACGCCGGCCGGGGTGCGCACGAAGTCGCCCCAGCCGCCGGTGCCGGCGGCGACGAAAGGCAGGCGTTGTTCGCCAAACGCGACATGGGCGAGGGTTCCCTGACGGTGGGCGGGTATGGCGTAATCGAGTTCCACGCGATAGCTGCCGGCCTGGTGCAGGCGCACGCGCCAAAGCGGGTAGGATTCGAGGCCGGTCCAGCAGCCGAGCTGGGGGTCGGCTCCGGCGGTGAGCGCAAGGTGTTCTCCGAAGACCTCGGCATCGGCGGCGCGGAGGGTGAGCGCTCCGTCGGCGGGCTGGGGTATGATGGGCGGGCGGGGGCGGGCGGGCACCGCGCCGAGCCGGGGGGACGTGGCGTAGTGGAGAGCCACGACGGAAAGCGCGGGATCGGGCGCGATGGCCGGGAGCTGGAGAGTGAATGCTCCGTCGGAGACTGGCTCGGTGGCGAGTGCGGTGTCGGGCGCGGCGAGCAGGTGGGCTGAGAGGGGCAGATCGAGCAGGGGGACGGAGAGTCGGCCGTCGGCGGGCCAGTTTTCGATCAGCAGGTAGAGGGTGTCGCCATGGGTGGTGGCGAAGCCCCAGGGAAGGCGGTGGGGGAAGGGGCCGGCGGAGGCGCCGCGGATGGCGTCGCCGTTGACCCGCATCCATGCGCCGATGGTGGCGAGGGCGGCAAGGCTGGGTTCGGGGATGGTGCCGTCGGCGCGGGGGCCGATGTTGAGCAGGTAGTTGCCGCCTTGGGACACGACCTCGGCGAGTTGGCGCAGAAGGAGGGAGGGCGGCTTCCAGGCGTGGTCGTGGAGATTGAAGCCCCAGGACTCGTTGGTGGTCATGCAGGTTTCCCAAGGACGGGAGGGGCGGGTGGCGGGGATGCGTTGCTCGGGGGTCTCGAAGTGGCCGCCCCCGGAGGCCAGGCCGAGGCGGTCGTTTTGCAGGATGCCGGGGGCGAGGCGTTGCACGGCGGCATCGACGCGGGCGGCGCGGGCGGGCGTCATTTCGGCGGGGGTATCCCACCAGAGGACGGCGGGGATTCCTGGGCCGTAGCGGGTGAGCAGTTCGGTGATTTGGGGGATGGCGACGCGGTCGAGGTAGGCGTCGAAATCGCCCTGCTGGGCGGGGTCCCATTTATCGCCGAAGGCGCTGCCGCCGTTGATCCAGTCCTGGGCTTGCGAGTAGTAAAAGCCGAGAGGCAGGTCGTGGCGGCGGCAGGCCTCGGCGAGCGGACGCAGGAGATCGCGCGAGGCGTGCCAGTCGTTCACGGCGGTGTCGTGGAGGGTGAAGCCGTCATGGTGTTTGGCCCCGATGACGATGTAGCCCATGCCGGCGTCCTTGGCGGCGCGGACCCAGGACTCGGGGTCGTAGTGCTCGGCAGTGAAACCGGCGGCGTAGGGCTTGTAGTCGGCGATGGGGATCTTGGCCGAGTGCATGAGCCATTCGCTGGCTCCGGCGTAGGCCTTGCCGCGATGCACCCCGGCGGGTACGGAGTAAACGCCCCAGTGGATGAAGAGGCCGAAACGGGCTTTGGACCACCACGCGGGGGGCGGGGAAGAGGAGGCGGATAGTGGTGTCTGGGAGGCCATCGTGGTAAGTGAGGGGTTTAGCGTTTTTCTTCGGCGAACCAGCGGGACACCTCGGCGGCGGTGAGTTCGCGGTTCTCGATGAAGAGGGAGGCAATGGCGCCGGGGTGGTCGGCGAGGATGTCGAGCGCGTCGGTGCGCAGGCCGTCGGCTCCCTGGCCTTCCGCGACGAGCCGCCCATCAAGATACAGGGCCAGACGGGCGGGCGTGGCGCTCAGCACGACGTGATGCCACGCGCCCGGAGTGACCGAACCGCCGGACAGGCGTCCCGGTTCGGCGCGGAGGCGTCCGCCGCCCATACGCACGGAGATGGTGCGGTAGGATTTGCCGAAGGCGGTCAGCCCTTGCTTGCCGAAGAGGAGCCCGTCGCCCGAATCGCTGCGGAACCAGCCGCCGATGGTGAAGGCGTCGTCACGCATCTTTAGGAAGTGCAGTTTAAGGGGCACGCGCCCCGCGCCGCGGGTCATGTTGATGTCCACCCCGCCGATGCTGGAGCTTGCGGCGAGGGGCGGCGCGACCAGCGCGCGGCGGCCATCCAGCGTGGCGGCCTGGGCGAAGTCGGCGAGCCAGACGCGGCAGAGGGGATCGAGCGTGGTGAAACCGGTGCGGCCGTCCCAGCGGGCGAAATCAATGCGGGCCAGCACATCGGCGCCGGGCGGGTTGGCGGGGAGCGCGGGGTTGGCGAGGCGGCGCAGGCGCGAGGCGTCCACCGGCAGGGTCTGGCCGTCGGGGTAGGTGACGGTCAACTCGGCGGTGGCGGAGCCGAGGCGGAGGGACAGCGGGTGCCAGCCGGCCTTCAGGCCGATACGGCCGTCGGGCAGGCGGCCGGCGACACCGCGCTGGAGCACGACCTCGCCGGAGACGCGAAGCTGGCTCTGGAACGCATGGCGGAAGGAGCCGAGATGGGTGTAACCAGAGCGGTTGGCGGGTAGTTGAAAAGTGTAGACGCCGTCGGAGGGTGCCTCGAACCAGGCATCGTAGGCGATGACTTGGGCGGGCACTTCGTTGTCTTGAATCAGGTCAACCACATCGCGGCGACGGGGCGCGAGGCCGTCGATTTCCAGGTAGGACGGATCGCGGTCGAGTCCCTCGCGTTCGTAGGCGGAACGGATGGCGCCGGGGACAAGGTCGCCGGGGGCGGGCGAGGCGTTTTTCCAGACGAGGTCGGGCCGGGCGGGGCGGGCTTCGGCGGGGAAGGCGGCGGCGAGGCGCGCGGCGGGCACCGGCATGAAGGCGGTGTCGGCGGGACCGCGCAGGGTGACGGCGAAAGGCATCACACCACGGGTGGCGAGGTTCCAGAATTGCGGGTCGGTGACGACCAGTTCCACCGGGTGCCAGCCGGAGCCAAGCACGACGGAGCCCCGGCGGACGGCCTGATTTTGGTGAAACACGCCGGTCTCGGCGATGGCGTCCTGGCCGCCGACGACGAGCAGCACCGGGCCGCAGGAATCGACCGCGAAGTCGTAGACGCCGGCCGGACCGGCTTCAAAGTAGCCGGTGAAGCGATAGAAGCCCTTGGATTGTTCGACAATGGACGCGGCGGGGACGACGTGCGGCAGGGCGAAACCCTCGCGTGCGGACGCAACGACGAGCGGTGAGGCGCGCTCCAGATCGGGCAGCATGACCTTGCCGGCGCGGAAGAAGCCGCGGTCGTCCCAGAGCTTGGTGTTGAGCTCGTAGACGCGGGCGAGCAGGCCGGGGGCGGACTTGGCGGGGACTTTCTTGAGGCCTTCGACCACGGGCCGGGCCTCGAAGCGGGCGACGAGTTCGGCGCCGGACTGGTTTTTACCGGGCCAGGAGGGATCGATGATGCGGGCGCGCAAGGTGGCCGAGGCGGCGACGGGGAAAGGCGCATCGAAACGCGGCGAGGCAGCGGTGGGCTCGGTGCCGTCGAGGGTGTAACGGATCTCGGCGGGGGCGGGCACGCGCTCGAAGGCGACGGGTGCGCCACCCTCGGGGATCGGGTAGAGCGGAGGCACACCCTCGCGGCGGGTGGTGCGCAGCTCGTTGGCGTCGAAGCGGTCGCCGCGCACGAGGAGCACGGGGCGGGCGGGGGCGGCGGGGTTGGCCAGGGCGGGTTTGCCGTCGCGGGTGAAATCGAAGACGGTGCGGCCGCCGTCGGTGCGGTCGAAGCGGTAGAGGTCGCGCTGCTTGCCCAGGGTGACGCTCAGCTCGGAGCGATCATGGTTCCAGGCGGTGACGGGGAGCGGATCCCCCGAGCGGTGCGGGTAAAAAAGGATGCGAAACTCCGGAGAGGTCGAGAGGGCGGGAACGACGAGTTGGGTGAAGCGGTTGAAAGGCCGCTCGGGCCGGCCGGGCAGCACCTGGATGCGCGGGGCGGGGTAGCCATATTGAGTATTCCGATACAGGATGCGCACGAGCAGCAGCGGGTCGCCCTTCTTGATCACGGGCCGGCCGGTTTCAGGTTCGCGCGGGGTGCCGCCGGGGGCGATCAGGAATTCGCTTTCGCGGCGTTCGGAAGGCTCGACGTTCTGGAACTGGATCTCGGTGGTCTTGGCATCTACCACGACGGCGTCGTCGGGCAGGTTGAAGGACGTTTCAAAGAGACGGGCGTCGGAGCCGGCGGAGCGGGCGTCGTCGAGGAGGAGCACGTAGGGACGTTCGCCGCGGGCGAGGTGGACGGTTCGGTAGGCCTGGGCGAGGTCGGGTTGGTTGTCGCCGTAGAACTCGACGAGGCGGGTTTCGCCGCTCCAGGGGCCGTAGTCGGGGTGGGCGTAGCCGTCGTTGAAGGCCACGGTGCCGGGGTGGAAGGCGACCTGGAGGTCGCGGGCGAGATCGAAGTTTTTCTCGGTGAACGGGGCGTAGTAGGGGAGTTTGCCCGAGGGAAAGGAAAGGGGGTGGACCTGCATCACCTTGTTGTGCCGGTAGGCGAGGCGGGCGTCGCCGGCGGCGGAGAGACCGTAGGCGCTCTCGTTGACGCCGAGCCAGACACCGGGGACGGGAGGCCAGGAGAGGCCGCGTCCGTCGATGGTGAGCATGTTTTGGAGACCGGTGGCTTTGACGGCGAGGAGGTCCTGGTCCTTGAGCCAGTTCACGCCGTCCTTCCAGAGCGTGATGCGGTTGGCCTCGGAGCCCTCGTGGCCGCCGTAGAAGAAGTCTTGTTTGTTAACGAAGCCGAGGTGGAGGTCGCCGATGCGCCAGGAGTTGCGGGCCTCGACGTAGCCGCGCAGGTCGTCCTTCCAGGTGAGCGGGAGTTTGAGGGAATCAATGGCGGGCTGGCTTTCCCAGTCGGCGAGAGTGCCGGCACGGCCATCGCCGGGGCCGCCGCCGGCGAAAAGCAGGATGAGTTCGGGGGCGACGCCGACGGGGTCGGGCCAGCGCTCCTCGGGGTCGGTCAGGAAGGGGTGGGTCGAAATCGTGGCGCTGTAGAGCAGGTCGAAGCTGCGGTTTTCCGGATAGAGATAACGCATCAGCCAGATGACGTGGAAGGCGGAGGCGCGCATCTCCTCGCGGATGATCCAGCGGCCGTTTTCGCGGCGCAGGGCGGCTTGGAAGAAGCGCATTTTGGCCACGAGGTGATCGTGCCGGAGCAAGGCGGGTTCGCGGCGGCCGGCGGCGACAAAGGCGGAGGTGTTGAGCCAGCCCTTGATGGATTCGTAGCACATGCCGTCGGGGCTGAGGAACCAGTCGAGCATGGCGCGGACCTTTACGACCGAGAGATTAAAGGTGGCGGCGGGGAAGTCCGGCTGGCCTTCGATCAAGAGCATCAGCCGGATAAACTCCATGCCGAAGCCCTTGTGGTTGTTGATCATGAAATGCCGCGGTTCGGCGAGGTAGTTACTGAAGCGGTCGCGGACGAGGCGGGCGATGGTGCGCTCGGTGAGTGCGCGCTCTTCGGGCGAGAGCCAGACGTGGAGGTAATCGTAGTCGAGCAGAGTCCAGATCTCGGAAGGGGGCTCGGGATCCTGACTGGCGACGAGGGAGCGCTCGGCGGACCAGATGTTCTGGCGGTCGGGCTGGGCGTCGAGGCGGTCGAGCTTGGGGCCGAGTTTGCGGACGCGCTCGATGAATTGCGCGGCGAGATTCCGGCCGAGAACGTCGTCGCGGGCGACGAGGGCGGAAAAGGCGGTGCCGGATTCACGGACACGCTGCCAGAGGGCGCGAAACTCGGGGGGCGCGTCTTCACCGCGGGCAACCAGTGCGCGGAGGTCGTCCACGTCGCCGGGGGTGACCAGCACGCGCGGGTAAACACCGGGGGCGGGCGCGGGCCGGAGTTTTTCGGCGGCATAGCCGGGGGTGCTGTAGTTGACGGGCCGTGACAGGGGGGGCGACGGGGGGTGGAACTTGCCGCTAAGGAT
>JAIXRU010000040.1 GCA_027485045.1 Opitutaceae bacterium | reverse complement strand
GCGGTTGATCAGGGTGGTGGGGCGGCCGTCTTTGTCATAACCATACTGGATCACCTGGCTCTTCGCGTCGGTGGTGGTGTCCTTGTAGCCGGCGGGGTTGAAGTGATCGGTGGTGGTGTGGCCGCGCGGGGTGGTGGCCAGGTAGGGGCGGCCGTCGTCGTCGTAATCTTGGGAGCTCAGGCGAACCAGGGGGTCGAAGGTCTGGGACGGGCGCTGGGCGGCGTCGTAGTAGTGGGAGACGATGGCGTTGCTGGCGTCGAAGGTATAGGTGAGGAGGTTGCGCTCGTCGTAGTAGTTGTCGATTTGGAGGACGCCATCGGGGCCCCAGACGCTCTGGACGTTGCCGGAGGCGTCGTGGATATAGCTGAAGGTTTTGCCATCGACGGTCGAGGTGAGCAGGTCGCCCGCGCTGTCGTAGAGGAGGTCTTTAACGAGCGAACCGGCGGGGGGCGTGCCACCGACGGGGGAGGCGGCGGTATAGGTGCCGGTCCAGCGGGCGGATTGCAGGGGTTTGCCGTTGGCGTTGTAGGTGGCGGTGGCTTTTTTGCCACGTCGGTCGATGGTCTGGATGACGTTACCCCGGGCATCGTAATCGGTGATTTCAGTGGTGGTGTCGGGGTAGGTGGCGGTGACGCGTTTGGTGTAACCGGCGCTATCGTCGTAGGCGTAGGTGATCCACTGGCCGGGGGCAAAGCTGGCGGGGTGGTGGCGGTAGACGCGACCACGGAAGTCGTATTGATACTCTTCCACGATGCCGCCGGGGGCGGTAATGGTGAGGGGTTTGTGGTAGGCCGAATAGGTGGCGATGACGGCCTGGCCTTCGAAATTCCGCTCGGTGCGGGGCGTGGTGGTGCTGTCGTCGCTGGCCGGGGTGATCGTGCGGGTGTGGCCGGCGTTGTTGGTTTCGCTGGTGCGCTCGTGGTTGCGGTCGTAGGTATAGGAGGTCACGCGACCGAGGGGGGTGGTGGTCGAGAGCACGCGGTCCACGCCATCGTAGTTCCAGCGGGTGGTTTTGCCGAGTTCGTTGGTCTGGGCGATGCGGCGACCACGGGAATCGAAGTAGTACCAAGTGTCGTAATTGAGGGGATCGCGGGCGCGGCCGACTCCGGGGGCAAAGCCGTTTCGCCAGAAGTTGCTGTTGTTGCCATAGGTGCGTTGCTCGATGACGTGGTCCCACTGGTCATAAACCGAGGTGACGATGGTGCGTTCCAGCGGATCGACCAGGCGGGTGACGCGGTTTTTCGAGTCGTAAAGGTAGCGCGACTTTTGGCCGGCGGGGTCGGTGACGGCGAGGGCGCTGCTGCCATCGTAGGTTTCGGTGGCGTAATTGACGCTTCGGCCCGTGCTGTCGGACACACCGGTCAAGGTTGGGCCCGAGTAGTTGAACTGGAGATAGCGGCCGAAGGAGTCGGTGACCCGGCTGAGGGTGTTGTCGCCGTTGTAGGTGGCAGATAGCGAATAAGATGTGCTCGTGGGATTCAGCTTATCGGCGAGGGCGGTGAATTTACCGTCGGAGGCGCGGAAGGTGATGGAATTGCCCTTGCGGAAGGTGAGCAGGTGGGAGCCGTCAATATCTTTAACTAGGGTGGCGGCGATGCCGGCGGGTGGGGCGTAAGAGCCGTCGGGGAGTTTGGTGAATTCCATGCCCTTTTCGCCCAGAGTAATGGCGGCTCGGGAATTAACGAGTTGATCGCCGGCCCAGCAGGCGATCAAGGTCGGCAGGGTCCAGTCGCGGGCGTTGCCGGCCTCGTTAAAAATATCGTCCATGGCTTTGAAGGCGACGATGAAGGGGGCGACTTCGGAGGCGGTCATGGTCTGAAGATCGATGTCGTTGGGGCTGCGCAGACCCAGACGTATATCATAACTATGGGACCAGCCTTTGCCGAGACCGGTAGGATCGTAAGTGTTGCGGGCGGAGCTGTAGCGACGGGACAAGTTCAGGCCATGCGGAGCTTCACCGCCCAGCGCGAGATCTGTCGCGGTATGGTAAAAAGAGCCGTTGCTCATATCGACCGGGTCCACTGCATAGGTCGATTGTGTAACCACCGGAGTGACCACGGTGGGGCTACGGTTAAAGTTGGTGTTGAAGTTCGTTACGGTGAAATCATTGAGTCTCGTCGAGTAGCCACCGCTGAAGCCGCCACTGATCCTCATTTGAGCACTCTGTGCGGAACTAATAGGGATGCCAGTAGCTGTACTAACTGTGGTCTGGAGCTTGAACAACTGGTAACCG
The DNA here is from genome assembly GCA_027485045.1 of Opitutaceae bacterium. Taxonomy (GTDB): domain Bacteria; phylum Verrucomicrobiota; class Verrucomicrobiia; order Opitutales; family Opitutaceae; genus IMCC26134_A. Next base: position 1,031 of record JAIXRU010000040.1, on the reverse strand, counting down.
GACCCCTTGTAGGCATTGATCTCCATCGCGTGATCTTGGGGCAAAAGAGCGCCAATCGAGGTCGTGGTCGTGTTATTGCCAGAAATCGTCGTGCCAATGACGGAATTCATAAACCCATCTATTGTTGAAACTTCAGCCTGCTTTAAACCGGCCCCCGGGTAATTGGTCAGCAATGTCTTAATGACCGTATAATCGGCGTTGGATCGGGCGAGATAAACCGGCTTTCCCGAATCTACAGATTGCTGAATGAGTTTTGTAGTCGAAGCTCCTACGGGTAGTTGATTTGCTTGGTCGCGCGGCAGAGTCTGTTCAATCGTGACATGTTCCAAGGCACTCAATCGATAGGCAGATACGAAGAAGCCTTGTACAGCCTTGGCGAAAGACGCGTTGAGATTCGTGGTAGCATCATTATGAAGTTTATCCTTCGGCCAATTGATAATGATATTCAGAGGTAAATCCACATAAGGGGCACTGATTTGTCCTGATATGCCCGCGTGGTCCATAATGTACAGCGATTGCCGTGTGGCACCCCCTGCGATTTCATTGAGGGTGGCTAATTGATTTAGGTACTGGAGCGCCATGACATAGAGATTCTCGGTGCGTAGCTGGCGGCCGTAGGGATCCGAGTTGGTTGAGATATACTCAGCCTGGGTTTTTATCCGATGCTGTAACCGGCCCAGTACTTTATCGAATCCGTAACTTATCACATAACAAGGGGCCGGGTCGGCGCCGGTACCGATCCGGGCTAAAGGTCGATCAGTGCCAGCCATCGGGCGATTAATACTGGTATCCGTGTTTTGCGGACTGTTTAGCTGTGTGTTCAGCGCATAAGTATAGCCAAACGAAACCGAAGCCGGTGTTGTCGAAGTATAATTAGTTTCGGACGCGACTAGAGTGTCGTCCAGCCAGATTTGTGCGCCCCCATTAACGAACCAAAGCGCTAGCTTTTGCCCTTTGAGTTCGGCGGTGTACCAAGTCTGGCTCAGATTACCGACGTTCAGTGTGAACCGGACACAGAACTCCAAAGGGAT
>JAIXRU010000125.1 GCA_027485045.1 Opitutaceae bacterium | reverse complement strand
GCACGGTAATCGCGACGATAAACGGACAGCCGGTGCGTAATCTGAGGCATTTGGTGGAGCTCTTGCGCAATGCCCAAGAGGACTTCATTTCCTTCACTTATGCCGGCAGCATGGTGGCGGTTCGGGATGTGGTTAGCCGAGCAGAGATGGAAGCTGCGACCGAAGAAATCTTAAACGAAAACAGCATCCGCCATCAGGCCTCGCCCGAGTTGTTGAAGATTTGGAAGCAGCAGAAGTGAACTTTAATCCCGCCGCAGTTTATCGCTTAATTTCCAGATAGATGGGTGAAGTGTATCCAGCCAGGTGGTGAGGCTGGGGATGCCTTGGTCGGCTGAAGCGGTGACCACTTTGAAGCCCGGGGGGACTTTACCCGGGTTTAAATCGACCAAAACGCAGTGGGCGCCAGAGCGGGCATACTCGGTCAATCCTGCGGCGGGATAAACCTGCAATGAGGTGCCCACCACAATGACTACATCCGCCCACTCGACATCTTGAGCAGCGGGGATGATTTCGGGAACTTCTTCACCGAACCAGACGATATTGGGACGTAATTGACTTCCTTGCGGACACTTGTCCCCCAGTTGGATTGGTTTATACCCAATGTTGATGATATAATCTGGGTAGCGAGTGCTTCTTGCTTCGGTCAGGCGGCCATGCAAGTGGCGAACCAGCAAGGAACCTGCGCGCTCGTGGAGATCGTCCACATTTTGAGTGACCACCCGGACTTCATGACGGGTTTGCCATTCTGCAATAGCAAGGTGTGCGGCGTTGGGTTTCACCTCATTGAGCTGGTTCCGTCTGGCATTGTAGAAATCCAGCACCAGAGCGGGGTTTGCGCGCCAACCTTCCGGGCTGGCGACTTCTTCCACACGGTGCCCCGACCAAAGGCCGTTAGCATCGCGAAAGGTGGCTACGCCGCTGGGCGCACTGATTCCTGCGCCACTTAAAATTACGATTTTCATGGGTTTGTGATTAACTTTATGGTTAATAATTTCTTTATTTTAAATTATTTATACAACTGTATATTAGATTTTACTTTTTATGCGCCCGATGGGGCGCCGTATTTGAATGACGCCTGTGATCTTTTGATTTTATAATCGTAAGGGTGTGCGTCAAAAGTGGGCTGGTATATCCGACCCGGGGCTTGCCCTTTCTACGTTCAAAATCGGCCATTTCTTGTTCCATTAGCAATCGCCTCTCGGGTTTCAGTCGATCAAAATCGAAAGTTATGAAATCGATCATCAGTTCAAGTCCGCCAAATATAATATTGCTGGTTCGGTGGGTCATCAAGTGCCCCAACTTGCTAATTCTATAATCATCTTTAGGCTCAGAGAGCGCCTCCAACATAAAAATGGCATGAGCGTAAAGACCCACCCCATAAATCAGGAGCAGGATCAGTGCCGCAGAGAGCAACCAAGGGACTTCGGGCGGGATGGTGTGCAGAATAGTTAGGAGCTTTTCCATTTACCGGGAGAATTAAATTGAAACGGCACTTTGATAAAAAAGGTGTGATTGTTTTTGAAATCGAAATACTACGATTTTAACTCCAATCACACCTCTGTTATATTTGGGGATACGGGATGCGCGGCGTTAAAGCTTGCCGAGTAGGATGTAGGTCGTGCGTTCGGCGCGGTTATGCGGAATAAACCGGGCCTCCCCTCGCAGGCTGGCGGGGATTTTATAAACGATCTTGGTGCGATGAGTCATGAGCGGGTTGATGGTCTCCAGACTTAGGCTCCAACCTTTGGCCATGATGGTTTCAGCGTTGTCGAAGGTGTAGCTTTTGCCGTCGCCTGCGATGATGATAAGTTCTCCTGCCCCAATGGTGCGACTTTCGACGTCGGTATTCTTATATTGGGCGTCGATCACCAAATAGGCTTCGTCGGGGGTCAGGGCGTTTTCCTGCATGAACTCATTAACCAGTTCATTATCGGTGACCAAGCGGGCGGTTTTTTCGACGCCGTGCACGATCACTTCGAAATAGCGACTGTTAAAGGGCTTGCCAATAACGCCGTTGGTTTGGCCCCTAGGAACTTCCGGAACTTTTTCGACCTTGCCCGTTGTTGGGGTCGTAGAGGGCTTGGGCGATTCCGAGCTTAGAGAGCCGCAGGCTCGGAGAAGAACCAAGGCTCCAAAAATATAAACGGCGTAGCGCCATTTGGATTTCTTTTTGGCCGTTGTGGTGGCTTCGGTGGTGGATTCTGGGTTGGTTTTATTGATCATGGTAAGTGGTCTAAGCGTTTGAGAAGCAAAGGATTCGTTTGGTAATTGGCCGGAAACCATAGGCGGGCGGAGTGAAGTGTATGATTCATGGCCACGGTTTTATGGCTAAGAAACCAAACGCTTACGCTGCCCGATCATGTTCCTGGCCTGTTGCTAACAAATCTTACGACGTCCTGCTTTTAGACGACTGCAGGATAACCCGCCGGGTTGGACAAAAAGTGTCCATGCGGTTTAAAAGGTTTGAAAAACTTCTAGCTTATCAGCTCTTTATAAGTCATTAATCTAATAGCATGAATAAAACAGAAAACCGACCTATATTTTGGCATGATGAAGTATTTACTGACGCAATAAAGGAAACCGCTGAGGCACTTAAAAAAGCAGAGGACGCTATTCTTCTTTCAATCGACGAGCGCCAAATTGACCTAAATGGAAAAGATATAACATGTGCAGTTCTATTGCGCATGAAGGCATACATAGAAACGCAAAACAAAATCAAAGCAATACTTGGTAGACGTTACATTTCTCCTGCAGCAGATTTCTTCACGGAAACCGTAACGCACTTTCTTAAGCTATCACTAAAAATATTACTCAAAGATCAGTTGAGGGTATGCTCTGAGGTTAAGCTAGGTAAAGAAAGGAATTCACTGAGGCCAGATGTCTCAGTATGGAAAGGCGAAGAGCTTGTAGCGGTAATTGAATGCAAGACGCAAAATGGATGGAACAGGGATGATTGGCTGGTGGATATTGAAAAGCGAGAAAAGGTAATTAAAGAAAGCCACAAAAATGCTGAGTTTTTCCTTGTCGTATTAAGTAGCGCTAACTGGGGGGGCTTCCCGGAAAATGATACCAGGGTTGGGGTAAATTTCAATGTATTCCTTAAAAACGGCGAATCCTTACTGCGTTTTACCAGTGATAACACAGACGCAATACAGCACCCGCTAGAGGGTGTTATTAACAAAATAGTTTCACTGCACAATATCAGTTTGTAACTCTACATATGCAGAATCAGGTTTTGCCAGTTCCTTTAAATACTATTTAATGCATGGCAGCTTTATTCGTGTGGGCTTCGTTGCTTTGTTCCGTGCAGTGATTCGGCAGCGGGCAGACCGAAGCCGATGGAGCCGCGATTGTGGGGCGTTTTTTGGGCGCACTCGGCCGCCAGTGCGCGAACGAAGGCAGCCGCATCGGTGAGGGCGTAGAAACGGTGGCGACGGTCCACAGCCGCGAAATCCCCCGGGGTGAGTAAGTGAAGCCGGCTGAGCTCGCGTATGTCCTCAGGCTTGGCGGGGGGCAGGTCGGCTGCGTTCAGATGCTTGGATAACAACTCAGCGGCTTGGTCGGGGCGCAGGCTGAGAAACTTCAGTTTGAGATCTAAGCGACGCATCGCGGCGGGATCGAGGTCGTCCATGAGGTTCGTGGAGGCGATGAATACGCCGGGGAAATTTTCCATCTGGGTGAGCATCTCATTCACCGCCGTGATTTCCCAGCCATGGCGGGCGTGGGATCGGTTTTGCAGGAAGCTATCCACTTCGTCGATGAGGAGGACGGATTTACTCGAACGGGCCTGGGCAAAGGCTTCGGCGAGGTTGGCTTCCGTCATGCCTACGTAAGGTCCAAGGATGTCGGAGGTGCGCACCAAGTGGAGGCGGCGGCCGAGTTTTTCGGCGATGTAGCGGCCGAAGGCGGTTTTGCCGGTGCCGGGCGGACCGAACAAGCAGAGTCGTGCGCTGCCGGTGCGACGGATACCCTCCAGAATCTTTTCCGGATCTTCTGCCGTGTTAATAAAGCGGGGGTCGTAAAAGGGCGGAAGCGGTGACTCCAGGGTTTCGGATATGGGGGAGTGGCCTTGGGCGCGAAGGGTGTGGTCGATCATGCGCACGAGATCGGTTTGATAGGTTTCCTTCGAGCGCGTGGCCTGAATATCGCCGAGCACTTGGGCGGCGCGGGTGATGAGGGCGGGCGCGAGTTGCGGATGGGCCGAGAGCCTGCGCAACGTGACCGGGGGCAGCAAGTCCCCGCAGGTGCGAACGAGCAGGGCTTCGCGGGCCTCGCGCGGGGGCTGGCCGACGCGCAAGACGTAGTCGAAACGGCGCACATAGGCGGGGTCGATTTCGGTGATGACGTTGCTAATCCAAAAGGTCGGCGCCGCGTTATTCTCAAGGATGTGATTAATCCAGGATTTGCTGGGTTCGTTGCTGCTGCGGCCGGAACGTGCCGGGGTTCGGGGAGAGCCGAAGAGGTCCTCCACTTCGTCGAAGACCACAAGTGCGGGCCGTTCGCGGAAAAGCGTCTGGGCCATGCGGAAGGCGTTCAAACGTTGCGTGCCACTGGAGGGGTCGCCGTCGTTGTCTTCGTTGGTAACTTCGAAAAGGGGCACTTCGAGTTCATCCGCGATCAGGCGGGCCAGCTGCGTCTTGCCGGTGCCGGGAGGTCCGTAAAAGAGAATGTTTACGCCTTTGCGGTGTTGGTCGCGGGCGATTTTGAGGTAGGGGCCAATAACCGCGAGGTCGGCTTCGAGGTGGGCATAGTCGGCCCGCACGAGTTCGGCCGATGGGCACTGATTCACGACGCCCTTAAGCAGTTCCAAGGCACCACCGCTTTGCTGGAGCATGCGGTTGGGCAATTTATCGGATACAAATATAAACTTATGACGCAGGCCGTTTTGCAACGTGTCGACGAGGAGCAGCCCCGAACGCGCAAGGACGGATTCTGAACTGGTGGCTCTGCGCACGGCGGACTCGGTCAGGCCGAGGATGCCCGCCAAAGCTTGGTAAAATTTCGTAAGGCTGCAGCGGCCGATCAAGTCAGCGGTGTCGTCCAGCATCGACTCGGTATGGAGGCTCAAAGCGAAGCGAAGCACGGCGCGTTCGGAGGCGCTAAAGTGCAAGAGTTCCTGAAAGCGGTCCAAGTTGGTTTCCAGGGTGGGGCTGTGGGTCGGGGGGCAAGCGCGCGCCTCGCGCTCGGCTTCGGAGTGGAGCTGCTGCAAGCGGGTATTGATCGCTTTGGCGTCGAAGTTGTCTCGATCCGCTTCTGCCTCTTCGACAAAGCCCAAGCTGACGGCAAGGTCGTCGTTGGCGAAATCGGAGCCACGCACGAAACGCCGCTGGCCGCCGAGCGGAACCAGGATGCGTAAAATCCAGAGACGGGTAAGCGGCGACAGCACCTCGTCAACCAGCCCGGACTCACCGTCCCTACGCGGGCAAATGAGTTCGTCGATGAGTTGAAGGTCAAAGTCGTCGGGTTGATCCAAGGTGGCGGAATCGGTGTGTTCTGCGGGCATGAGAGTTGAAGGGGGCAGGAATGATTACAGATCGCTGCCCTCGGGAAGCGCATGGGCTTCGGCGGCGCGGGCATCGGTTTCCAAGGGGCCGTGGCCATAACGGCAGTTTATCAGCTCCCGGAGGTAGGCCTCCATGAAGCCACGAATGGAGCCGAAGTTCTCGTATTGGGCGACGTGGCGAAACTCATGCGGCCAGATTCCGCGTTGCTGGATGGAGTCGCTTCGCAGGTAGATGCCGTAGCGCAAGGTCATGCCGGCGGTGAGTTCGGAATGCAGTCCGACCAAGGAGGCTACGGTGAGCACAGTCGTATCGTTGGGAAAGGGCACTTCGGGCACGAGCAACACACGGATGCGGTGGGGTTCGCGCACGCCGACGCGGGCGGCCAAGGCGTGCTCTGCCGGGCTGAGTGGTCGTCCGTGTTTTACGATGTTGGCTTCCTGCTCCTCAGCCCAACGGGTGACCGCGTTAACCAAGTTTTCAAAGGTGGGTAAGGTCATGGGCGACTTTAGTTGGCGTTGGGAAGCTGCCACCATTTGACGTCGTGGTAACCATCCCACGAAGCGCGGGACAGGCGGCGTAAACACGTCCACCGGGTGGGGTCGGCACGGCGGTGGCGCAGGCTGGGATAACACCGGTAGGTGGCGTTGTCTTCGCGGAAGTCGGAGCGTTCGCAGCCATCGCTGACGACCAGTTTAACTCCGAGCGTTTCCAGTTGGCCGAGAAGCCAACCGGGCGAGTCGTTGGCCCCACCGAGCGAGTGACCGTAACGCACCTGCACGAGGTGGGTGATGCGCGCTTGCAGGGGCAGCAGACGCAGCGCGCAAAACGCGGCGTTTTCTGCGAATACGTAAAGCAGCGGAACGGTGAATTCCCCGAGGTGACGACTCTCCACCGCCAGTTGAAAGAAAAACACCCGGTGCGATAGTTCCGTGCCCTCGTGGAAGGCCACGAGCTCGGGCCGCATGGGCAGTTCGCAACGAGGCAACTCCTCCCACTCGACGACGCGAATGCGGGTGCGCGGATCCTCAAACGCGATGAGTTCAGTGACGAACTTCACGTTACCCGGTGCGCCCATATCGGTATGCAGAAACAGGTCCGGGCAGGAGGGTTCGTCCGCGCTAAGGGGCGGCAGGTGCCCCGCATAAGCGGCACTGAGGTAAAGGATGTCCCGCAGGTCGGTGCCCGCCGAGGGATACCAGGCGATGCGAGGCGTGTGGGAGCGCGAATCCAGCCAGCGGCGGAAGGGGCCTTGGTTTTCGCCATTTAAGGTTTCGAGGAAAAGGAGGGACATAGGAAGGTGGAGCGTGGTGGAGCGATGGGGGAAACGGTTGAAGCGATTACGTGGAAACCAGTTTACCCGACGGGGTCGGACAAACGCGGTCCATGCCCCCGATATCGGCGTATGCTTCGGTTTTTCTGGTGGCGGCTTGCTTGCTTGGCGGCGGTAGAAAATACCGGCTTTCGCCAGCGAACGTCCCTGCGCGCGTGCGGGCCGATTATTTGGGGGGATGGACCGTAGTTGTCCGTCGGCGGGGGCATACTGTGGAGGTCATGCCTGAGTATTTCCCCAATATAATCCCCCGCGCATCTCAGTCCCTGCATCCGGAAGTCAAGGTATGGATAGAACGCATATTTAGCTGCCCCGAGGTGCTGGCTAGTTTAGCCAAACCCGCCCAATGGGGACGCGCCGAACTCACCCTTTTTCGTAAGCTGGGCACGGATGTTCCGCGCACGGGTTTGGCGCTTTCCCGCTGGTCTGCGTTGGAGGCGTGGAACCAACGCCGACCGTCGCCGCCAACCACGCGCTCACCTACGCCACTAGCCACGCCGCCCTCCATGCCGCAACCACGCGTGCCTAAAAAGACAGTGCCCCGTTACCCCTATGCGCCTCGCCTAAACGAGGCACTCGCCCAGTGGTCGGCCTGGTTAGGTTTGTCGCCGGTCGAAGCGCAACTTTTGCGATTTTGGGTGCTGGTTGCTTTGGATCCTTGGCTGCCAAGCGCGGGCCTCTTCCGGCGTCCCTCTTCCAACCACGCGCAGGTGCTTGCCGACGTGCTCCAGCTAAGCTCCTCCGAGGTGGCACACGCTCTGGCGGCCGACCGCCCGTTGCGTAGGCTCGGCTTGATTTATGGCCCCGCGAGTTGGCGGCCCTTTCACCTAGCCTACCCGTGGACGGATCTCGGGCTGGCCGCACTCTTTGCCTCCTGCGTGCCGGATCCGCATCAGGCCTTGGTCGATTTTTGCACGAAGCACACCGCCCAAGGAGCGGAGGCGGCTCCGGGAGCGTCCGGCGATTTTTCACCGGCGCTGTTGGCGGCTTCGCGCCGACTAGCCCGACTTCCGCAACTGGGACCTGTTTCCGACAATTTTGAGCCTTCCTGGTGACGGAACTTATTGTTTATCAAACCAAGCGATTCCGAAAAGGGCGTGTAGTGGCGACCAAGCCTC
>JAIXRU010000038.1 GCA_027485045.1 Opitutaceae bacterium | reverse complement strand
TACGTTTTCTGGTATAACCACGGTGAAGGAAGGCACCTTGATCGTAGCCAATAATCTGGCCCTGCAAAACAGTGCGCTGGACACGTCGAACACTGGCGCGGTCACACTCTCTGCGGCTATCACGCCCTCTCTCGGCGGACTGACTGGCGGCACTAACCTGGCTTCCGTGATCACCCCGGCAGCGACAGGGGCAAACGTCCCGGTATTGTAAATCGTGCCCCCGTCCGGCCCCAGGAACAAACGACTCGATATATCGGCTGAGTTGTTTTCCCAACTTAACACGCCCCCGTCGAGGGTGACAGAACCCGAGCCGAAAGCCCCTGAGGTATAGATTACCTCGGCTCCTCCGGAAATAGTCGTGCCGCCGTCGTAGGTGTTGCCGGCATTATTGAGGGCTACCTTTCCCGGGCCGGTGAATATCAGGCCCGCCCCGGTAGCGCCGGAGATGAGACCGTTGAAATTGGCTATACGGGTAGGCTGGCTGTTATTATCGACGCTGATGGTGCGGGTCGCCGCGCCCAATGCCATCGTGCCGGTAAAGTCCCATGGGCCAAAGGTCATCGTGGAGGTGAGGTTTATGCTGAAGTTGCCGCCAATCGTGATGGCCGTGGGCGAGAACGTTCCCGAACCCTGGATCTTACCCCCGTTAATCGTGAGCGGGGAACTCGTCGTGCCTAGCGATTGGGCGCCCGCGATAACCGTGCCCGCGTTCAATGTGAACCCGCCGCTAATCGCCTTGGCCGACGCCGGATTACCGGGGTTCCACGTGCCGGCACCGTTCTTGATGGCACTTGAACCCGCGTCGAACCGCGAGCCCGTCCAGTTCAGCGTAGCCCCCGTGCCGACGTCGATGGTGTGGGCGCTCGCAACGGCATTAAGGTTCGTTCCACCAACCGTGACCGTGACACCTTCGCTTACGGTAAGGTTTCTAAAATTAGTCGCAGTGACAAAGGTGAGACTGGAATTGGCGCTGAAGACTGCGTCACTGCCTGCCGTCCAGCCGGTGCCGCCGGTCGCGGTGGCCGAGCCGCTATTCCAGTTTGCGCCGGTCCACGTTTGACCAGACGTTCCGTCGGTCCGCCAATAAAGTTGCGCCATGCTTGATGAGACGAAGGCAAAAGGGATGCCCACGGAGAGCAGAACTCGGCGGCTGAGGCTGAATTTAATAATCATGGCAGGATTTTTTTTGGGGGGGCGGCAGTACGGATGTCGCGTCGGTCGGCGCTTGAACGCGACAGGGGCGTGGCGTTATCCCAAACGGCACGAAGACGTAGTTCTAAAGAAGTATTTACCGCCGGCTCCGAAAAAGGTTCGAGGTGTTAAATGAATACGAATTCGTGGTTCGCACTGTTCCCACAGCAGCAAGCGGCGCACGTCGCGTTCGCCCTCCGTGAAGTCGCTCAAGTCCGGTAGAGCGTAACCGCGCCTAGGATAGCGCCTCTAAAACGCGGCATACGCAGTGGAGCCGGTTTTCCGTTTTGACCTGAGCTTTCGTGGGTAATGTAAATTTTCGCAAACATAGGAAATAAATTGAAAATTCATGCAAAATCGCACTTTTAAAAAAGTGCCTCGCGACCCTTTCTGGGCCGCCCCCAAGCCCGTACCCCAAACCCCTTTTGGCCATGCGCTCGTTCTTGCCCCGTTTCTTCATGTCCGTGCTGGCATTGATCGCTCTGACCGGGCTTCACGCCCGGGATACAGATAAGTCAGACCCTCTGCGGCCGTTCCTCGACGATCAAGCGCCGGAAATCCTCCGCGAGATTCCTTACTCCGCCCCGGTGCCGGAAAACATCACCGTGCGCCAGGTGGCCTTCCGCTCACGGGACGACTCGGAGATCTTCGCCGTGATCGCCACCCCGAAGTCACCGGGTAAACATCCCGGCCTGCTGGTTCTGCACGGCGGAGGCGGCTCGGCCGAAATCGACAAGGCCATGGCCTGGGCCCAACGCGGCTACGTCGCGGTGGCGCCCGATCTGCCCGGCATCGCCGAACCGAAAAAACTCACCGTCACCAAAGGCAATTGGAGCGCACTCAAATACGGCGAAGGCCGCTGGGTGGCCCAACCCGACGCCAGCGAAAGCGTCATCTTCGACGGCGTGCTCAGCGCGATGAAGTCGCTCTACCTGCTTCGCTCCCAGCCGGAGGTGGACACCACGCGCATCGGCGTGGTGGGCATTTCCTGGGGCGGCTACATGACCACCATGGTCTGCGGGCTGGCCGGCGACCGGGTGAAGGCGGGCTTCGCGCTCTACGGATGCGGCTTCTTCGACCTCGGCTCCCAGTCCTCGCCGACCAACGCGCCCTACAACCCCAAGCTCCCCCGCACCGGCTTGGCGCGACTGTCGCCGGAAGAACGCGAACGTTGGCTCGCCTGCCTCGACGCTGGCCGTCGTGCGCCCGAGATGAAAGCAGCCTATTATCTGGCCGCCGCCACCAACGACTTCTTCGGCTGGCCCCAAGCCGCCCAGGCCACGCTCGACGCCATTCCCGGCGATAAAAATCACCTCTACGCGCCCAACGCCAACCACAAGGCGCCGGTGCCCGGCGGCGACATCGCCAGCACCGAAAAACCCGACCCGAACTTCGTCCCCACCGCCTTCCAGCCCTACCCCACCCCCAAGGGTCAAAAGGCGAACTGGCTCTCGATGGAAGTTCCGTATTTTGAATACCACTTGAAGAACATCGGAAAACCCTTCCCCAAGGTCCGGGTGGAGCCGGGCAAGGACCCGCAAATCGCGCGCTTCCGCGTCACCGCGCCCCATCCACTGATCTCGGTAGAGGTTTATTGGGCCAAAGCCGCTCCTGCGGTGCAGACGGGAAACGACATCAAAAATCGCGTCTGGCTGGCGTTGCCCGCCACGAAAGCGGATGAAATCTACCAAGCCCAGCTCCCGCCGGAAGCCGGAGACTGGTTCGCTTTGGTGACCGATGACCGTCCGGTAACTGTTTCCAGTAACCTGATCCACCTGCGATCAGCCGAACCCGGGCCGACCAATCCCTCCCCGCCCGCCGCACCCGAACGGTTTTAACCATTCCAGACCGAGAATTCGTAGCCCCCTGCTCCCTCCTCCCCGATCTCACCCCATGCTCCGCTACCTCATCCCCGCTATCCTCGCCCTCGCCACCGCGCTCAACGCCGCCGAGCGCCCGGCCCCTTCAACTCCCGCCCGCGCCGCCGCCGCCGTGTGGTGCGAGGAGGACGCCGCCGCCGCCCTCGCCGCCGGTCAGCCCGAGATCGCATCAACCGGCCAGGCCGATGCCAAAACTCTGCTCGCAACTCCCGGCCCCTCGCTCCCCGCGCCCAGCTCCGCGCTGCTCCCCCCCATCCCCGGCGACATCAAAGCCAACCCCCTTGCCCGCGACTTCCTGAAACGCGTCGAAACCCTCCTGCGCGAAAACAAAACCTTCGCCAAGGGCCCCGAAGGCGGAGTCGGCCGCGATGCCACCGGCTGGGCGTTCATCACCCGGGCCGATCAACTGACGCTCCTCACCCAGGCTTTCTGCCATCCCCAGAGCCCGCTGGCCGGCGATGCCCGCCTCGTCGCCCCCATCCTGCGCCGCGTCGCCTCCATCAGTGAATACCTCGTGCCCGGCTCCAAGAGCCTCGGTGACTTCGGCTTTTGCGACACCTTCGCCGATGCGTGGTTGATCCTTCACACCACCCGCCCCGACATCCTCCCGCCCGGCCTGACCGCGCGCACCGAAGCCGGGCTCAAAACCAACGCCGACTATATCGTTCAAAAATGGGGCGCCACCTTCGCCGATCCGTCCGTCCACTACGGCGTGGTCAACATGGACGTGCGCCGCCTGCTCGCCCTCGCCGCCACCGAGCGTCTCTTCCCCGACCCCGAGCGCCGCGCCATGGTGGAAAGCGGCGTACGATACCTCGGCCACAGCGTGCTCGACGATGGTGCCACCCACTACGCCGAGCGCCAAAACGAAGCCTTCAGCTACCACATCGCCGCCGTGCGCGGCCTGCTCCGCGTCGCCCAACTCACCGACTCCGCCGAGGCCCTCGCGCTGGTTCGCGCCATGCGCTGGTACTACCCGCTCTCCGTCGAGCCGGGCGGCGTCGCAGAGTGGAGCACCGCCGCGAGCTGGCACCATTATTGGAACACGGTCAGCGGCAGCGATGGCGCACTCATCCTCGCCGCGCTCACCGATTGTCCGCACAACCAGCGTATCGCCCTCGCCAACCCGCCCCGGGGCGACCTGTGGCTCGCCTCCTTCGTCCGACCCGACCTCACGCCCGCGCCCGCACCCGACCGCTACTTCGTTTACGACCGCAATGTGCAAGGCCCGCGAGGCCGCTTCGGCAACTGGTCCTTCGTCGGCACCGCCCGCAACTTCGGCTACACCCCCGATAGCGTCGCGCGCGGCAAATCCAGTTACGTCGGCGCCATGCTCACCACCGGCCCCACCGGCAACTGGCCGCTCGACGCCGCCCTGCAAGACGTCGGCACCGCCGTGAAACTCTCCGCCGCCCCGTTGCCGGAGGGTGAAATGCCCTGGCTGAAAGAACTCGTCTGCCTGACGACCGTCGAATCGACCACCACCACCGTCGGCGAACGCTGCGCCGCCCTTGGGGCCGATGCCCTGCTCGCTCCTTACGCCAAAAAAGCGACGCCGTGGCGTCAGCGTCAGGCCTGGATTTTCACCCCCGAGCGACTGCTGGGCCTGGTCACCATCACCGCCGACGCCGACACCACCGCGCGAGAAGTGCTCGGCACCCTCATGCTGGTCGGCGGTCGCGGACACTGGGGCAAGAAACACGAGCTCAAAACCCTCGCCCCCGGCCGCTACAGCTACGGCGGCCTGGCGGTCACCTTCCGCGCCCGCGATTTTGCGACCATCACCGGCCAGCCTACCGACGTCATGTCCGGCAGCTCTATCCACGGAGTGGATACCCCAGGAAAAGCACTGCGCCTGCTCTTGCAAAACCCCGTCGCGACTCCCGACCAACCCACCTCCTACACCAAGGGCGACAGCCGCTTCTACGTGGTCGAGATCCACCCCCTCGCGACCGCCCCCGCCCTACGCGTTGCGCACAGTCGCGACGGCGGACTGCTTACCCTCGCGCTGCAAGACGGCACCGGCACCTACCAACTCGCCTATAATCCCACCGCCCAAGCCGTCCCGTGGACCCGCATCGCCCGAAGCGAAACATCCGTGCTCCATCGTAGCGGCGACGCCTTCCGCCCGGCCTGGATAGCCCCCGATGAGAAAGTCCCGCCATCCACCCCGGTGCCCAAAACCGAACTCGTAATCCCCCCAGGCGAATTGCTGCTCATCGAGCAACCCGCGCTCGCCCGATAGACGGGGACCTGCGTCTGTTTGATCTAATCCAGACGGCGCAAGATCGCTTAAGGCCAGGCGGGCGGATTAGAAATGGTCAACGTGGGCTCGCCTTCGATCCAGCCGAGGCTGGCAAGGAAGCGGTCGGCGGCGCGCACGGCCTCGACTACGACGGGCTCGGGCCATTTGTAGGCGGCGATCACAAAGGCGTGGCCGATGTTCTCGCCCAGCAGGATGAGGTCGCAGCGGTTGCCAGCGGAGCGGGCGGCGGCGGTGAAGCGTTCGGCCTGCGTGTAGGGCACGATGCGGTCGCCACGTCCGTGTTGCAGCAAGGTCGGGGGCTGGCCGGGCGCGACGTGGAAGAGCGGCGACAAGGCCCGCGCCACGGCAAGTGCGGCCTCGTCGGAAGGGCGGGCGGTTTTTTTCTTATCCGCCAGGGCAGCGCCGCCCACGGCGTAGCGGATCCAGTCATCCTCGGTGAGATCCACGATGGGGTTGTAAAGGAGCAGAGCGTCGGCGCGGCCGGAGACGGCGAAATCGTCATCAGGGTGATCGAAACCGGGCAGGGTGCCGAGCGCGGCCGCGAGGTGGCCGCCAGCAGAGTCACCGGCCACGGCGATGCGGGCGGGATCGACCCCGAGTTCGGCGGCATGTGCGCGAATGTAACGTAGGGCGGAGCGGCAATCGGCCACGCAGTCGGCCATGGTGACGGAGCCGGGTTTGGCGAGCCGGTAGGTGATGTTAAACGAGACCAGGCCGCGACTGGCGGTGTAGCGGGCGAGCGGCATGAAACCATCGGTGTTGCCGCCCACCCAGGCCCCGCCGTGTATCCAGATTATGGCGGGACGAGGCGCGGCGGCAGATGCGGGACGAAAGGTATGGAGCAACAGCTTCTCGTCTCCGCGCACGGCATAAACGATGTTCTCGGGTGCAGGCTCGTGCATGAAGGTGGACAGGGGAACGCCGACCCCGGCGAGGCAGGGTGCGACTAGGCCGAGCAGAAGCACGGAGGTGAGGAAAGAACGCATGGGGAGAGGGGGAGCGGGGAGCGGATAGAGCTGGTAAGCTAGTAGGGCTAGTAAGCTGAGGAGGAGACGGAGCGGCGGGGTGCGGCGACCCCGCCCTGCATGGCTGGGTTAAGGAGTCGCCGGGCGGGGGTAGGCGTTGACGTCCTGCTGGGAGTCGAAGGCCTTGCGTTTGGTATTACCGCTGCGGAGCAAGTCGATATCGCGGGCGGGTATGGCAGTGCGGAACTCGTCGGGCTGGATGCCGTAGCGGGCGAGATCGAGGGCGGCAAAGGGCTTGAGCTCGGGGTTGGCGGCGAGGTCGCGCGGGGTAAAATTCAGGCCGGCGGGATCGACGAGCGCGGTGAGGTCGGCGATTTCGGTGTTGGCCTCAATGCGGAAACCGGCGGCGAGCACGGCGGGGTCGCCGCTGCGGCGGGCGAAGGCCTTGCAACCCACGATAAGGTTGTCGGTTAGCAGATTGCCATGGGGGATCGAGGGGTCGGTATCGAGGATGCCGACCAAGGCGGGATATTTCTCACGCCAAGGGGAGGATTTGTAGGGCACGGAATCGAGGTCCTTGCGCAGGCGGGGATCGGTGGCGATGTAGAGGCGGGCGATGCCGCGATCATCGACGTGGATGGCATTGTGGGCCTGCACGATGAGGTTGCGCCGGGCGATGTGGTCGTGCCCGCCGCCGATGAAGATGCCGGATTCGGTGCGGTAGATAAGGTTGTCCTCCAGCAGGAGACCGGAGTTGCCGTCGTCCATGTAGATGGCGTTGGCGTTTTCGGAGTGGTGAATGAAGTTGGAACGGACGACGTTGCCGCGCGAGGTCCAGCCGCCGGTGGTGTAGAAGCCGCCGAGGTCGCCGCCGTCGAGACCGAGGCGGTAGAGCTCGTTGAACTCAAAAATATTGTCGTTTCCGCCGAAGTGCACGCCCGAGTAGGAGACGTCATTGATACGGTTGTGGGCGATGCGGGCGCCGACCAGTTGCTGGTTGGGCACGTCGAGACCGGCGATGAGCGCGGGGGTGGGAGCGTTGAGGGCGGCGCGGTAGATGTGGTTGTTGAGGATTTGATGGCCGCTGGGGGTGAGGGTGGCGCGGTCGCCGCCGAGCAGGTCGATGGCGGCGAGGCCAATCTCGGTGAGGTCACAGCTTTGGATAACGTGATCGCGACCGCCGCGGATGAAGACGGCGCGGCGCACGACACCGTTGATTTCGCAACCGGCGAGTCGGATGGAGGCGCCATCGGTGATGGTGACGGCATCGCCCATTTGCTGGCCGAGGGTCAGGTCGCGCACGGTGATGTGGCTGGCGTTCTGGAAGGCGAGGAGGGGTTTTCCGTTATCGGCGATGGCGAGGCGGGCGCCGGGGGACGTGGGCCAGAGGTAGAGTTTGCGGCGTTTGAAGTCGACGGACCATTCGCCGGGTTGGTCGATCTCTTCGAGCAGGTTGAGGGCGAACCAGTTTTCTTTGCCGTCGCCGATGCGGGTGCCGTCCACCAGCGGAGAGTATTTGGAGCCGATGCCCTGGCTGGTGGAGATGGCAAAGCCGAGGGTGCGGGCGGCGGGGTCGATGGTTTTGACGCGCAGGGTTTCGGCGACCCAGGGCACTCGCCAGAAGCCGCGCAGCCAGACGCCGCCTTCGGTGAGGGCGGTTTGCCAGCGGGCGGGGCGGTCTTCGTTGTATTCAAAAACCCCGCCTTCGGGCTGGTTGGCGCGGAAGCTGCCGCTGGAGAGCACGCGCTTCATGGTGGCGTAGCCGTATTCGCCGTTGGGCCAGCGGGAGAGGGGCAGGCGCTTGCCGTCGGAG
>JAIXRU010000313.1 GCA_027485045.1 Opitutaceae bacterium | reverse complement strand
CGTCACCAAACCGCGAAACTCATCGCTCGAAGCCGGATCTATCGTGCTCGATTGCACCACGACCTTGCCCGGCCCCAAAACCGGCCTGATTCGCTCCAACACCCCGCGCACCGCCACTGGATCGGCCAGTACCACCTGCACCACCTCGGCCGCCTCCACCACCGCCTCCGGCGTATCCCGCCAACCCGGCGCACCGGGTTTGGGCGTGCGATTCCACGCCCCCGCCAAAACCCCCGCCGCCGCATAATGCCCCGCCCAAATCGCGCCGATAATCCCCAAGCCCAGCACCCCCACTCGGGGCGAAACCGGGTCGCCGCCAACAACACCATTCGTTAAGAAAGAAGAGGTATCCATAATTTTGCCCGCAGTGCTTATCAGACCGCATCGACGAAGCCGAACCAAGCCAAGGTGAAACGGTCGTCACAAACGCCCGGATTTCAAAGTCGCCACCGTCAGAAGGCCCTCGCCTGCCCTGCCCGCTCAAACCTTGCGCCGGGGAAACTTCAGCGTCCATAGGCCGAACCAAGTCATTCGCAGCAATAACCAGCCGTGGCTGAAACGGGAAATATTCGTCTCACCATAGCTTCGGTCGCGGTACCTCACGGGCAAATCACGAATCTTAAGGTTTAAAAGCGAAGCCCCAAAAAGCAGGTTGAAGTCTCCGAATGGGTCGAAGTCGCCCAGTTCTTTTATCCGGCGCAGCAGGCGCTCGTAGTCAGATCGCAAAAGCATCTTCGTACCGCAAAGACTATCTTTCACGCCCTGCCCCAGCACGTAACTCAAGGAAAGGGCAAAAAACTTATTTCCTAGCAGGTTCAAGAAACGCATGGCGTGTTTCTCCATCGGGTACACCAGACGGCTCCCGTTAACGAACTCCGCTCCTCCATCACGCAGGACCGCAAAAAATTTGGGTAGATCCTCCGGGGGCGCCGTGAGATCCCCATCCTGAATCACCAAAACATCCCCGGTCGCCACCGCGAAACCCGCGCGCACCGCGTCCCACTTGCCCTTGCCCGGTTGCCGAATCGCACAAATCCGATGCGGCCCCCGATAAGCAGCGACCTCACGCTGCACGACTTCCCAGGTATCATCGCGACTATGTCCCTCGACGAAGATAAGCTCCGTTCCGGACCCCATGCTAGGGATGCGTTCCAGCGCGGCCCGAATATTACCCGACTCATTGCGCACCGGCACCACCACAGAACAGCTCGGCTCCTTGCCCGGCTGCACCACCCCGCGACGGGGACGCGCAGTCAACCAAAGGGTCGCGCCGAAATGCCGCACCAAGGGAAGCCGGACCAAAAACCGATTGAGAAATCCATCGAGCAGGGGCGTGCGGAAGGGGTAGAGCTGCAAGGTCTCCCGCTTCACCACCTCCCAGCCGGAAAGCTCCAGTAAGTTCACCAGATCCTCCTCCGAAAGCCAGTTGCTTTGCGGCTGGGGCATTACCCAGCCCAGGCTCACGCCCAACCTGAGCAAAGGCGTCCAAATCGTGTTAACCGTCGTCACATGCAGGCGCGTGCGCGGGTGCGATATTTTTGGAAGGCGAGAAAGCACGCTCTGAATATCACCCAGATAACCGATGAGATGATTCAAAACGATGTGGTCGAAGGTCTCGTCCGTCACAAACTCCTCCGCTGAACCAACGCGGAACTCCAGTCCCGGAGTCCCGGCCCGTTCCTGACGGGCACGTCGAATCATCGCCTCGCTGAAATCGACGCCCAGTCCGCGCCGGGGCCGCAGACCGGCCAAAAGAGCTCCGCTGCCACAACCTATCTCCAGAACACTGGCGTCGTCCCCCACCGCCGCCCGGTGCGCGTCCAGCAACTGACCGTGAAATGCTCCCTGCCGACGTCTGGCCACCGCATCGTTTTCCGCCACCCATTCAAAGTGTTCGCGCAAGGTCATCCTGTTACCCGGGTCAAGCAGACCAACATCCGCAAACCGATTTTGCGTAAAATCGCCTGAGGCAGCCGACACTCCGCCGCGAGGATAGCCTTCAGCACCCACGCAGGCGCAAGCGCCGGCTTGGAAAAGCCGCCCGTCAGCGGATACGCCAGCACGTCGCGAAAACACACGGCTTCAATCGCCAGACCACTGGCCGCCAGACGCGCCGCCACCTCGTTCCGGTGCGCGAAAAACAGCGACCAACCCATGCCCATGTTCGCAAATTCGCCCACTCCCGTCGAAAAATCAAAAGGGGGCGTGATCTCCGCAGGCAAACAGGGTTCGTGGTGCGCCAGCCGATAAAAAACCTTCCCCCATGGCGATGCCGCAGGCTCGACCAACACCACGCGCCCGCCCGGCTTGAGCGCACCGGCTGCCGCCTCAAGAAACCTCAGCGGCTCACGCAAATGATGCAGCACGTCCATCGCGACCACGTTGGCCCACTGGTTTTTCTCTGCAGCCAGATCATACGCCGATGCCGCCCGATCCACATAAATGGTTTTTTGTACATCGCTGGTCGTCAGTTCAGGCAAAAATGCCTTGGCGAGACCGATTCCCGATCCGATTTCCAAGGTAGGCCCTGATCGCAAATATTCGCGCACATCGCCCCAAATTTCTCCATAAACGCAGCGCAGCGCGGCCGAACGCTGCCACTTCTGCAAACTACCCTCCAAAATACGGAGGTCGTAGGTCGTATCGAGCGAATCGGTTGGGCCTGCAGGAGCACTCATTGCGTGGGTGAACTCTGCACCAAGGGCTTGACCGAGGTCACGCGACTAATCCGCGCAATGCTATAGCCGAAACGACGCTCCGCCAAACATTCGAGCTGTATCTCCGGCGGCAACGCATCCGCCGGATCGACGACAAACCCACCCGCCGCCGACCCCGGTCGCAGCCGCTGGGTAACCAATATCTCTGGCGGGGCTGACTGCCGCAGGTGAAAATCAATCGCTGCTCCGCGCGCCCGGGCCGACATCACCAACACCGCCGGCACACGCTCAAGGAGCCAAGGCAGACTCGACTTATTGGTGATCACGAAGGGAGAACGCACCGCCCGTTTCGCCACCCAGTCCAGCTCCCAGCGGATTTCCTGCTCGAGCAAATTCTCCTGACTATACACATGTCGCGCCGCTGCCCGGCCATGCAGCGCCAGCCCCCCCAGCAACGCGATGGCCAGCGCTGGCTTGAACACCTTGCGCCCGAGAGCTTCCACTTTCGAAAGCGCGACCGCGAGGGCGACCGCAAACACGATCCACAAGGGAAGGGACAAACGGGAGACCAAAGGATCCGTAAGTTGCCCCCAGTAATAATACATCAGTAGAACAAAGTTAAATAGCACCGCCATAAACCAAACCATGCCCGCCAAAGCAGCCCCGCCCCTCGATTCTAAGTTTCGATAGCGTAAAAACAGGAAACCCAGAACGCCCAATGCGAGCAAACCTGCGACCGCTAGGGGCGCGGAATTGGAATAAATCACCTCAGTCGAAAAAAGATAACGTCCTGCCAGTGCTAAATTACCCGCTACATGCTCGCTCCCGAAAGGTTTGGTGAGCTCCTCCGGTAGCTGCCACAGCACCTCGTTCATCGCAAAAACTTGCCGCACCCAGGCGACCGGCAGCAGAGCGAGAGGAACCAATACCGTGACCACTGTAAGACGTAAAACCCCCGCGCGTAAACTCGTCACCAACACGAGCAATGCCGCCGCCGGCACAAACATCGCCGATTCATAGCGGCACTGTGCCAGCAACACTGCGCCCAGGAGAAAACAATCCTGCCTCGCATCATCGGGCTGCGCACAGAACCGCAGCCCAAGCCAGAAAACACCGACAATCATGACGGCGTTGAGCACCTCCATACCAGATCCATTGGTATTCTGTCCCAAAAGAGGTAACGCAGCCAGCAACCACCCCGCCAACACCCCCGCCTCCACCCGACCAGTCAGCCGCCTGACCGTGACGCCGACCAAGCCCAAAAGCAGAGCCGTTAGCGCATGGTTAAGGAAAAACGCATTCTGCACCCGAAAACCGCTCACGTCATGTAACAAGGAGAGCACAAACGCGAAAAAGTAGGGTCGCTTGTCGATATAGGTCCCCAAGGGTAGCCAAACTCCCTCGACATCGTAGGCCCGCACAATCGTGCCCACTTCTCGGCTTAAATGTAGATTCTGCGCCGTCGCTTGCAGCACGTATTCATCGAAGAGGATTTTGAAGCCCGTCGGCTCGGCCAACGCACACACCAAGGTGCCGCCCGCCACCATGCAGCCGATAGAACGACTAAATGCGTTCCACGGTCCCTCTCGCCACTTTGCCAGCTTGCTTCGCCCCCAATCCAACCAGTTAGCCCCCAATAGACTCCGCCAACCGCTTCTCTCATCCGCGAAACCGCGTCTTACTGACCACAAAAAAACAATCACCGTCGCCAATAGGATCAGGTATCCCAGACTTTTCAGCGCATACGCAGCCGTGTTCCCATCAGTCCAGATAAACCCAAGCCCAAGCGCAGTAAGGGCAGAAACAAGCAGCATCCCTGCGCGCCACCGCGATACACTCGACAATAAACGCACAATGCTCACGGAAGATTTCTTAACCACTCGTCTCGGAAAAGACGACGCGCCTCATCCTTGCTCAATACCACGCCCGGCTTGGTCCCTTCCGTTTTGACCCCGGCTTTAATGACGGGCGCAGTCTTACCATCGCGTGAACGGTCGATCGAGACTATCCGCGATATGCGCGACAAGGTAAGCGGACTCAGCCTACGCTCCGCAACCGTCTCCAGCACGTAGGCCGCCCCCGGATCGTAGTCCGGGTCAAGGCGAAGCGCGCCGGTCTCATCTTCTACATCGAAACGCTGATACACGTAAAATTCTTTAAATAAACGATTTCGGAAGTTATATTCTATTGCTTCAGGCCGATTCCGCACCTCCGCCGGCGTCGTACAGGACACTTGATGGCTAATCCAAACAACCGAATTAGGGTCAATTACCAGATAATCGCGTGGCCCGTGATCTTTAATAAACTCGCGGCGCCATGTCACTTCACGACCCGGACCATAGCTTAACGAATAAGCATGATTGGCCGTTGCCGGTAGGGATACGACCCAAAGTTGCAGTGCCGCCGCTCCGATTAGACAGGCCCCAATCAAGCGTGCACGCGGCAGGCGCGCCAATACGATCCAGATTACAAACACGAACAACAGATGTACGGGCAAACTAAGCCTCGTGATAATCGGATCGTTAAACCGTCCCCAGAAATAACACGTAAGCAGCCCGAAAAGCCCTAGGAGCGACAGCGCATAGATAGCTAGGCCGGCCTCGACCGGCTCGGCCCGCGACCAGGGCTTCGGCGGGCGCACCAGTAGCAGCACGAAAAAACCGAGGGCTAGAAAGCCCAGTAAAGACAGCAGGAATGAATTCGGCTGAGTCTCTTCACGGGCAAAAAAGAAGGCAAAGTTATGGGCGGTATTCTCAAAGGCATAATTCAACGAAAACGGCTGCTCCATGCCGGGCTTGCTTTGCAACTGCCATGCGTCCTGCGAAATCTTAAAGATTTTTTGCAGCCAAGGAACGGGAAGCAATAAAATCGGCGTAGCAATGAGTGCGGCGCTTATTTCCAGTCTTCGCGAACGCAACCAAACCAAGGCCACAGTCGCCGCCGCAGGTAAAACAAACAGCGCGGATTCGTAACGCACTTGAGCCAACAGAACCGTACCCAACACAAGGGCCGAAACTTCGACCGAAGCACCGGTATCCAGCGCACGAACCGCCAACCATGCGCAAAGCGAAATCATGACAAGATTCAGCAACTCAAAGCCTGCTCCTGTAGCATTTTGTGACAACAAAGGCAGACCCGCTAAAAGCAAAACACCCAGCACTCCAGCCAGTCTTCCGCCAATCCTGCGTCCCAAGACATAGACCAACCCCATCAGAGCGACGCACAAACCCGTATTCAAGACCCACACGTTCTCCGGACGATAACCCGTCAGGTCGTGCAACAAAGAGGTAAGGAAGGGGAAAAAAACCGGGCGCTTATCCACTGCACCCGTGATGATGGCAAACACCCCTTGAATATCATGAGCACGATAGGGCACCTGCACGACCCGCTCCAAATGCATGCTCATCGACGTACCGAGGAGCATGATCTCGTCCATAATAATCTTAAAACTGTATGGCTCATGTAACAACAAAAGCCAGGAACCGCCTAAAACCGCTGCCAAGCCCGGCCAGTCCATGCGTTCACCACGCTCCCTACGTTCTCGCAGAACTCGACGCACCACCGCGATCAAAGCGAAAACAAACCATAAAAAAGAAACCAAAATAAACCAATATCCCCCATAGCGCACCAACTCTAGCGCGAGCTTACCCGGAACGACAACGAAACCCAAAACCAAAGCCGTCAGCGCGGAAAAGGTCAGAAAAACGAGACGGACACGAGAGACAGATCCAAAAGCTAAAGTCATGGAATGTGATGCTAACTTAGTTTAAAGAAATAAACCAGTTCGCTATCGGGAGTTAAGGAGAAAAGCAAAAAAAGACTGACTGCTAAGCCCGAAAAAAAAGCCGCCCATTCTTGGGCGGCTTTTGATTTCCACGAAAACTAAATATCAAGGAGCGAAGGTGATCGTGCGAACACCCGCAACCGACGAAATCGTAATCGTTATGCCCTGCGTATAGTGTGCGGGGTAAAATTCTCGAGCAGCTGTGTTAATGGCCTTCACGTAATTTGCAGCTCCAACAAGGCTGCCTTGAGGAACGCTGGAAACACCGTTTTCGAGAAAGTATTGGTCGGCTGCACCAGAGAGCTGGCGAGCGTTATTCAACACAGCCTTG
>JAIXRU010000186.1 GCA_027485045.1 Opitutaceae bacterium | reverse complement strand
GCCTGGGTGAGGCCGGTCTCGCCCATCATGCGGATATACATCCACGGGATAACGAGGATGCTGGCGCTGCCCCAGGGCGCGGCCGATATGGCGCCGATGCCGGGGGCGGCGGCGGGCAGAGGCGAGACCACAGGGTGCGAGGGCAGGTAGGGCGCGAGGTGCGCGGCCACGCAGACCGGGCCCACGCCGGGGCCGCCGCCGCCGTGCGGGATGCAGAAGGTCTTGTGCAGATTCAGGTGGCAGACGTCGGCCCCGATGCGGCCGGGGGAGGTGAGGCCGACCTGGGCGTTCATGTTGGCGCCGTCCATGTAAACCTGGCCGCCGTGCTGGTGGATGGTGGCGCAGATGTCGCGGATGGTGGCTTCGAACACGCCGTGGGTGCTCGGGTAGGTGATCATGAGCGCGGCGAGGTCGGCGGCGTGTTGGGCGGCCTTGGCGGAGAGGTCGGCCACGTCGATGTTGCCCTTGGCGTCGCAGGCGACGGGCACGACCTGGAAGCCGGCCATGACGGCGCTGGCGGGGTTGGTGCCGTGGGCGCTGGTGGGGATGAGGCAGACCTTGCGGTGGCCCTGGCCGTGGGCGTGGTGGTAGGCGCGGATGGCGAGCAGGCCGGCGTATTCGCCTTGGGAACCGGCGTTGGGTTGGAGGGAAGTGGCGGCGAAGCCGGTGATTTCGGAAAGCCAGGTTTCTAGGTCGCGCACGAGGCGGGCGTAGCCGCGGGTCTGGTCGGCGGGGGCGAAGGGGTGCAGGGCGCCGAACTCGGGCCAGGAGACGGGGAACATCTCGGAGGCGGCGTTCAGCTTCATGGTGCAGGAGCCGAGCGAGATCATCGAGTGGCAGAGGGAGAGGGCCTTGGCCTCGAGGCGCTTGATGTAGCGGAGCAGCTCGTGCTCGGTGTGGTATTGGTTAAAGACCTTGGCGGTGAGGTAGGCGCTGGTGCGGGCGAGCGGGCCGAAGGCGGCGGCGGGGGCGACGAGGTCGGCGGCGTCGAGAGTGGCGGCCTCGCTGAAGCAGGCGAGCAGGGCTCGGAGCTCGGCCTCGGTGGTGGTTTCGTCGAGGGAGAGGCCGACGGTGTGGGCGTCGATGACGCGCGGGTTGATCTTGCGGGCCTCGGCGGCGGCGTGGACGCGGGCGGCGGAGACGTGGCCGACGGTGAGGGTGTCGAAAACTGGTCCGGCGTTCACGCTCGCTCCGGCGCGGCGGAGGGCGGCGGCGAGCACGGTGGTGAGGCCTTGGATACGGGTGGCGATGCGGCGCAGGCCGGCGGGGCCGTGCCAGACGGCATACATCGACGCCATGACGGCGAGGAGGACCTGGGCGGTGCAGATGTTGGACGTGGCTTTGTCGCGGCGAATGTGTTGCTCGCGGGTACCGAGGGAGAGGCGGAGGGCGGGGTTGCCCTGGGCGTCGCGGGAGACGCCGATGAGGCGGCCGGGCATCTGGCGCTTGAGGGCGTCGCGGGTGGCGAAGAAACCGGCGTGGGGGCCGCCGAAACCGAGCGGCACGCCGAAGCGCTGGGCGGAGCCGACGGCGACATCGGCACCGAGTTCGCCGGGGGATTTCAAGAGGGTCAACGCGAGCAGGTCGGTGGCGACGACGGAGAAGGCGCCGACGGCGTGGGCGCGGGCGAAGAGGGCGGAAAAATCGAGGATCTGGCCGGTGGTGTCGGGGTATTGGACGAGCAGGCCGAAGAGACCGGGGGAGGATGCGGGGTCGAAGCTGGCGGCGTCGCCCACCTGCACGGTGATGCCGAGCGGGGTGGCGCGGGTTTTGACCAGGTCGATGGTTTGCGGGTGGCAGCGGTCGGAGACGAAAAAGAGGCCGCCCTCGGCGGAGTTTTTCGCGCGATGGCAGAGCATCATGGCCTCGGCGGCGGCGGTAGCCTCGTCGAGCATGGAGGCGTTGGCGATGTCGAGCCCGGTGAGGTCGGTTACGACGGTCTGGAAGTTGAGCAGAGCTTCGAGGCGGCCTTGGGCGATCTCGGCCTGGTAGGGGGTGTAGGCGGTGTACCAGCCGGGGTTTTCGAGGATGGTGCGCTGGATGACGGGCGGGGTGAAGGTGCCGTAGTAGCCCTGGCCGATGAATGCGCGGTGGACTTTGTTGAGACTGGCGATGTCGCGGAGCTCGGCGAGGGCGGAGGATTCGGAAAGCGGGGAGGGCAGGGTCAGGGGGTTCTCGAGGCGGATGACGGCGGGGACGGCGGTGTCGATCAGGGCGTCGAGGGAGGGGTAGCCCAGGGCGGCGAGCATACGGGCCTGTTCGTCCGGGGTGGCGCTGTTGTGGCGCGGGGCGAAGGCGTCGGTCGGGGCGAGGAGCTCGGCGAGCGCGGTGGAGGAGGTGGTGGCGATGGCGGGCGCGTTGGCGGACATGGTTAGGCGGAGACCTTGCGCGCAAGAGGTCGCTCCGCAAACGGAAATAAGGGGCGGAAGCACGGGCGAGCTGCTCGGCTCGCTCAGGGGGTGCGTTTGGCGGCGATGGCGCGGAGTTCTTTGACGGCGAGCAGGTCTTTTTCGCGGCCGACGGCTTCTTTGGCGGTGATGAGGTCGTCGAGGGAGATGACGGAGTATGAGCGCCCGCCGATCTCGAAGATTTCCGCCTGGTTTCGCAGGCGGCGAAAATCGCCGACGCCTAGTGCGGTGGAGAGCACATCGACTATACCGTAATCGGTTTCCAGATAGAGGTTTTGCACCGGACCGAATTTGGGAAACTCCAGAAACGAGAGCTTTTGTGGCGTCATCCGGTGCTTGGGATTCCAGTCGGCGAGCAGGGTGCGTAGTTTTTCGACAGTGGAATCATTCAGCAGGACGCAAATTTCCAAGTCTCTGGTCATCAGGGACGAGCCATGAGTAACAGCGGCGAAGCCACCGATGATCACGAAATCGAGGCCGGAATCAGCGAGACGGTGGAGAAGCCGGTTGAAGTCTTGGATCACGGATTAAGCGGGCTTGCTGGAGTTCGAGGGCCATATCGAGGGCCAGGCTATGTTGGCGCCAGCGTTCGGCGGGTGAAAGGGCGAGGTTGGATTCTAGCAGGCTGAGGTCGAAGCCGGCCTTTTCCGCAGCTTTAAGGGCTGGATGGATGTCGGTTTTAGGGGCTTCCATGATGCGAAAAAATGGCGGCTCGGTGGCTCAGATCAAACAGGCTTGGAAAGCGGCGTTGAGGGCGGCGCGGTCGAGGTTTTTGCCGATGAAGACCAAGGTGTTGGTGCGGGCGTCCTTGCCCCAGGGGCGGTCGAACTTGGCGTCGAAGAGCATGTGCACGCCTTGGAAAACGAGGCGGTTGGGCGAGCCTTTTACGGCGAGCACGCCTTTGCAGCGGTAGATGTCGCCGCCCTTGGTTTTGAGGAGCTCGCCGATCCAGTCGTTGAGTTTTTTGCCGTCCACCTCGCCGGGGGTGCTGATGCCGACGGAGGTGACGGCGTCGTTGTGGGTGTGGGCGGGGGCGAAGTCTTGCTGCCAGGCGGGTTTGACGGTCTGGCCCATAACCTCGATGTGGAGGGCGATCTCGCCGTGTTGCTCGAAGGCGACGTAGAGGCCGGGGGCGGCGACGGGCAGGCGGAAACGGGCGTGGCCCTCGACGAGTTGCAGGCGGTGCAGGGTGGCGCCGGGGGTGACGGCATCGCCGGGGGCGACCTTGTTTTCCCAGTCGGCGAAGACATGCACGGCGGCGTCGCGGGCGGCGTCGAGATCGGACGCGGACAGGGATTTTACGGGGAGGAGGGCAAGGTCCATCTCGGGTTCGATCTCGTGGTGATGATCGTGGCCGCAGTCGTGACCGTGTTCATGATCGTGGTTGTTGCACTCGCCGGGGGCGTGGCCGATTTCGAGGGTGTGGGTGCCGGCGGGCAGGGCGTAGGCGCCGGCCCATTCGAACGGGTATTCGGGGGCGAGGAACTGGGGGTTGAGTTCGGTGGCGCGGGAGAGGTTGAAGCCGCCGACGTTGAGCACGGAGGCGAGGGGGACGTCGGCGTTTTGCGCGCGCAGGATGCGGGCGGCTGAATTCATGCGGCGGATACGGGCTTCGAGCTGGTCGAGCTCGGCGGGGGGGACGAGGTCGGATTTGTTGAGGATGAGCACGTCGGCGAAGGCGATTTGCTTCTGGGCCTCGTCGGTGTCGTCGATGTGCTGCCAGATGTGTTTGGCGTCCACCACGGTGACGATGCCGTCGAGCCGGAAGGCGGCCTTCATTTCGTCGTCGGTGAAAAAGGTCTGGGCGACGGGGCCGGGGTCGGCGAGCCCGGTGGTTTCGATGAGGATGCCGTCGAGCCGGTCCTTGCGTTTCATGAGGCGGCCGAGGATGCGGATGAGGTCGCCGCGCACGGTGCAGCAGATACAGCCGTTGTTCATCTCGAAGAGCTCTTCTTCGGACTGGATGACGAGTTGGTTGTCCACCCCGACCTCGCCGAACTCGTTTTCGATCACGGCGAGTTTTTTGCCGTGCTGCTCG